>NZ_JBFUCN010000034.1:0-39612 GCF_056405195.1 Polaromonas sp. P1_H6
CCGTCCTGGCTGGGCCGAGGAGCGCAGACGTAGGCGGATCAGGGATCGCGCTTGTTTGAGCGAAGCGAGTTTGCGCGAGACCCCGCCGTAGTCGAGCACCGCAGGTTGCCCGTAGCGAAGCGTAGGGACCCAGACTGCGGGTCGCCTTTCTTTTGGGTACTTTTCTTTGGCGAAGCAAAGAAAAGTGCCTCGCCGCCGGGCGACCCCGGCCAGCAAGACTCAGCAGCAAGCGCACCGCCGGAGCAAGACCGGCCTCAACTAAGCAGGTCCCTCGTACCCGAGGGCATTAAGAAACTCCCTCCTCCACCAATGCACATCATGCTCACGAATGTTCTTGAGTAATTTCTGATGCCGCGCCTGCCGCTCCTCCAGCGGCATCTGCAGCGCGCGCTGTATGGTGTCGGCCGTGCCGTCGATGTCGTAGGGGTTGACCAGCAGCGCGTCTTCCAGCTGCTCGGCCGCGCCCGCAAAGCGCGACAGCACGAGCACCCCGGGGTCGGCGGGATCCTGGGCGGCGATAAATTCCTTGGCCACCAGGTTCATGCCGTCGCGCAGCGGCGTGACCAGCGCCACGCGCGCCACGCGGTACAGGCCGGGCAGGCGCTTGCGCGCCACGTTGCGGTGGATGTAGCGTATCGGCATCCAGTCGAGTTCGCCGAAGTTGCCGTTGGTTGCGCCGCACAGGCTTTCGAGTTCCTGCAGCAGGTCGGTGTAGGTGCCCATGTCTTCCCGGCTGGGCGAGGCGATCTGGATGAGCGTGGCGCTTCGGATGTTTTCGGGGTATTTTTTCAGCAGGGTTTCAAACGTCTTCAGCCGCTGCGGCAGGCCCTTGGAATAGTCGAGCCGCTCCACGCCCAGCAGCAGCTTGCGGCGCGAATACTCTTCTTTCATGCGCTCGTACATGTCGCGCGCATCCTGCGCGTGCGTGAGCGCCGCGAACTCGTTTACGTCTATGCCGATGGGAAAGGCGCCGGCGCGCACGGTGCGGTGAAAAGCCCTGAAGCGGTTGCCGCCCAGCGCCACGGCGCCGGCCTCGGCCTGCACGTAGCGCGAGAAATGCAGCAGGTCGTTCTCGCTCTGGAAGCCCACCAGATCGTAGGCGAACAGTGCGCGCATCAACCACTCATGCTGCGGAATGGCTGCCAGTATCTGCTGCGGCGGCAGCGGGATGTGCAGGAAAAAACCGATACGGTTGTTGCAGCCCATGGCGCGCAGTTCGGCGGCCATGGGGATCAGGTGGTAGTCGTGGATCCAGATGATGTCGTCGGGCCGGAGCAGGGACATCAGCTTGTGCGCGAACAGCCGGTTCACACGGCGGTAGGCTTCGATGAAACCGGTGTCGAAACGCGCCAGGTCCAGCCGGTAATGGAACACCGGCCACAGCACGCCGTTGCTGTAGCCCAGGTAGTAGCCCGCATGGTCTTCGGCCGACAGGTCCACCGTCGCCAGCTTGACGTTGCCGGCCTGCTGCACATGCAGCTCGCCTTCACCGGCCGCCCCGCCTTCGATGACATTGCCGCTCCAGCCGAACCACAGGCCGCCCGTGGCATTGAGCGAATCGCCCAGCGCCACGGCCAGGCCACCCGCAGCGGCCTTGCGCGGGTCCGCGACGCGGTTCGAGACGACCACCAGCCGGCTCATACTTGCGATTCCCAGGGCGTGGAAAGGCGGACTGCCGCGTTAATGATCCCCACCATCGAATACGTCTGCGGAAAATTCCCCCACATCTCGCCGGTCACGGGATGCGTGTCTTCCGACAGCAGGCCCACGTGGTTGCGAGCGGCCAGCATGGTGTTGAAAATCTCGCGGGCCTGCTCCTTGCGGCCTATGCGGGCCAGCGCGTCTATGCGCCAGAAGGTGCAGATGTTGAAGGCGGTTTCGGGTTTGCCGAAATCGTCGGGCGCTTCGTAGCGCCGCATATAGGGGCCGTCGCACAAATGGGTTTCGAGCGCGTCCACCGTCGCGATGAAGCGCGGGTCTTTGGGGTCGATAAAGCCCACTTCAATCATCAGCAGCACGCTGGCGTCGAGGTCGCCGCCGCCGAAGCTTTCGGCAAAAGACTGGCGCTCTTCGCTCCAGGACTCGCGCAGAATGCGTTCCTGCATCACCGCAGCGTGGTTTCGCCAGTAGCCGGCCCTGTCCTGTAATTTGAGTGTCACCGCTATCTTGGCCAGCCGGTCGCAGGCGGCCCAGCACATCAGGGCCGAGGAGGTGTGGATGCGCGCGCGCGTGCGCAGCTCCCACATGCCGGCGTCGGGTTTGTCGTAGTTGTGCACGGCCTGCTCGCCGACGTCTTCAAGCCGCTTGAATTCGGCAATGCCCGCGCGGTGCAACAGCCGGTGGTCGTGAAAGGACTGGGCCGCGCCCAGTATCACGTTGCCGTAGACATCGTGCTGGAAATGTTCCTGGGCCTGGTTGCCGACGCGCACCGGGCCCATGCCGCGGTAGCCGCCCAGGTGCACCATGATGGATTCGGGAAGTTCGCGCTCCAGGCCTATGCCGTAGAGCGGCTGGATGTGCCCGCCCTTGGATTGCACCACCACATTGCTGAGCCAGCGCAGGTAGTCCTCCATGGTGCCGACTTCGGAGAGGCTGTTGAGCGCGCGCACCACAAAAAAGGCGTCGCGCAGCCAGCAATAGCGGTAGTCCCAGTTGCGCTGGCTGCCGGGCGCTTCCGGAATGCTGGTGGTCATAGCTGCGACGATGGCGCCGGTATCTTCAAACAGCGAGAGCTTGAGCGTGATGGCCGCGCGTATCACGGCCTCCTGCCACTCCAGCGGAATGTGCAGGCGCTGGCTCCACTTCCTCCAGTAGGAAATGGTTTCCTGCTCAAACAGGCGCGCCGTGTCGGCGATGCCTTCGGGAAGCGATTCGTCGGCGCCGAGCAAAAAATTGTGCTCGCGCGTCAGCACAAAAGGCTGCTTTGACAGCAGGTGCGAAATCGACACGTCGGTGTTCAGGCGCAGCGTGAGCTCGTCGCCCACATAACGCAGGTGGTTGCTGCCCTGGGTGATCAGGGGCTTGCGCCGGCCCCAGTCGAAACGAATGTCCAGCGCCACGCGTATGCGCGGCGCACCGTTGATGGGCTTCACGCGGCGCACCAGCGTCATGGGCCTGAAAAAGCGCGACCGGCTGAAAAAACGCGGCGCGAAGTCGGTGATCTCTATGCCCTGGCCGTGCTTGTCGAACAGCTGGGTGCGCAGCACGGCGGTATTGGGTTCGTACCATTGCCTGGCTTCGGCGAAGTCCTCAATCTCGATGGCGAAGGCGCTGGACTGCGAGTCCTGGGCGCCGGGGCTGGTCGCATCGTCCGGCGCGGGCTGCGGCTCGAGCAGGGCGTTGAACACCGGGTCGCTGTCAAAGCGCGGCAGGCAGCACCAGACGATGCGGCCGCGCGCGTCAACCAGGGCACTGAAGCCGCAGTTGCCGATGACGCCCATGGCCAGGGACGGCTTGGCAGGCGGCTCAAAGTGCAGGGAATCGGCGGCGACGCTCATGGACGGCTTTCTGGCGCGGCGGCCGGCGTGTCGTTGGCCTCCCGCGACCTGCCGTCGAAGGCCGCATGCAGCCACTCGCGCAGCACGTCGGGCGATGCGCAGCGGTGGCGCGCGACGGTGGCGCCTTCGCCGACCTTGATGCCTTCGCCGCCCATGGCCTGGACGGCGGCGAAGCCGGCTTCGTCGGTGGTGTCGTCGCCGGCGAACAGCGGAAGGCGGCCGGCAAACGGTGCTTCGCCCATAAAGGCCCTGATCGCAAGGCCCTTGCTGACGTTCGCGGGTTTGACTTCAAAAACACATTTGCCGCGCAGCAACTCGACCCCGGGCGTGCGGTCCGCGGCCTCCTGCATGAGCTGCAGGCACAGCGATTCGAGTTCAGGCGCATGCCGGTAATGCAGTGCAACGGCCGCTTGCTTGATCTCAACACGCAACCCGTCATGGTGGGCCGCGAACTCGGTGGCGCGGCGCGCGAGCTCGGCCAGGTCCGGCTCGGCCAGGCTGACGAGGCGGCCGTGCGCGTCGCGTCGCTGCGCGCCGTGCTCGGTGGCCAGGGGGAGTTGCAAGGGCGAAAGAAAGCCGTCCAGGTCGGCCAGCCTGCGGCCCGAGACAATCGCCAGCGCGCCGCCGAGCTGGCCTGAAAGCCTGAGCAGGGCCGGAATCACGCCCGACACCAGCCGGACCGCATCGGGCTCGGGCGCCAGGTCGGCCAGGGTTCCGTCAAAGTCCAGGAAGAGAGCGGTCTGCGCGCCTATGGCCGGCAAGGGCCCGGGAAGCGGCAAGCGCGATGATGGCGAAGCCGACGATGGGGAAGGTGATAAATGCATCGCCCTTCACCTTAGCAGGGCCCCAGCCGCGTCGCTGTAGGCCGGTTTCGCTTTTTCAGGTGTTGGAGGGTGGTGGCGGCACTGTCGTGGTGGCGGGAAGCTTGTCCTGCACCGCTTTGATGCGCGCCTTGCGGATGGCATCACCCACCTGCTTGCCGTCACGTCCCTCCGCCTGCGCCGCCAGCGCCAGCGGCTGCGTTTCCACTGCCTGGGCCGCGGCCAGGGCTCCAAGCAGGTGCGTGCGCTGCGGGTAGGGTGAGTCGTGCAGGCCCAGGCGGCCGCGGGCGTCGCATTCGCAGGCCAGCAGGATGTCGGCGAAGCGCCGGGGCTTGCGAAAGGCGTCGCAGCGCTCCAGCAGGCGCACGACGGATGCGGCGTTCAGGCCTTCGCTGCGGTGGACGTTGCCGTGCTCGCGCGCCACCACGTCGGCGGTTTCGCGGCAGTCCACCGGCACGCGCAGGCGTTCGCATACGTCTTTCAGGAGTTCGGCGCTGCGATCTTCATGGCCGATGTGGCGCGGCAGGACGTCGGCCGGCGTGGTGCCCTTGCCGAGGTCGTGGCAGAGGCAGGCAAAGCGCGCTGCCAGGGGCGCCTTGAGCTGCGCCGACATGTCCAGCACCATCATCAGGTGAATGCCGGTGTCGACCTCGGGGTGGTGGCTGGCGGGCTGGGGCACGCCCCAGAGGCGCGCCACCTCGGGCAGCAGTTTGTCCAGCGCGCCGCTGTCCCGCAGCACCTCGAACATGCGGGAGGGTTTGTCTTCCATGAGCCCGCGCGCCAGTTCCTGCCACACGCGTTCGGGCACCAGCGCATCGGCTTCGCCGTCGGCCACCATGTCCCGCATCAGCGCCAGGGTCTCGGGCGCCACCGAAAAATCGGGAAAGCGGGCGGCAAAGCGGGCCAGCCGCAAGATGCGCACCGGGTCTTCGCGGAAAGCACCGGTCACGTGGCGGAGAACCTTGTCCCGCAGGTCTTTCCGGCCGTCGAAGGGGTCTATCAGCGCGGAGAAATCGGGCTCGAACTTGCCGGGTTCTCCGCCTCCGCCGCGGGCGGGCGCCGCGATGGCATTGATGGTCAGGTCGCGCCGCGCCAGGTCCTGCTCCAGCGTCACGTCGGGTTCGGCATGCACCGCAAAACCGCGGTAGCCGCGCGCGGTCTTGCGCTCGGTGCGGGCCAGCGCGTACTCTTCGCGGGTGTCGGGATGCAGGAAGACGGGGAAGTCCTTGCCCACGGGCAGGTAGCCCTGGGCCGCCAGTTCTTCGGGCGTGGCGCCCACGACCACCCAGTCGTGATCCTGCACCGGCAAGCCGAGCAAGGTATCGCGCACCGCGCCACCGACCATGAATATTTCCATGAGCCCAGTTTAGGATACTTCCCTAAACCCGATTGCCGGGCGCATGGCGGCGTTGTACGGTGCTCGGAATCCTCATGCACCGAAGTGCATTCCGGTGTCCTGCGCGCCGTACGCCTTGCCCTGCATCCCGGTAATCGACTTTATGAAAGCATCCAGCTCCCCCGCCGGAACCCGGTAGTCAGGAGAACACCGGCCGGAAGAAGCTGCGCTCGTAGCTGATGATGCAGCCCGTGGTTTCAGCGTATTTGAAAGCCGCCAGGCAATCCTGGTCCGAAAACGAACGCTGGCGGTAGCTCTCGTAGGCCGCCAGGCTGTCGAAGGTGAACAGGGCCAGCGCGATGTTGTTGGCGCCTTCGCTGGGCATGAAATAGCCGTGGTGCTTGCCGCCGAATTTTTCGACCAGCGGAATCCAAAGCTTTCCGTAGTGCTCGAACTCCTTGAGCTTGGCGGTGTTGAGCACATAGCGCAGATAAATTGTGACCATGCGGCCTCCTGTTCAGCGCTTGACGCGGTAGGGTTCTTCGAACTCGCGGAAATCGTTTTCAGCGAGCGCATCGTCTATCCAGGCCTTCACGCCGGGCAAGGCGGCCACACGCTGCATGTAGGCGCTGATGACCGGCGGCACGGGCAGGGCATAGCGGCTCAGGCGCATGCAGACGGGTGCAAAGAATGCGTCGGCGATGCTGAACTCGCCGAACAAAAACTGAGCCCCCACGGTCGACTCCGTCTCCCTGCCCCCCGAGGGGGCGCTCGCACCTTGGGGCGGCCCGGCGGTGCGAGGCCCCTTGTGCTGCTCCAGCAGCTCGGTCCACATCTCGACGATGCGCTGCACGTCGTCGCGCACGGCCGACTTGTCGCGCCAGATCAGCTGGCCCATGTCCGACAGGTCGGCCTCGATGTTCATGGGGCAGGCTGAGCGCAGCGCGCCGAAGCCGCTGTGCATTTCAGCGCAGACGCTACGCGCCCGGGCGCGCGCCTTCACGTCTTGCGGCCAGAGCTTTTTCTCGGGAAAACGTTCGGCCAGGTATTCGGCGATGGCCAGCGTGTCCCACACAACAAAACCTCCGTCGTCCAGCGCCGGCACCCGGCCGGTCGGGTTCACGCCGCCGATTTTTTCCTTGAAGCTTGAATTGGCGTCGAAGGAGTCGAAGCGCAGCTTGATTTCTTCAAAGGGAATTCCGGCCTGCTTGAGCAGCACCCAGGGGCGCATGGACCAGGAAGAGTAGTTTTTGTTGCCGATGTAGAGCTTGAGCATGGGATCCCCGTCCGCTGGTGATGAAGGTCAAAATGAAACGACTTGCGATGCTACAACCCCGCCCGCGCGCCATTGATGCAAAAAAACCGCAAAATTGATGCTGTACAACCCCACCCCCGTCCAGGCTCACTGCGTGTAGCCTGTTCCCCCCTCGAGGGGGCGGCGCCTGCGGCCCGGCAGAGCCGGTTCCGCGGCCCCCGCTGGTTGGGCTTGCAGAACCCTTCAACCGCGTGGGGCCTGCTCCACCATGAGGCTCAGAACCTTCCCGCCGTCTTGCGCTTGGCCGTGAGCCCGCTGCGCAGGCCTTGCTCGCCCAGGTAGGAAGGCCCGATGGCTTCCAGCGATGCCGGCTGTATGCCCAGCGCCTGAAGGCCGGGCAGCTTGCCGGTGGCGACGTTGTCGCTGGCCATGGCGTCAAGGTTGTCGCGGCTGAGCATGGGCTCGCCGGGGGCCAGTTCCATGAGGCGTGCCTGCAGGCGGCCCAGCGCGGCGGGCAGCGCGACCACCGGCCGGCCCTTGCCGCCGTTCACGCCGGCGTAGCGGCCCGCCAGTCCCATGAGCTGCCGCAGCGTGAACACGTCGGGGCCGCAGGCTTCGTAAATCTGTCCCACGGTGTCGGCATCCTGCAGGCAGTGCACGATGGCCTGCGCCACGTCCTCCACCCACACGGGCTGCAAGCGCGCATCGGCGGCGGCCAGCGGAATCACCGGGAACAGCCGCTGCAGCCGCGCGAAGGTGTTGAGGAATTTGTCCTCGGTGCCGAAGATCACGCTGGGCCGCAGCACGGTCACGTCCAGCCCGGTGCTCAGCATCACGGCCTCGCCGCGCGCCTTGCTGCGCTGGTACATGGACGGCGAGCCGGGCGAAGCGCCCAGCGCGCTGATGTGGACGATGCGCCGCAGCCCGCTGGCTTCGCAGGCGCGGGCCAGTTCCAGCGGCAACTGCACATGCGCCTTGTCGAACGCGGCTTGCGAGCCGTTCAGGATAGCGACCAGGTTGACGACGGCGTCGTGGCCGGCCAGCAGCGGTGCCAGCGAACTGCTGTCGTGGGCGTCGGCTTCTATCACATCGACCAGCGGCAGCATCTGCAGGTGGCGTGCGTTGCTTTGCCGCCGCGTGACGACGGTGACGCGGCACTGGCGTTGCGCGAGTTTTTCACAGACATGGCGCCCGACAAAGCCGGTGCCGCCCAGGAGCAGGATTTTGTTCATAGGCCCTAATTTAGCGCTTTTGCCGCGCCTTGCCGCCGGTGAAATGCTTCGCAAGCCATTTCGGTGCCGCAGTTAAAGCGGAATGCGGGTTGGGCGCTATCAATTAGATAGCGGCGGAGGCCCTCCGCGGAATCCGGTCTTGGCCTACACGCGCCGGCGGGCGCTGTCCGCATACTTTCCGGATGAATATCTTTGAAGCACTGCGAACCAGCCACGACACCCAGCGCGCCCTGGCCGACCACCTGATCAAGACACAAGGCGACAGCCCGGACCGCGATTCCCTTTTCAAGGAGCTCCGGCGTGAGCTGGCGGCGCACGCGGCGGCTGAGGAGCGATTTTTTTATGTCCCGCTGATCGCCCACGACATGACGCAGGAGCCTTCGCGGCACGGCATCGCGGAGCACCACCAGATGGACAAGCTGGTGGAGACGCTGGCGGGCACCGACTTCAGTTCGCCGGGCTGGCTGGCCACGGCGAAAGAGCTGCACCACAAGATCCATCACCACCTTGAAGACGAAGAGCAGGGAATTTTCCAGCTCGCGGGCAAGGTGCTCAGCGAGGCCGAGAAACTCTCGCTGGCCAAGGGTTACGAAGGGGAGTTCGTTTCGCAGCGCACCAAGGACTAAGCAGGCCCGGCCTATGGCTTGTCCGTGTGGGTGCCTTCATCGGGCTTGAGCAGCGGCTCGGGTTTTTCCATCAGCCGCACCAGCCTCGGCACCACCGCCAGGATTCCCAGCGCCAGCAAGGTGCTAAGGACCGCCGTCGCTTCGCGTCCCATGCCGGCCGCCACGCCTATGGCCGCGGTCAGCCAGATGCCGGCGGCTGTCGTCAGGCCTTTGACCTGTTCTTCGTCGTCGCTGTGGCCCTTGATGTGGCCTTTGAGGATGGCGCCCGCGCCCAGGAAGCCAACACCGGCGATGATGCCTTGAATCACACGGCTCAGGTCGGCGCTCAGCATGCCGGTTTGCGCCGACACCAGCACAAACATCGCGGCGCCCATGGCCACCAGCATGTGGGTGCGCACACCGGCGGCCTTGCCCTTTTGTTCGCGTTCCATGCCCAGCAGGCCGCCCAGCAAGGCCGCCAGCACCAGGCGCAGCATGACGCGAGTGGCCTGTTCGGCATCGGGCAAATCCGAGAACTCCGAGGCGATGGTTTCGCCGATCTGCTGCCACCAGCTGGACGCCATGCGGACTCCTTTTCACGTGTTTGGTTTGTGGATGGGTGTCCTGTCCAATGTACCGTTTACACCTCGCGGCGTCAGCAGAAGCCCTGCCTGCCTTCAGGGATGGATTTTTTCCCCGCGCTGCAGCATGCCGAAAAACAGCGCGAGCCGGCGTTCGCGTGTCTCGGCTTTCTTGGCGGTCTGAAGCCTGAACAGGATGGCGAAGCGGTTGCGTGAATCGAGAGATTCAAAAAAGGCCCTGGCCTTGGGTTTTTTGGCCAGCAGGGCGGCCAGGTCGTCGGGCACGGTGATCTTGCTTTGCCCATCGTAGGCGGCGTCCCAGCGGCCGTCGGCTTTGGCGCGCTCGACCTCGGCCAGGCCCGCGGGCTGCATCCGGCCCGACGCGATCAGCGCCATGGCTTTGTCGCAATTGATCTTGGACCAGGTGCTGCGTGCGCGGCGCGGCGTGAACTTCTGCAGAAAGAACTGCGCGTCCAGTGCGTTGCGCTGGCCGTCTATCCAGCCCTGGCAGAGGGCTTCTTCCAGCGCCTCGGCATGGGTGGTGGAGGCGATGCCGGAATCCTTCTTGGCGATCTTCAGCCAGATGCCGGCGCTGCCCGCATGGTGTTTTTTCAGCCAGGTAGCCCAGCTCTTCGTGGTTTTGCAGTGGAGCGTGGCGAGGGTGTCGGGTGAGGCGGGCATGCGGCATTGTGCGCGACATGCTCGCTTCGCGACAAGCCCATGAAAAAACCGCCCTGAGGCGGTTTTCGAGGGCTGAGGAACGGCGCTTAGTGCGTGATGTAGTCCGACACCACTTTCCAGCGCGCATCCTGCAGCAGCGACAGGCGCGACTGGTTGTTGCCCAGGCGTTTTTGCGGGCCGAACTTCGCTTCGGAGCTGCCGAAGATGTCGGCCGGGATCACCATGGTGTCCATGGCCTTGATGAAGCTGTCGGTCGACAGGTTGGCGCCGGCCTTCTGCGAGGCGCGGATAAAGGCGTCGACCACCGTGTAGCCGTAGACCGAGAACACGGTCGGGTCTTCGTTGAAGGCGGTCTTGTACTTGTTGGCCCAGAAGCGGATGGGTTGCGAGGCCTCGTCCAGGTAGGGGTTTTGCACCGTCATGGTCGCGTAGAGGCCGTCCATGGCCTTGCCGCCCAGCTTGTGGATCAGGTCGGTGTAGGCCGCGCTGGAGCCCAGGAAGACCGGGTTGTAGCCCAGCTTGCGCGCCGTGCCTATGCCGCCTATGGTTTCACGGATGATGGTGCCCAGCACCACCAGGTCGCATTCGGAGGCCTTGAGCTTGGCGACCTGCGACGAGAAGTCGGTGGCGCCGCGCTTGAAGGAGGTTTTCTCGACCATGGTCATGCCAATGGCCTTGAGGCCGTCGTCGGCGCCGCGCTGCACTTCCAGGCCGAACTCGTCGTCCTGGTACATGGAGCAGACCTTCTTGGCGTTCTTTTCCTTGACCAGTTTGGGCACGGCGGCCTTCATCTGGTCGTAGTAGGTGGCGGCGAAGGAATACTTGAGCTTGTGGAAGGGCTCGTACATCTCGCGGGCGGCCGTCACCGGGAAGAAGTTGATGACGTTTTTCTCGAACTGCACCGGCATGGCGGCCAGGTTCTGCGCCGTGCCCAGGTGGCCCACCATGGCGAAGATCTTGTCCTGGTTCACCAGTTTTTGCGCCGCCAGCACCGCTTTCTTGGGGTCGTAGCCCGAGTCTTCGACGATGAGCTTGATCTTGCGGCCGTTGATGCCGCCTTGCTCATTGAGTTCATCCACGCGCAGGGTCATGCCATTGCGTATCTGCTTGCCGAAGCCCGCCAGCGGCCCCGACAGGTCCTGGATGGAGCCCAGCGTGATTTCGGTTTTGCTGACGCCCTGGCTTTGCGCCCACGCAGGCGCGGCCGACAGGGCGGCGGCACAGGCCAGCGCGGAAAGGGCGGTGCTTGATGTCAGTTTCATGGTTTGTCTCCTTAAAGGTTCATGGTTCTTGTTCACTCGTTCGCGGTGCTTAGGGCTTATTCAGGAATAATTTGCACGTTTTGCCTGCCAGCTTCGGGCGATCTGCGGCGTTGCAAATCGCTTGTGTAGCTGGGCTACACGGCACGCCTTGCGCCTTGCATCTCATCCCGAATCTGTGGTCCAAACGCACAACTTACTCCTGAATGGGCCCTAGTACATGGCCTCGATGTGCGGGGCATATTTTTGTTCTACGAGCTTGCGCTTGAGCTTCATGGTCGGCGTGAGTTCTTCGTCCTCCGCCGTGAGCTGCGTGTCGAGCAGGAAAAATTTCTTGATCTGCTCGACCCGCGCAAATTTTTTGTTGACCCGGTCGATTTCCGACTGGATCAATTCTTGCACTTCGGCCGCCCGCGTCAAGCTGGCGTAATTACTGAAGGGTATGTCCGCATCCTGGGCGAATTTCTCGACGTTTTCCTGGTCGATCATGATGATGCAGGTGAGGTAGGGCCGCTTGTCGCCTATGACCACCGCGTCGGTGACGTAGGGCGAGAACTTGAGCTCGTTCTCGAGCTCGCTGGGCGTGACGTTCTTGCCGCCGGCCGTGATGATGATGTCCTTCATCCGGTCGGTGATCCTGAAATAGCCCTCCTCGTCCACCACGCCCACGTCACCGGTGTGCAGCCAGCCCTCCGTATCTATGGTTTCGGCGGTCTTTTCGGGCTGGTTCAGGTAGCCCATGAAGACGTTGGGACCCCGCACCAGGATTTCGCCGGTGGCCGGGTCCAGTCGCATTTCGTTGTAGCCGGCCGCCGGGCCTATGGAGCCGGGCTTCATGCGGCTGGCCGGCACGCCGCTGGCGGCGCCGCAGGTCTCCGTCATGCCCCAGACCTCCAGCATGGGAACGCCCAGCGCCATGTACCACTTGACCAGGTCAGGCGAAATCGGCGCCGCGCCCGTGACGCAAAAGCGCGCGCGGTGTATGCCGATGAGCTTGCGCGTGTTGTTGAGCGCCAGCCAGCGCGCCAGCGTGAACTGGAGCCTGAGCGCGGTGCCGACGGGCCGGCCCGCCAGCACGGTGTCGGCGATGCGCATGCCCACGCCTATGCTCCAGGCGTAGGCCGCCTGCTGCAGCCAGCTGGCTTCCTTGAGCGCGATCATCACGCCGGAATAGAACTTTTCCCACACGCGCGGCACGGCGGTGAACACGGTGGGCGCGATCTCGCGCACGTTCTCGGGAATGGTCTCGGGGTTTTCGACGAAGTTGAGTTTGGCGCCGGCGTACAGCGAAAAATACTCGCCGCCCATGCGCTCGGCGATATGGCACAGCGGCAAAAAGCACATGCGTTCGTCGTTTTCATCCTGTGCCACCAGCGTGTTGTAGCCGCGCGCGGTGAACACCAGGCCGTGCTGGCTGTGCATGGCGCCCTTGGGTTTGCCGGTGGTGCCCGAGGTGTAGACCAGGATGGCGAGGTCTTCGGGCCGGCACGCGGCGGCGCGTTCCTTGACCGCATCGGGATGGTCCGCCAGGTAAGCGCGGCCCAGCGCGCGAAGCGCGTCCAGGCTCATCACCCCCGGGTCGTCCAGCTCGCGCAGGCCTTCCATGTCGAACACGATCACCTGGCGCAGCAACGGCAGTTGCGGCCGGACTTCCAGCGCCTTGTCGAGCTGCTCGTCGTCCTCGACGAAGAGCAGCGTGGTGCGCGAGTCCTCACAGAGGTAGTGCACCTGCGAGGCGGCATCGGTCGGATAGATGCCGTTGCAGACGCCGCCGCAGCTCAGCACGGCGATGTCGGCCAGCACCCAGTCAACGATGGTGTTGGAGAGGATGGAGGCGCATTCGCCGCGCGCAAAACCCAGGCTCAGCAGCCCGGCCGCGATCTCGCGCACCGCATCGCCGGTCTGGGTCCAGCTCCAGCTGCGCCAGATGCCCAGCTTTTTCTGCCGCATCCAGGTCTTGTTGCCGCGCTGCGCCACCGCGTTCCAGAACACGGCGGGAATCGTGTCGCCCGGCATGACGATGGCATGTTCGGGCTTGATGTGGCTGAGGTCCCAGAGATTGCTCATTTCTATCTCCAGGTCTTTTTCTTTTTCCAGCGCCGCTCACCGCGCACGCCGTCTTCCTTCATGCCGAGGTAGAACTCCTTGATGTCGTCCTTCTCGCGCAGGCGGGCACAGGTGTCTTCCATCACGATGCGGCCGTTTTCGAGCACGTAACCGTAGTCCGACGCGTTGAGCGCCATGTTGGCGTTTTGCTCGACCAGCAGGATGGTGGTGCCGCGCTCGCGGTTGATGCGCACCACGATCTCAAAAATTTCCTTGGTGAGCTTGGGCGACAGGCCCAGGCTGGGCTCGTCGAGCAGGATCAGGTCGGGCGAGGCCATCAGCGCGCGCGAGATCGCCAGCATCTGCTGCTGGCCGCCCGAGAGCAGGCCGGCATCCTGCAGTGCGCGCTCCTTCAGGATCGGAAAGTAGCCGTAGACCGCTTCCATGTCCAGCGCCACGCCGTCGCGGTCCTTGCGGGTGTAGGCGCCCATCAGCAGGTTGTCACGCACGCTGAGCAGCGGGAACACCTCGCGGCCCTCGGGTACATGGCTCAGGCCCTGCTGCACGATGAAAGCCGGGTCCTGCGCCGTGATGTCCTGGCCCTTGAAGTCGATGGAGCCCTTGCGCGGGTCCAGGATGCCCGAGATGGTCTTGAGGATGGTGGACTTGCCGGCACCGTTGGAGCCCAGCACGGTGGCGATCTCGCTGCGCCGTACCTGCAGGCTCACGCCGCGTATGGCCTTGATCGGGCCGTAGGCGCTCTCGACGTTGAGCAGCTTGAGGACGGGCTGGTCGCTGACAGGCGGCGGTACCGCGCTCATGCTGACCTCCTGAGCGATGAAACTTCGTCGACCGAACCCAGGTAAGCCTCGATCACACCCGGGTCGTTCTGCACCTCGCGCGGTGTGCCCACGGCCAGCACCTCGCCCTGGTTCATCGCCAGCACGCGGTCGGAGACGCGCGAGACCAGGGACATGTCGTGTTCGACCATCAGCACGGTGATGCCCAGCTCGTGCTGGATGTCCTGTATCCAGAAGGCCATGTCGCCGGTTTCCTCCACGTTGAGGCCGGAAGATGGCTCGTCGAGCAGCAGCAGCCGCGGTTCGGTGCACAGCGCGCGCGCCAGTTCCACCACCTTGCGCACGCCGTAAGGCAGGCCCGCCACCATGGAGTCGCGATGGTGCTGCAGGTCGAGGAAGTCGATCACCTGTTCGGCCTTCTCGCGCGCCTGGAGTTCGGCGTCGCGCGCCCTGGCGGTGAAAAAGAGGTCGTGCAGCAGGCCGGTCTGCCTATGTGTGTGCCGGCCTATCAGCAGGTTGTGCAACACGGTGGCGTGCTCGAACAGCTCGATGTTCTGGAAGGTGCGCGCGATGCCCAGCGCGGCGATCCTGTGCGGCGGCTGGGCCGTGAGCTTTTCGCCGCGGTATTCGATCTCGCCGCTGGTCGGCGTGTAGATGCGGCTGATCAGGTTGAACACGGTGGTCTTGCCCGCGCCGTTGGGGCCTATCAGCGTGAAGACCTCGCCCTCTTTCACGTCAAAGCTCACCTTGTTGACGGCCAGCACGCCGCCGAAGCGCACGCTGAGGTCTTTGGCTGAAAGAAGTGTCGTGCTCATTTCAGTCTGTCCGACTTCTGGAAGGATTTCTGCCGCTTGAACAGTCCTTTGCGGTAGAAGGGAAAGAGCTGGAAGTAGGTGCGGACCTTGAGCCAGCGACCGTAGAGTCCCATCGGCTCGAACAGCACGAAGGCAATCAGCACGATGCCGTACACGGCCGCCTGCAGGCCGGGCGCCTGGCCTATGGCGGCGGGCAGGTGGTCCTTGCTGAGGGCGATCACCTGCGGCATCGATATCAGGAAGATGGCGCCCAGGAAGGCGCCGTGCACCGAACCCACGCCGCCGATGACGATCATCAGCAGCAGGTCTATGGACTGCAGGATGTTGAACTGGTCGGGCGAGATGAACTGCAGCTTGTGCGCATACAGCGCGCCGGCAACGCCGGCCAGTGCTGCCGACAGCGCGAAGGACAGCGTCTTGTAGCGCGCCAGGTGTATGCCCATGCTCTGCGCCGAAATCTCGGAATCGCGTATCGCCACAAAGGCCCGGCCCGTGGGCGAGCGCAACAGGTTGAGGATGGCCAGCGTGGACGCCACGGTGATGACGAGGCAGAGGAAATAGAAGGACTCGCTGCTGGAAAGCTTCCAGCCGAACATATCGGGCACCTTGATGTGGATGCCGGCATTGCCGCCGGTCACACTTTCCCAGCGCGCGAACACCTCTTCAACAATGAAGCCGAAGGACAGCGTGGCCATGCCCAGGTAGATGCCTTTGACGCGCAGCGCCGGCAGGCCCACGACCAGGCCCACCGCGGCCGAGAGCCCGGCGGCGCAGGCCAGCGCGATGGGGAAGGGCAGCCCCGCGTTCGTCAGCACGGCCTGGGTGTAGGCGCCCACGCCTAGGAAGGCCGCATGGCCCAGCGAGAACAGGCCGGTGAAACCCGCCAGCAGCATCAGGCCCAGGCCGGCAATCGCGTAAATCATCACAAAGGTCAGCTGCGCGAGCCAGTATTCGGCGACCAGCCAGGGCGCGGCCAGCAGCAGGAGCATGAGCGTGCCGTACCAGAACACATGGCCTGGGTGTTTGGCGAGTTTGAGGTCCTGGCCGTAATCAGTCTTGAAGATAAAGCGCATGAATTGGTTAAACCTTTTTGCGCAGCTTTTCGCCGAACAGGCCGCTGGGCTTGACCATCAGCATGATGAGCACCACCACATAGGCGGCGATGTCTTTGAAGCCGTCGGGCAGGTAAAAGCCCGAGAGCGATTCGACCAGGCCTATGACCAGGCCGCCGACGATGGCGCCCGGCAGGCTGCCGAAGCCGCCGACCACCGCGGCCGGGAAGGCCTTGAGGCCGATGAAACCCATGTTGGCGTGCACAAAGGTGATGGGTGCCAGCAGCAGGCCGGCAATCGCCGCCACGGCGGAGGCCAGGCCCCAGACCAGGCCATTGAGCCGCTTGACCGGAATGCCCATGTAATAGGCGGCCAGCTGGTTTTGCGAGGAGGCCTGCATGGCGATGCCCAGCTTGCTGTACCTGAAGAGCGCGAACAGCGCCAGGCACAGCACTGCCGTGCTGGCGATGATGGCGACCTGCTCGACGTTGATGACCAGCGTGCCGGCGGTCCAGATCTGGTCTTTATAGGGCACCGGCAGCACGTAAGTTTCGGTGCCTATGCCGGGAATCATGGTGATGAGGCCGCGCGCCGTGTAGCCCACGCCTATGGTCAGCATGACGATGGAAAAAGCGGGCTGGCCGAGGATGGGGCGTATCACGAGGCGCTCCAGCAGCATGCCGAACAGCGCCATGCCGGCAATCGCGCTGAGCACGGCCAGCCAGAAGGGAAAACCCAGCAGCGTCATGCAGGCCAGGCCGGCGAAGGCGCCCAGCATCATCAGCTCGCCCTGCGCAAAACTGACCGTCTCGGTGGCCTTGTAGATCAGGACAAAACCCAGCGCGATCAAGCCGTAGATGCAGCCTTGGGCGATACCGCTGATGAGCAGCTGCAGGAATTGCAAATCGCGTCTCCCCTTTGATGAGACTTGGTTATAGCTGTCGCCTAAAGGTCTGTCGCTAGGGGTTGTTCCGAATACGTGTCGCCTTGGCGATCAAGCGTAATCCCTTACATGGGAAATGTTCGAATCGGCGCGGGCCTGGGTTTTTATGGCGACGCGTGGGAGCCGGTGGCCGCGAGCATTGAGCGCGGCGGCGTGCACTACATCGCGAGCGACCATCTCGCGGAGCTGACGCTGGCCATCCTGCAAAAAGACCGGCAGCGCGATGCATCGCTGGGTTATGCGCGCGACGTGGTGCCCATGCTGATGAAGCTCTGGCCGCTGATGCAGGCGCGCGGCGTCAAGTTCATCTGCAATGCCGGAGGGCTCAACCCCGCGGGCGCTGCGGCTGCTTTGCGCGCGGCGTTCGCGGCCAAGGGCTGGAAGGCGCGCATCGCGGTGGTCAGCGGTGATGACGTGCTGCCGCAACTAGCGGCGCTGGCGCCGCCGCATCTGTTCAACGCCCAGCCCTTTGAGAGCGTGCAGGAACGCATGGTGTTCGCCAATGCCTACCTGGGCGCGCGGCCCATCGTGTCGGCGCTGCAGCAGGGCGCCGACATCGTCATCACCGGGCGCGTGGCCGACGCGGCGCTATTCCTCGCGCCGCTGGTGCACGAGTTCGGCTGGAAGCTCGAAGACGCCACCACGCAGTCCGAGCTGGACCGGTTGGCCCAGGGCCTGGCGGTCGGGCACTTGCTCGAATGTTCAGGCCAGGGCAGCGGCGGCAACTTCGGCAGCCAGGGGGCCTGGAAGGCGATTCCCGACCTGGCCCATATCGGCTATCCGATTGCCGAAGTCGGCGAAGACGGCGCTGCGCTGATCGCCAAGGCGCCGGGTACCGGCGGGCGCATCAACTTCGACACCGTGCGCCAGCAACTGCTCTACGAGGTGCACGATCCCACACGCTATATCTCGCCCGACGTGGTGCTGGACCTGTCGGAAGTGAATCTCGAAGACCTGGGCCACGACCAGGTGCGCATGACGGGCGCGCGCGGCCATCCGCGGCCGGCGCAGCTCAAGCTTGTGGGCGGCTTTCGCGACGGCTACAAGGCCGAGGTCACCTGGGGTTTCAGCTGGCCCGATGCCTGGGACAAGGCGCAGGCGGCGGTTGCCATGGTGAGGGCCCAGCTGGCCGACAGGCGCATGCCGCATGACGAACTCTTCGTCGAGTTTCCGGGGCTTAATTCGGCGCACGGCCCGTTGGCGCCCCTGCCCGCGCCCGAGGCGCTGGCCGAACTCAACGAGGTCTGGGTCCGCATGGCGGTGCGCACGCAGGACAAGGCGGTGGCCGATGGTTTCGGCCGGCTGTTTCCGTGGATGGCGCTGAGCGGGCCGGCCTACAGCTGCGGCTTTCACGGCCCGAACAACAGCAGTGAACTGCTGGGCATCTGGCCCGCGTTGCTGGACCGGCAGGCGGTCGAGGCCGCGGTGCAGGTGGAGGTGTTGCAATCATGAAGGTGCAACTCGTGAAGCTCGCGCACGCGCGCAGCGGCGACAAGGCCGACTGGGTGGACTTCGGCCTGTTTGCCTGGAACGAGGCGGGCTACCGCCTGGTCGCCCGCGAAGTCACGGCGGAACGCGTGCAGGCGCACTTCGCGCCCTGGCTGCCCGGCACGATGCAGTGCTGGGCCCTGCCCAACATCCTGGCGCTCAAGCTGGTGCTGCAGGGGGCGCTGCAGGGCGGCGGAGCGCGCAACCTGCGCATGGACAACCTCGGCAAGGCCATGGCGGCGGCCTTGCTGCGCATGGAGATCGAGGTCAGTGCCGCTGAATTAGCCGAAGCCGGCACCGCGCCACGCGTCGGCTGGTGGCCGGAGGCCTCATGAGCATCCATATTTCCAAGGAAGGGTCGGTCACCGTGATCACACTCGACCGGCCCGAGGTGCGCAACGCGGTCGATGCCGTGACGGCGCGTGCGCTGCATGAAGCTTTTGTCGCCTTTGATGAAGATGAGGATGCGCATGTGGCGGTGTTCCACGGCGCGCACGGCCATTTCTGCGCGGGCTGGGATTTACAGGCTGGCGCCCGGCTGGCCGCGCAAGCCGGCGGTGAGCAGGTCGTGGGCCAGCTCGATTTTTCGCCCGGCGATAAAAACCCGCTGGCGCCCATGGGGCCGTCCCGGCTGCTGCTGTCCAAGCCGGTGATTGCCGCCGTCAGCGGCGCGGCGGTGGCCGGCGGCATGGAGTTGGCGCTGTGGTGCGACCTGCGTGTGATGGAGGAAGACGCCTATTTCGGCGTCTACTGCCGGCGCTTCGGCGTGCCGCTGATAGACGGCGGCACGGTGCGCCTGCCGCGGCTGGTCGGCATGGGCCATGCGATGGATTTGATCCTGACCGGGCGCAAGGTGGAGGCTGCCGAGGCGCTGCAAATCGGGCTGGCCAACCGAGTCGTACCCAAAGGCGGCGCGCGCGAGGCCGCGGTGGCGCTGGCGCAGCAGCTCAGCCGCTTTCCGCAGGCCACGATGCGGGCCGACCGGCTCAGCGCCTACCGGCAGTGGGACCTGGGATGGGAGGAGGCGCTGCACCAGGAATGGGAGCGCGGCAAGCAGCGCCTGCCCGATGCGTTTGCCGGCGCCGCGCGTTTTGCGGGCGGGCAGGGCCGGCACGGCGAGTTTGAGTAAGCCTCAGTCCTTGGCGATCTTTCGCGGCTTGCCGAAATCGTCAATCGCCACGTAGGTCAGGCTGGCTTCGGTGACCTTGATGTAGCGGCCCTGGGCGCGGAAGCGTTCGGCATAGACCTCGACCTGCACGGTGATGGAGGTGGTGCCTATGCGCGTCAGGCTGGAGAAAAACGACAGGATGTCGCCCACGCGCACCGGCTGCTTGAAGATGAACTGGTTGACCGCCACGGTGGCCAGCCGGCCGTCGACGTGGCGGGCCGGCACCACGGAGCCGGCCAGGTCGACCTGGGCCATGACCCAGCCGCCGAAGATGTCGCCGTTGGCGTTGCAGTCGGCCGGCATGGGGATGACCTTGAGCACCAGCTCCTTGTCGGTGGGCAGCTGGACGGTCAGGGCATCTTCGGCGTGAATTTCCGTAGGGGCGCTTGATTCGGTAGACATAGGCACAATCTGAAAAAGTTATTACAACAACCCTCACGATTGTCCCTCATGCGCTCCCGAGCTTCCGCCGCCGATTCCTCCCTTGCCGTGCCCGCCACGCCCGTGCCGGGCGCCGGCAAGGCGCCGGCGCCCCAGCGTTCCGACCTGGACACCCTTAAACGCCTTTTCCCCTACCTGTGGGACTACAAATGGCGCGTGCTGGCGGCGCTGAGCTTCATGGTGGGCGCCAAGCTGGCCAACGTGGGCGTGCCCTTGCTGCTGAAAAACCTGGTCGACGCGATGAACTTCAAGCCAGGCGACGCGCAGGCCGTGCTGGTGGTGCCGGTGGCGCTGCTGCTGGCCTACGGCCTGCTGCGCCTGTCGACCACGCTGTTCACCGAGCTGCGCGAGCTGGTGTTCGCCAAGGCCACCGAAGGCGCGGCGCGGCGGATTTCACTGGAGGTGTTCCGCCACCTGCACGCGCTCAGCCTGCGCTTTCACCTGGAGCGGCAGACCGGCGGCATGACGCGCGACATCGAGCGCGGCACGCGCGGCGTGCATTCGCTGATCTCGTATTCGCTCTACAGCATCATCCCGACGCTGATCGAGGTGACGCTGGTGCTGAGCCTGCTGGCCGTCAAGTTCGACGTCTGGTTCGCCGGCATCACCGGCATCGCGCTGGTGTTCTACATTTTCTTCACCGTCACGGTGACGGAATGGCGCACGCAGTTCCGCAAGACGATGAACGAGCTGGACTCGTCGGCCCACAGCCGCGCCATCGACTCGCTGCTCAACTACGAGACCGTCAAGTACTTCAACAACGAAGAGTTCGAGGCCGCTCGCTACGACGAGAACCTGCTGCGCTACCGGCGCGCCGCCATCAAGAGCCAGAACACCCTGAGCCTGCTCAACGCCGGGCAGCAGCTGATCATCGCCATCGGGCTGGTGGCCATGCTGTGGCGCGCCACGCAGGGCGTGGTCGACGGCCACATGACGCTGGGCGACCTGGTGATGGTCAATGCCTTCATGATCCAGCTCTACATCCCGCTGGGCTTCCTGGGCGTGATCTACCGCGAGATCAAGCAGAGCCTCACCGATCTCGACAAGATGTTCGTGCTGATGGAAAAAGAGCGCGAAATCGCCGACCTGCCGGGCGCCAAAGCCCTGGTCATTCCTGAATCGCCGGCGGTGCGTTTCGAAAACGTGAACTTCGCCTACG
This sequence comes from Polaromonas sp. P1_H6, assembly GCF_056405195.1. NCBI lineage: Bacteria > Pseudomonadati > Pseudomonadota > Betaproteobacteria > Burkholderiales > Comamonadaceae > Polaromonas > Polaromonas sp. P1_H6. Next base: position 21,180 of record NZ_JBFUCN010000034.1, read on the forward strand.
ACCCGGCGCGACCCATTCTGCACAACGTGAGCTTCGAGATCCCGCCGGGCAAGACTGTCGCGGTGGTGGGTTCCTCGGGCGCCGGAAAATCCACGCTGGCGCGGCTGCTTTACCGCTTCTACGACGTGCAGCAGGGCCGCATCACCATCGCCGGCCAGGACATAAAGCAGGTCACGCAGTCCAGCGTGCGCCAGGCCATAGGCATCGTCCCGCAGGACACGGTGCTGTTCAACGACACGGTGGAATACAACATCGCCTACGGCAAGCCGGGCGCCACCCACGAAGAGGTGGAAGAAGCCGCGCGTTCGGCCCGCATCCACGGCTTTATCGCCTCCACGCCGCTGGGCTACCAGACCATGGTGGGCGAGCGCGGGCTCAAGCTGTCGGGCGGCGAAAAGCAGCGCGTGGCGATCGCCCGCACCCTGCTGAAGAACCCGCCGGTGGTGATTTTTGACGAAGCCACCTCGGCGCTGGATTCGGCCAACGAGCGCGCCATCCAGACTGAGCTGCGCGCCGCCGCGCAGAACAAGACCACGCTGGTGATCGCGCACCGCCTGTCCACCGTGGTCGACGCGCACGAGATCCTGGTGATGGACGGCGGGCGCATCGTCGAGCGCGGCACGCATGCGCAGCTGCTCGAAACCGAAGGCGCGTATGCGCGCATGTGGGCGCTGCAACAGAGTTCGCCCGAGGCCTGAGCAGGCGAGCCGCAAGCGGTTTGTATTTCTAGAGACATTTCGAGGACGGTATTTACGGCGAATGCCGCTCCTTCGTCCTGCCATGGGATTCCCCGTAGGCCGAAATACCTCAGTGCCTCGCATAATCGGGGCCATGGAAACCAAATGGCTGGAAGATTTCGTCAGTCTGGCTGAAACCCGCAGTTTCAGCCGCTCTGCCCAACTGCGTCACGTCACCCAGCCGGCGTTTTCGCGCCGTATCCAGGCGCTGGAAGCCTGGGCCGGCACCGACCTGGTCGATCGCAGTTCCTATCCCACGCGCTTGACGCCGGCGGGCGAAACCCTGTACAGCCAGTCGCTGGAAATGCTGCAGGGCCTGCAGTCCACCCGTGCCATGCTGCGCGGCCACACCTCGGCCGGGCAGGACGTCATCGAATTCGCCGTGCCGCACACGCTGGCCTTCACTTTTTTTCCGGCCTGGGTCAGCAGCCTGCGCGAGAAATTCGGCCCCATCAAAAGCCGGTTGATCGCGCTCAATGTGCATGACGCGGTGCTGCGCCTGGTGGAGGGCAGCTGCGACCTGCTGATCGCCTACCACCACGACTCCCAGCCTTTCCAGCTGGACCCGGACCGTTATGAAATGGTGTCGCTGGGCCAGGAGGTGCTGGCGCCTTTTGTGCGGGCCACGGCCGCCGGTGACCCCGAGTACAGCCTGCCGGGGCGTCCCGGCCAGCCCCTGCCTTACCTGGGCTACGCGCCCGGCGCCTACCTGGGCCGCATGGTCGACATGATCCTCAAGCAGTCCAGCACCGCCATCCACCTGGACCGTGTCTACGAAACCGACATGGCCGAAGGGCTCAAGGCCATGGCCCTGGAAGGCCACGGCATCGCGTTTTTGCCGCTTAGCGCCGTCAGAAAAGAGTTGCGGGCCAAAAAACTCGTGAGCGCCGGCGGCAACCTGGAGATGACCATGGACGTGCGCGTCTACCGCGAGCGGCCGACCTCCAAGGACTCCGCCAAAAGCCACGCCCAGGCCTTGTGGAGCTACCTGCAGGCGCAAACCAGCAGCAGGGAAAAGACGGCCTTGCGGGGGGGCGCTACCCCGGCCACGCGACTGGGCTAGACAGGCGTACTAGTAGTAACCCTGAGTGGTTATAAGAAAAATGCATAGAAGATCGTTGAAACAGCATTGGTGTTTTCAAACCCGCAAACTTACAGTTCGTGACGTCCAAATTCTGATCGTTGCCCGTGCCCCCTGATTCTTCTTTCACTCCGCTTGCCGAGCCCGTTCCCACCCCGGCGGGGGCCACGCGCACCGAGCACGACTTTCTCGGTGAAAAGCAGATTCCCTTTGCCGCGTATTGGGGTGTGCACACGGCGCGCGCGGTCGAAAATTTCCCGATTTCCGGCACCCGCATCTCGGCCATGCCCGACCTGATACGCGCGCTGGGTTTCGTCAAAAAGGCTGCGGCGCGCACCAACCAGCAACTCGGCGCGCTGGATGCCAGGCGGGCCGCCGCCATCATGAGCGCCTGCGAAAAACTCATTGCCGGCCAATACCACGAGCAGTTCGTGGTCGACGTGATCCAGGGCGGCGCCGGCACCTCCACCAACATGAATGCCAACGAGGTCATCGCCAACCTCGCGCTGGAAAAGCTGGGCCTGGAAAAAGGCCGCTACGACGTGCTGCATCCCAACGACCACGTCAACGCCTCACAAAGCACCAATGACGTCTATCCCACGGCCGTGCGTATCGCCCTGTGGTTCGCCATCGAGCGCCTGCTGGCCTCCATGGCCATCCTGCGCGCCGGCTTTGAGGCCAAAGCCCATGAGTTCCGGGACGTGTTGAAGATCGGCCGCACCCAGCTGCAGGACGCCGTGCCCATGACATTGGGCCAGGAATTCCTGACCTACGCGGTCATGATCGGCGAGGACGAGGCCCGCCTGCGCGAAGCGCGCGCGCTGATCCAGGAAATCAACCTGGGCGCCACGGCCATAGGCACCGGCATCAATGCGCCGGCCGGCTATGCCGACATCGTCTGCCGCCACCTCGCCGAGGAGTGCGGTGTGCCTGTTGAAAAAGCTGCCAACCTGATCGAGGCCACGCAGGACACCGGCGCGTTCGTCCAGCTGTCCGGCGTGCTCAAGCGCGTGGCCACCAAACTCAGCAAGATCTGCAACGACCTGCGCCTGCTCTCCAGCGGCCCGCAGGCCGGCTTCGGCGACATCCGGCTGCCGCCGCGCCAGGCGGGCTCGTCCATCATGCCCGGCAAGGTCAACCCGGTGATCCCCGAGGTCATGAACCAGGTCGCCTTTGAGGTGATAGGCAACGACATGACCGTGACCATGGCCTCCGAGGCCGGCCAGCTGCAGCTCAATGCCTTCGAGCCCATCATGGGCTGGAGCCTTTTCAAGAGCATTGAACACCTGAGCCAGGCCTGCCTCACGCTTCAAACCAATTGTGTGGCCGGCATCGAGGCCAACCGCGAGCTGCTGGCCAAACGCGTGCGCGAATCGGTCACCCTGGTCACTGCGCTCAACCCCATCATCGGCTACGAAAAGGCCGCGTTGATTGCCAAGACGGCGATCGCCACCGGCGCACCGATTGCCGAGATCGCGGAATCGCTGGGCATCATGACGCAGGCCGAAGTCGAGGCCCTGCTGGTGCCCGACAAGCTCACGCAGCCCCTGCCGCTGCTTGCCTGACGGCCGCTGGCACAAAGACTGCTTACATCTGCCGTATAGTTCCGGACTTCTTCATGCGTGCACCACTTTGGAAAACCCCAGGAATTGCCACGGCTTCCGCGGGTTCAGCGGCAACTACCGCTCCAAACACTTCGCAAACACTTCGTTTTCCCCGTTTTAGAGGCCGGGTAAACCTAGGCTAGCCCCGGGTACCATCTCTCTAAAATAGTTCGCTAACCGTTTCATTCATTACAGGAGATTCCATGAAACTCAAGCTTGTCGCTCTGTCCGTCGCCCTGCTCGCCACCGGCGCCGCATTCGCTGACACCCTTTCCAAAGTCAAGGCTTCCGGCGTTGTCACCATGGGCGTTCGCGATTCTTCCGGCGCGCTCTCATATACCCTGGGTGACGGCAAGTACACCGGCTACCACGTCGAAATCTGCCAGCGCATCCTGGCCGGCCTCGAAAAAGCCGCTGAACGCAAGCTGGAAATCAAATACCAGCCCGTGACGTCGCAGAACCGCATCCCCCTCGTGCAGAACGGCACCGTCGACATCGAGTGCGGCTCCACCACCAACAACGCGACCCGCCAGAAGGACGTGGCTTTTGTCGTGACCACCTTCGTGGAAGAAGTCCGCATCGCCGTGAAGGCCAACTCTGGCATCACCTCGGTGGCCCAACTGAGCGGCAAGACCGTGGCCACCACCACCGGTACCACCTCCGTGCAGACCCTGCGCAAGAACAAGCGCGCCACCGGCGTCGAGTTCAAGGAAATCTTCGGCAAAGACCACTCCGACAGCTTCCTGCTGCTCGAGTCCGGCCGCGCCGATGCGTTCGTGATGGACGGCTCCATCCTGGCCGGCAACATCGCCACCGCCAAGAAGCCTTCCGACTTCAAGATCGTCGGTGAAGTGCTGAGCGTTGAGCCCATCGCCATCATGATCCGCAAGGACGACCCCCTGCTCAAGCGCCTGGCCGATGACACGGTCAAGGGCATGATCAAGTCGGGTGAGATGAACAAGCTGTGGACCAAATGGTTCCTGTCGCCGATTCCTCCGAAGAACACCAAGGTCGGCCTGGCCCTGAGCGCCAGCACCAAGGCAGCCTGGGACAACCCGAACGACAAGCCCATGGAAGAGTACGTCCAGAAGTAATTTTGGGCAGGTAAATTGAACAACCCCGCCGGTCGCCTTGCACTGGCGGGGTTTCCCGTTTACCGTTAGCGTCGCAGGGAAGACAACATAACAACCATTTGCTGGAGCCGTGATGACTTGGGATTGGCAGGTATTTTTGAATGATGACGGTAGTGGTCGAACCTACCTGCAGTGGATGTTTGATGCCTGGGGCTGGACGCTGTCCGTCGCCGGCGCATCCTGGGTGATCGCGATGCTGTGCGGAGCGATCATCGGCACGCTGCGCACCTTGCCGAACAGTCCCTGGCTTGTGCGTTTCGCCAATGCCTGGGTTGAACTGTTCCGCAACGTTCCCCTGCTGGTCCAGATTTTCATCTGGTACTTTGTGGTTCCCAAGATTTTCCCCGCCATGAAGGAGCTGCCCAGCTTCATCCTGGTGGTGTTCGCCCTGGGCTTTTTCACCTCAGCGCGTATCGCCGAGCAGGTCAGGGCTGGCGTCCAGGCATTGCCCCGCGGCCAGCGTTATGCGGGCATGGCCATGGGTTTCACGACCCTGCAGACCTACCGCTACGTGATCTTGCCGATGGCCTTTCGCATCATCATTCCGCCGCTTACCAGCGAATCGATGAACCTCTTGAAGAATTCCTCCGTGGCTTTCGCGGTGTCCATCGCCGAACTCACTATGTTCGCCATGCAGGCTCAGGAAGAAACCTCGCGCGGCATTGAAATCTACCTGGCGGTGACGGCGCTCTACGCCGTCTCGGCTTTCGCGGTCAACCGCGTCATGGCTTTCGTCGAGAAGCGGGTGCAAATCCCAGGCTTCGTCGTCGCCGGCTCAACAGGCGGAGGTCACTGACATGCTTGGACTCGACATGAGCTTCCTGAACTGGGACATGATCTCCCAGTTCGTGGTCAAGGGTTTTATTTTCAGCATAGAGCTGACCGTCATCGCCACCATAGGCGGCATCATCTTCGGCACCGTGCTGGCCCTGATGCGCCTTTCCGGCAAGTCCTTCCTGACGATCCCCGCGACCTTCTACGTCAACGGCATGCGTTCCATTCCGCTGGTCATGGTGATCCTGTGGTTCTTCCTGCTGGTGCCGGCCTCGTTCTACACGACCTTCGGCAGCTGGGGCTCCAACTACCGCGCTGAAATCTCGGCCATCATCACTTTCGTCGCCTTCGAGGCCGCTTACTTCAGCGAAATCATGCGCGCCGGCATACAGTCCATCTCCCGCGGCCAGGTCAATGCCGGGCGCGCCCTGGGCATGAGCTACGCGCAGAACATGAAGCTGATCATCCTGCCGCAGGCTTTCCGCAACATGGTGCCCATCCTGCTGACGCAGACCATCATCCTGTTCCAGGACACCTCGCTGGTTTATGCCATCGGCGCCTATGACCTGCTCAAGGGTTTCAGCACCGCCGGCAAGATCTACGGCCGCCCTGAAGAGGCTTACCTGCTGGCCGCCGTGGTTTATTTCGTGATCTGCTTCGGGCTGTCCTTCATGGTCAAGCGCCTGAACAGCAGAATCGCCATCATTCGCTAAGAGCGCCGCGCATCACAGCAGGCAAACCTCAAAGAGCACACTGGAGAAGAAGATGATTGAGTTGAAAGAAGTTTCCAAATGGTACGGCGACGTGCAGGTTCTCAACAGCTGCACCACCCGCATCAAAAAGGGTGAAGTGGTCGTGGTCTGCGGTCCTTCGGGATCGGGCAAATCCACCCTGATCAAGACCATCAACGCACTGGAGCCCTTCCAGAAGGGCCAGATCTTCGTCGATGGCAAGGCCGTGCACGACCCCAAGACCGACCTGCCCAAGCTGCGCAGCCGCGTCGGCATGGTGTTCCAGAATTTCGAGCTGTTCCCGCACCTGAGCGTCACCGAAAACCTGACGCTGGCGCAGGTCAAGGTGCTGGGCCGCAAGCCCGACGAAGCCAAAAAACACGGCCTCAAGTACCTGGACCGCGTGGGCCTGATGGCGCACAAGGACAAATTCCCCGGCCAGCTGTCGGGCGGCCAGCAGCAGCGCGTGGCGATTGCCCGGGCGCTCAGCATGGATCCCATCGCCATGCTGTTTGACGAACCCACCTCCGCGCTCGACCCCGAAATGGTCGGCGAGGTGCTGGACTGCATGATGGGACTGGCCGTCGAAGGCATGACCATGATGGTGGTGACCCATGAAATGGGCTTCGCCCGCAAGGTCGGCAGCCGCGTGATTTTTATGGACGTGGGCGGCAAAATCCTGGAAGATTGCTCGAAAGACGAGTTCTTCAACCACCCCGAGAACCGTCAGGCGCGCACCAAGGACTTCCTCAACAAGATCCTGTCGCACTGAACGCACCGAAGATCACCGCAACTGCAAAAAAGAAGAAGAAACAAAAAAGCCCCGCAATGCGGGGCTTTTTTCATGGCGGCGGCCGGCCGTTTCCAGGCTGCCGTGTGGTGGGGAGGCGCCCAGGCCGGCTTTGCCGGATAGGCCGAGGTAAGCGTCTTTGCGTCCCGGCGGTGCGACAATTCAGGCCATGACCTCCGCCACCCGCACCCCCGCTACCACCCTGACCCTCACCCGCCCCGACGACTGGCACCTGCATGTGCGCGACGGCGAGGCTTTGCTGACCGTGGTGCCGCACACGGCGGCTCAGTTCGGCCGCGCCATCATCATGCCCAACCTGCGCCCGCCCGTTACCACCGCCGCCCAGGCCGTGGCCTACCGCGAACGCATCCAGGCCGCCGTGCCGGCCGGCGTGCGCTTTGAGCCGCTGATGACGCTCTACCTGACCGATAACCTGCCGCCCGACGAAATCGCCCGTGCCAAAGATGCCGGCGTGGTCGCGGCCAAGCTCTACCCGGCCGGTGCCACCACCAACAGCGACGCCGGCGTGACCGAGCTGCGCAAGACCTACAAGACGCTGGAAGCCATGCAGAAAGCCGGCATGCTGCTGCTGGTGCACGGCGAGGTGACCTCGTCCGACATCGACCTGTTCGACCGCGAGGCCGTGTTCATCGACACCCAGCTGATTCCGTTGCGCCGCGATTTCCCCGAACTCAAGATCGTGTTCGAGCACATCACCACACGGGAAGCAGCACACTATGTGCGCGACGCCGACCGCTTCACCGGCGCCACGGTCACCGCCCACCACCTGCTCTACAACCGCAACGCGATCTTCACGGGCGGCATCCGCCCCCACTATTACTGCCTGCCGGTGCTCAAGCGTGAAACCCACCGCCTGGCGCTGGTCGAGGCCGCCACCGGCGGCAACGCGCGCTTCTTCCTCGGCACCGACAGCGCGCCGCACCCTGCCCACCTCAAGGAGCACGCCACCGGCTGCGCGGGCTGCTACACCGCCCATGCGGCGATGGAGCTTTATGCCGAGGCCTTTGACGCGGCCGGCGCGCTGGACAAGCTGGAAGCCTTTGCCAGCTTCAACGGCGCCGACTTCTACGGCCTGCCGCGCAACACCGGCAGCATCACGCTCAAGAAAGAAAGCTGGCACCCGCCCGAAAGCTATGCCTTCGGTGAATCCGAACTCAAGCCGCTGCGCTCGGGTGAAAGCCTGCCCTGGAAGCTCGAAACTTCAGAAAGCACATGATGGACCACAAGCCGCGCGTTGCCTTGCTCATAGACGCCGACAACTCGCCGGCGTCCAAGATCGACCTGATCCTTAACGAGTTGTCGACCTTCGGCGAGACCAACATCCGGCGCGCCTACGGCAACTGGAAGAAAAACGAACTCAAAGGCTGGGAAGAGGTGTTGCACGAACACGCCATACGCCCCATGCAGCAGTTCGACTACACCAAGGGCAAGAACGCCAGCGACATGGCCATGGTGATAGACGCGCTGGAGCTGCTCTACACCGATCGGCCCGACGCCTTCGGCATCGTCTCGTCGGACGCCGATTTCACGCCGCTGGTCATGCACCTGCGCGCCAAGGGCGCTGCGGTCTACGGTTTCGGCGCGCAGAAAACACCCGAGCCCTTCGTCAACGCCTGCTCGCGCTTCCTGTTCCTCGACAAGCTGCGCCCCATCGCGGTCGCCGACGCGGCCGGGACTCCCCACGGCGACAGCAAGGACGACGGCGAGGCCGTGTCCGCCACGCCGCTGCGGGCCACGCCCGCGCAGCTGCGCCAGGACGCCAAGCTCGTCATGCTGCTGCGCAACGCGGTGCAGGCCGCGGCCGACGACGAGGGCTGGGCGCGCGTCGGCGCGGTCGGCACGCAGATCGCCAACCAGGCCTCCTTCGACCACCGCAACTACGGCTACGCCACGCTGACCAAGCTGCTGGTGGCCACCCAGCTTTTTGAGATTACCGACGAAGGCAAGTCCACGGTCATGGTGCGCGACAGAAAGCAGCCCAAACCGGCCAAGGCCTGAGCGCCATGGGAAACCCGGCACCGCTACCCCCCATCGACTGGGAACAGCCCTGGCTGCAGGCCTGGCGTGAACCCGGCCAGCGCGCGGCCTGCGCGGTCACGGCGGGCGTCGCGCTGCACCAGGCGCTCAACGCGGTGCAGCCTGCGCCGGTCTGTTTCGCGCCGCAATGCACGCTGCCCTCCGGTGAGGCCTATGAGAGCTTTATCGCCAGGACCCGCCTGTGCCCGACCCGCGAGGGCGCGCACGATTTTTTCAACGGCCTGTGCTGGATGCGTTTTCCGGAAACCAAGCGAAAGCTCAACCAGCTGCAGGCCGCCGAGATCGCCGCCGCGGGCGTGGCCCCGGTGCGCGGCCCGGTGCGCGATGCCCTCACGGTGTTCGACGAAAACGCGGCCTTCCTGTCGGCGCCGCAAGCGCTGTGGGACGCGCTGCTGGCCCGCGACTGGAACAGCCTCTTCATCACCCACAGGCAGCTGTGGCGGGAGGCCAGGCTCGTGCTGTTCGGCCATGCCTTGCTCGAAAAACTGCTGAGCCCGCGCAAAGCCATCACGGCCCATGTCTACCTGGCGCAGCCACCCATGGGCTCCATCGCGGAACTGGACGCCTGGGTGGCGGCCGACCTCAGCGCAGCCAGGCTCGCCGCCAAGCCTTTTGCACCCTTGCCGGTGCTGGGCGTGCCCGGCTGGTGGCCCGAGAACGAGAACTTTTCCTTTTATGATGACTCCCTTGTATTCCGGCCGGCTGTCATAAATAACAGATAAAAATCAGCCACTTAGGCGCTGGCACCGCTTGAACCGGGTCCGCGGACCCTCATATCCTGCGCAAGGCGGGCTTTTTCACCGACCCCACGGAGAACCCATGAAACGTATTTTCCTGTTTGTCCTGACCAATATCGCCGTCGTGGCGGTGCTGGGCATCGTCGCCAGCCTGCTGGGCGTCAACCGCTATCTCACGCCGAACGGGCTGAACCTCGGCATGCTGCTCGGGTTTGCGCTCGTGATCGGTTTTGGCGGCGCCATCATCTCGCTGCTGATCAGCAAGCCGGTCGCCAAATGGAGCGCCGGTGTGCGCGTCATCAATGAAGCCCAGAACGCCGATGAGGCCTGGATTGTCGAGACCGTGCGCAAGCTGGCCGAGAAGGCCCAGATCGGCATGCCCGAAGTCGGCATCTTTGAGGGCGCCCCCAATGCCTTCGCCACCGGCGCGTTCAAGAACTCCTCGCTGGTGGCCGTGTCCACCGGTTTGCTGCAAGGCATGACCAAGGAAGAAATCGAGGCCGTTCTGGGCCATGAGATCGCCCACATCGCCAACGGCGACATGGTCACCATGACCCTGATCCAGGGCGTGATGAACACCTTTGTGGTCTTCCTCTCGCGTGTGATCGGCTACGCCGTCGACAGTTTCCTGCGCCGCGGTAGCGACAGCAACTCCGGCCCCGGCATCGGCTATTACGTCAGCACCATCGTGCTGGACATCGTGCTCGGTTTTGCCGCAGCCATCGTCGTGGCCTGGTTCTCGCGCCAGCGCGAGTTCCGCGCCGACGCCGGCGCCGCGCAGCTGATGGGCCGGCGCCAGCCCATGATGAACGCCCTGGCGCGCCTGGGTGGCATGCAGCCGGGCGAGCTGCCCAAGGCCGTGGAGGCCATGGGCATCACCGGCAGCATCGGCAAGCTGTTTGCCACGCACCCGCCGATTGAAGAGCGGATTGCGGCATTGCAAAACACCCAGGCTTGAAGATCAAAGGGCGCCCTGCACGGGACGCTTTTTTTTTGGAGTTTTCAAGGAGCACGGACATGAAAAGCTGGATCAGGCAGAACCGCGGTTTTCTGGTATTTCTGTTGTTGTTCGGATTGTTCCGCACCGCCATCGCGGACTGGAATCCCATTCCCTCGGGTTCGATGCGGCCCAACCTGCTCGAGGGCGACGTGGTTTTTGTCAACCGGCTGGCCTACAACGTCAAGGTCCCGCTGACCGACGTGGTGCTGGCGCGTACGGCTGACCCGCAGCGCGGCGACGTCGTCACCTTTTCCTCGCCGCTGGACGGCGTGCGCCTGATCAAACGGCTGGTGGCGCTGCCAGGCGACGTCGTTGAAATGCGCGCGAAGGTGCTCATCATCAACGGGCAAGCGGCGCGTTATGAGGCGCTGGACACGGCGCTGGAGCCGGCCGGCCCGGTGGGCGTGCTGGTGGCCACCCACGTGAAAGAAAGCACGGCCCAGGGACAGCATGAAATCCAGTGGCTGGCCGGCGTGGCGGCCAAGGACACCTGGGGCCCGATCACGATTCCGCCCGACCAGTTCATGATGCTGGGCGACAACCGTGACAACAGCGCCGATTCGCGCTACATCGGCCTGGTGCCGCGCCAGCTGCTGATAGGCCGGGCCGAACGCATCCTGGTGTCGGCCGACATCCTTGAGAAGTGGCAGCCCCGCTTCGAGCGCTTCGGCCGCTCGCTCTACTGACCCTGCCTTATTGGGGCTGGGCGGCGCCGGCCTGCCGCGTGCGTTCCACCGCTTGGGCGACGTCCGCCGGGGCCATGCCGTACATCTCGGCAAACTGCTTCACCGTCTTGCCGCTGGCCTCAAAAGCCCGCATCAACGCTTCGCGTTTGGCGGTCTGCACCGCGATTTCGGCAAAAGCTTCATCAAGCAGCGCGTTGGCGGCCTCGTCCTGCGTGCGGGTGCACTCGGCGTAGGCTTCGCGGCTCAGGCCCGAAGCCTCAACTGCCGCGACCAGGCGGGCGACGACCTTGGGGCGCAAATCCTCCTTGGAGCGCGCCTGGCGGCGCCGGAAGACTTCCATGATGGCGTGGTGCACGTGCTCGGGCGCCACGGGCTCTACGGGTTCGCCCTGCAGGTTGTGGCGCGGATGGCCGGCCGCCACGCATTCGAGGTAGCGGGTCGAGCGCGCGTGCAGGCCCAACGCGACCTTGAGCTCCTCGCGCTTGAACACTTCGGGGTTCTCGGCCAGCAGGTCCTGGAAAGCGCCCAGCTTGAGCGGCAGGAACTGCGCACCGAACATCCTGGGGTAGAGCTCGAACAGCTTTTCCAGCACCGGATGGACTTCGCGCGTGCGTTGTTGTGGCTGCGGCGGGCCGGCGGGCCGGGAGCGCTGTGCCGGGCGGGGGCGCTTGGCGCGCGGGGTGGGTGTGGTGGTGTCGGTCATGTGATGGGGTGAAAAAGTGGAATGCCGGGGTGCCCTGGCCGCCTAGCGCGGCCTGAACATGCGAAAGAGGTTTTCGGGGGTGACGGTGAAATAGTCGGCCGGCCCGCCGCCGCGAAGAATCGGTTCGGCGGCCGCCGTGTCGTAAATGCCGTCCTTCAGCAGATGCCTTGCAATGTACACGCCGACGACCTCGCCCAGCACCAGCCAGGTGGGCACCGGCACGCCGTCGGCGCTCTGCAGCTGCAGGATTTGCGTCAGCCGGCACTCGAAGGACACCGGGCTTTCCAGTACGCGCGGCGCGGCGATGCGCTGCGAAGCCACGGGCGTGAGGCCGGCCAGCTCGAATTCATTGACTTCGGGCGGCACCATCGCGCAGGAGCGGTTCATGGCCTCGGCCAGCGGCCGGGTTGCCAGGTTCCAGCCGAACTCGCCGGTTTCGCGGATATTGCGCAAGCTGTCCTTGGCGCCAATGCTGGCGAAACCGATGATGGGCGGCGTGTAGTTAAAGGCGTTGAAAAAACTGTAGGGCGCCAGGTTGAGCTGCCCTTTCGCGTCCCGCGAGGAAATCCAGCCTATGGGCCGCGGCCCCACCATGGCGTTGAAGGGGTCGTGCGGCAGGCCGTGGCCTGTGGCTGGCTCGTAATAATGAAAATCTTCAGAGCCGCTCACAAAACCCTCCTGGCGTTGTTGCGCCGCCTTGCCGTGCTGGTGCACTGTCTGCGGCGGACGCGCCTAGCCAGGACCGCTTCGCTGTGTTTTGTGAACGGCTCTGGATAGCCATCATGCGGCCACCCGCTGCCGTTCGGCATCCTGCAGCACGCTGCGCGCCAGCGCCTCGGCGACCTTGATGCCGTCCACGCCGGCCGACAGGATGCCGCCCGCGTAGCTGGCGCCTTCGCCGGCCGGGTAGAGGCCGCGCACATTGATGCTTTGCAGGTCCTCGCCGCGGCTGATGCGGATGGGCGAGGAGGTGCGTGTTTCCACGCCGGTCAGCACCGCGTCATGCGTGTCAAAGCCTTTGATCTTCTTGCCGAACACCGGAAAGGCCTCGCGCATGGCCTCGATCGCATAGGCGGGCAGTGCCGGCGACAGGTCGCCCAGGGTCACCCCCGGTTTGTAAGACGGCGTGATGCTGCCCAGCGTGGTCGAGGGGCGGCCCGCCAGGAAGTCGCCGACCAACTGTCCCGGGGCGTTGTAGTTGCCGCCGCCCAGCACAAAAGCGTGCGATTCAAGCTGGCGCTGCAGCGCGATGCCGGCCAGCGCGTCGCCGGCTTCAAAGCCGGGGTAGTCGCGCGGGTCTATGCCCACCACGATGCCGGCGTTGGCGTTGCGTTCGTTGCGCGAGTACTGGCTCATGCCGTTGGTCACCACGCGGCCGGGCTCCGAAGTCGCGGCGACCACAGTGCCGCCCGGGCACATGCAGAAGCTGTAGACCGAGCGGCCGTTGCTCGCGTGGTGCACCAGCTTGTATTCGGCTGCACCCAGCGAGGGGTGGCCGGCATGGCGGCCCCAGCGCGCGCGGTCGATGATGCCCTGCGGGTGCTCGACCCGAAAGCCGATGGAAAAAGGCTTGGCCTCGATGTACACGCCGCGCTCGTAGAGCATGGCGAAGGTGTCACGCGAGCTGTGGCCCAGCGCCATCACCACCTGGTCGGCGCGCATCTCCTGGCTCTGGCCGGTGGCCTGGTCCAGCACCGTGAGGCCGCGCAGCTGCTTGCCCTCGGGGCCGTCCTCGATCAGCACGTCGGTCACGCGCTGCTCGAAACGGATCTCGCCGCCCAGCGCGACGATCTGCGCGCGCATGTTCTCGACCACCTTCACCAGCTTGAAAGTGCCGATGTGCGGATGCGCCTCGAACAGGATGTCGGCGGGCGCGCCGGCTTTGACGAATTCGTTCATCACCTTGCGGCCCAGGTGGCGCGGGTCCTTGATCTGGCTATAGAGCTTGCCGTCGGAAAAAGTGCCGGCGCCGCCTTCGCCGAACTGCACGTTGGACTCGGGGTTCAGCACGTTCTTGCGCCACAGGCCCCAGGTGTCCCGGGTTCGCTGGCGCACCGTCTTGCCGCGCTCCAGCACGATGGGCTTGAAGCCCATTTGCGCCAGCAGCAGGGCCGCGAACATGCCGCAGGGGCCGAAGCCGACGACGACCGGGCGCAGCGGCAGGCCGGCGGGCGCCTGGCCTACGTTGCGGTAAGCCATGTCGGGCGTGGGCAGGATGTGCGGGTTGCCGGCGAATTGGGTGAGCAGGGCGCTTTCGCGGCCGGCGTCCGCCAGCGTGACGTCGACGATGTAGACCTTGAGCAGGTCGGCCTTGCGCGCGTCAAAGCTGCGTTTGTGGATGTGGACGTTCTGCAGCTCGGCCGCGGCGATGCCCAGGGTCTGGGCCGCCAGGGCGGGCAGGGCGTCTTCCGCGTGGTCCAGCGGAAGTTTGAGTTCGGTCAGGCGAATCATGGGAAGGGGGCTCGTGTTGATCAAGCAGCCCGCATTTTAAAGGGCGACACGCCTTTGGGGTTTGCTGGCGGATAATAGGCCCCGTGAAGCCTGCCAGACCGCCGCTGGTGCAATCTGGGAAACCAGGCACTGGAGGAACGTCCGGACTGCACAGGACAGCGTAGGAGGTAACACCTCTCCACCGTGAGGTGAGGATCAGAGCAACAGAGACGAGTCGGCCTTGGGGTAACCCCGGGCCGGGTGAAACGGGCAATCTCTACGCGCAGCAATACCAAGTAGGCCAGCGTTGATGTGGTTCCGCAGAGCTGGCGGGTAGGTAGCATTGAGCCGTGGGGGCGACCCCCGGCCCAGATTAATGGCGGTCACGCCGGGTCTTCTCCAAGGGGGCCCGGTGCACAGAATCCGGCTTATCGGCGGGCTTCACACTTTATTTAGGGCCTTGGGGGCAACATGCCTGCCATGGCCTCGGCGCATCCAAAGCTGGAACGCCAGGAAACCGACCACTCCCACGTTAATGAGCAGCACCCCGGCATTGATGGCACCGGGCCGGTGCGCCAGGTGGGCCAGCTCCAGCGGGATGTACAAGGCCCCCGACAGCGCGCCCAGCCATTCGGCCCAGGTTTTTTCCCTCCACAGCCCCCAGGCTTCCAGGAAGCGCACGGCGATATACGCCAGCGCCACAGGCGCAAGCGTGCGCAGGTCTATGGCGCTCAGCAGGTCTGCGTAATGCAGCAGGAGTGTGGGATAGGGTAAGGCCGGGTCAAGGTGAAAGCGCCACAGCAGCGCAAGGGCCAGCCGGTGGATGTCGTGGTGCAGCAGCTCCAGCAGGCCTAAGCCGGCCGCCATTGCGGCCAGGCCTTTGGTGGCTTCAAAAATGGCAATGGCGCGCAAGGAGCGCCTGCGGCCGGCCGGTGTGGCGCCTGCAGGCGGGGTCGCGTGCTCGGGAGTCATTGCAGGCGCCGCGCAGCGATGAAACCGGCGGCGCCTGGGGAGGCCAGCCTTACTTCGACGCGGCTGCCGCCGGTGCTTTCGCGCCCGCGCCGCCGAAGTACTTCGCGTAGATCTTGTCGTAGGTGCCGTCGGTCTTGATGTCGGCCAGGCCCTTGTTGAGTTTTTCCAGCAGTTCGGTGTTGCCCTTCTTCACGGCCAGGCCGTACTGCTCGGGGGAAAAGCTGGCGTCGGTGATGGTCTTGAATTGGGCGCCGCTGTTGTTGTTGACGTAGTGTTCGACCACGCCGTTGTCGGCCACCACGGCATCCACGCCGCCGGCTTCCAGTTCTTTCAGCGCCAGGGGCGTTGCTTCAAAGCGCTTGATGTTGGGACTGTCCTTGCCCTGCAGCTTGGTGATGACTTCATCGCCCGTGGTGCCGTTCTGCACGCCGACCTTGAGTTTTTTCAGGTCGTTGAACTTGGCGATCTTCGAATCCTTCTTCACGGCGATCAGTTGCTGCGCGTCGAAGTAGGGGGTCGAAAAATCCATGGTCTGCTTGCGCTCGGCCGTGATGGTGATGGCGGATACCAGCAGGTCGCGGTCGCCCTGATTGAGCGAGTTGAAGATGCCTTCCCACGGCGTGTTGATGAATTTCACCTCGATGCCGGCTTTTTTCGCCACGGCCTGCACGACCTCGATGTCGAAGCCGACGATTTCGCCCTTGTCGTTCTGCGATTCAAAGGGCACGTAGGCGGCGTCGGTGCCCACCACATAGACCTTGGCGGCTGGTGCTGCTGCGGCGGGCGCGGAGGCGCCGGCTGCCGGTGCCGGCGGCTCCTGCTTGCCGCAGGCTGCCAGAACCAGGCCGGCCAGCAATATGCCGGCGCTTTGAAGGAAATGTCGGGTCGTGATGGAAGGCATGAAAAAAACCTCGCTGAATGTTGAATACGTGAGTTCAGAATCCCGCGGAAAGGCGGGCTGGTGGCCCGGTTCCCGGCAGGTATGAGAAAAAAAGTATAAACCGGGGCCGCCACAGGCCAAGCAATTGATGTGCCTGATGGCGCGGAATGCAGGATACCTTAGCAAGGGGCCGTCCGTCAGCCTGGCATTCCCTCACTGGGGGCGGCAGGACGAGCGAGGCGCCCCGGTAGCCCTACAAATTGGAAAATCCCTGCGACTCGATGCGTTCCACGTGCGCGAGCAGCGAGCGTTTGGCCACCGGCCAGATGCGCGGGTCCACATCGTCGTACGCCGCCGCGACCCAGTCGTCCATGGTGCCGTCCGGGCGGGCCTGCATCACGCCGAGGATCTTGGCCTCGCGCTTGAGGCGGTGCGCCTTGAGCTGGGCAATCGCGGTTTTGGCCTCGCCGATCACGTAGCCGTGTGCGGGGGCGATGAATTCAATGTGGTGCTCGCCGCAAGCCGCGCTGAGCGCATCCAGCGAGTCGAGGTAGGCGTTCATGTCGCCGTCCGGCGGGTCGATAACGGTGGTGCTGCCGTTGAGGATGTGGTCGCCGCTGAACAGCAGGCCGTCTTCCTCCAGCACCAGGCAGACATGGTTGGCCGCATGGCCGGGGGTGTGAAGCACCTTCAGTGTGTGGGTGGTCGCTCCGCCGTCCGCGCCTTTGCCTTCAAGTGTGAGGCGTTCCTGGTTTTGCAGCGCCCTGTCCGGCGTGAAGGCACTCGCGCTGCGCGCCGTGGGCGCGGAAGGCAGCCCCAGGATGGGCGGGGCCGTGCGGCACAGCGCCTGTAGCGGCTTCGCGCCGGGGGAGTGGTCGGGGTGCGAATGCGTGCAGACAATCATGCGGATATCACCGCCGGCCGCCTGCCAGAGGCGCTGCAGGTGTTCCTGGTCGGCCGGGCCGGGGTCGATCGCGATATAGCCGCTGCCCGGGTCGCCGACGAGGTAGCTGTTGGTGCCCGGCCCGGTCATCACACCCGGGTTGGGCGCTGTCAGGCGTTGCACGTTGCGCAGCAGCGCCACCGGCTGCGCGCTTTGCCAGTCCAGTGTATGCACGATCTGCCCGTCGGGGCAGGTCAACGCGAGTTCGCCGTACGGGGCTTCATGTTCCATGTAGCGTGCTTCCTTGCCGCCCAACAGCCCGGCGCGCGGGCAGGAGGTCCACAGCGGGATTTCGGACGCACAGGCGGTGAGCACCGCATCGACGTCGGGATAGTGCTGCAGTTTTTCCAGCGTGCGTATCGTGGGAAAGATGATGAAGAAGCCGCCCGCCGCGTGCCGCGCCAGCGCCTCGGCCGGCCGTACCCAGACCGGCTCGAACTGCTCGGCCTCGTCGGCTACCGGGCTCTGGCCCTCGGGCATGCGTGCCACCAAAAAGGGCACGTCAAATCGCCGCGGCAGGTCGCGGTCGGTGACCCAGTGCGCCAGCACAAACACCTCGTCGCCCGCCAGCGTGAGGCCGCGCTCACGGCATTGCGCCGCGAAGGGTGCCTTGCGGTCCAGCGCCGCGATGTCGGCCGTCGTCACGTGGCTGCCGTCGGCGTGGCGCGCCAGCAGCACGCCGAGCTCTTCAAAACTCTCGCGGATCGCCGCGATGGCCTGCGTGAGGTGCAGGTCGCTTTGTGTCGCCCGCCGGGTGGACTGGGCGTGCGCCTGGGCATCCGTTGCGTCGATGCCGCCGCCGGGGAAGACGTAGGCGCCTGGTGCGAAGCTGGCCGTCATCGAACGGCGTGTCATCAGGACTTCTATGCCTTGCGCGGTGTCGCGCAGTAGGAGGACCGTCGCGGCTGGGCGCAGGGGGGCTGGGTCGCGGTGGGGGTGGAGTTGTTGGGAAGGGCGGGGCATGGTTTGGATTATGGCTTCTGGGGGTGGTTTTTGCTCCTGCGGTGTGCCCTCTGCTGAGAGTGGCTGGCCGGGGGTAGCCCGGCGGCTACTCACTTTTCTTTTGCTTCGCCAAAAGAAAAGTAAGCAAAAGAAAAGGCGACCCTGGTTGCTGCGTCCCTGCGCTTCGCTACGGGCAACCTGCGGTGCTCGGTTCAGGCGGGGTCTCGCTAAA
>NZ_JBFUCN010000035.1:0-38018 GCF_056405195.1 Polaromonas sp. P1_H6
CCGTCCTGGCTGGGCCGAGGAGCGCAGACGTAGGCGGATCAGGGATCGCGCTTGTCTGAGCGAAGCGAGTTTGCGCGAGACCCCGCCGTAGTCGAGCACCGCAGGTTGCCCGAAGCGAAGCGTAGGGACCCAGACTGCGGGTCGCCTTTCTTTTGCTTACTTTTCTTTGGCGAAGCAAAGAAAAGTGAGTCGCCGCCGGGCGATCCCGGCCAGCAGGACTTAGCAGAGAACATCACAATCGATTAAGCAAAGCCCCCGGTGCAACCCGTCAAAGCACGACCTGCTTATCAGCCAACGCCTTGCCCCAAGTCAGCAACCGATAACCCCGATGCTCAGCCACAAAATAAGGATCGTTCTCCACAAGCTCCACGGCACGTTCCCGCGATTCCACCTCCAACACCCAAAGCCCGCCAACAAACCCCCCACCGGGCGCTTCACGCAAACCACCCGCGATAAGAATCTCGCCCTCATGCGCACGCAGATAAGCCAGATGCAGAGGCTCGCGCTCCCGGCGCACCGCGAGCATGGAAGGCTTGTCGTCAAAGATGGCTACCCAGCGCATGGACTTCTCCTGTTGAAATGTGAAGGTTGAAGAGGGGCTCACATCCGCAGCGGCTGCGCATACCCCGTCATCTCAAGATAACCCATCCCCACCACCTTGCCGTTGCTGTCGATCAACTCGCTTAACCCTTCCCAGTAGATCGCGCCGGTGGACTGGCGGCTGTCGAGTTCCTGGTTGTCGATGACGGCGCGCACGGTATAAAAATCGGCGGGAGTGCGCACTATCCACTCCACCGGGTAGCTGGTTTGCGTCAACGGGCTTTTCCAGTGGCGCACGGGCTTGAAGATCACTTCGCCGCGGCTGAAGGTGTAGAGCCCGCCCTTGGGAGAGCGGAAAGAGCCGCCGTCCCACAAGGTGCCGCCGTCCTTGCCGCGCAGCCGGAAGGCAGTCAGGGCGCTGCCGTCGGTGAGGTTCATGCCTATCCAGTCCCAGCCTGCCGCATCGGGGTGCAGGATTTCCTCGCTCCATTCGTGGTCCAGCCAGGCCTTGCCGTTCACGGCAAAATCCTGGCCCTTGAGCCGCAAGCTGCCGCGCGCCGTGAGCTGCGGCTGGCTGTAGTAGTAGCTGGCCTGCTTTTCTTCGGGACCCTTGCGCGACAGGCCCTGCTTGCCCTGCAGCAGCACTTCCTGCGTTTCTTCAAATGCGAGCTTGAGCCCGAAGTCGGTGGACGGCAGTTCTGCGAGGTATTTACCGCCCTCGGCTTTGAGCGACCAGTCGCGCAGCTTGAGGTCCATGTCGCCTTCGCTAGCTGCTGCCACGCCAAAACCATCGCGCGCGATGCGCTGGTCGTGCCAGAGTTTTTTGCCCTGCACGTCGGTGAGGGCCGCGTGGGCGAAGACCAGTTGTTTGGCGGCGAATTTCGAGGCCATGCCCTGGGTGGCATCCACGCGCGAGCGGAAGAAGGTGAGCTGGAAGCCGAACATGCGCTGGCCCGCTTCAACGCTGGCCTGGCCCGTGATGTACCACCACTCCGTGCGAAATGCGGGATGGGCGCCGCGGTCACGCGGGAACCCCAATGCTTTGGCGGGCAGAGCCTGCGCCGGGCCAGCGGCGGCGCCCCAGCCGGCCAGTGCGGCGCCGGCCAGCAGCATGCCCCGCCTGGGCAGCAGGAGGGGCAAGGCGCGTGTGGACGGTAGCGCAGGCATGGCTTGCTCAGGCAGCAGGCGCGGGCCGCATCAGCTCGGAGATGCGCGCCTGGGCAGCCGTGCAGTCGCCCATTTTCTCGGCCACCCATTGGTCGTTGTAGTAGGTCGGCAGGTAGCGCTCGCCGGAATCGCACAGCAGCGACAGGATAGAACCTTGCTCGCCGCGCGCCAACATCTCGTGCGCCAGCGCCAGCATGCCCACCAGGTTGGTGCCGGTCGACGGCCCGACCCGGCGGCCCAGCAATTGCGACAGCGCCTGCATGGCGGCCATGGAATCCACGTCGGCCACTTCCACCATGCGGTCTATCACCGTGCGGATAAAGCTGGCCTCCACGCGCGGCCGGCCTATGCCCTCGATACGCGAGCCCGCGCCGGTCAGGCTGGCATCGCCGCTGCGGTGGTAGGCGGTAAAGACCGACCCGACCGGATCGGCCACGCAGAGCCGGCTGTCGTGGCGCTGGTAGCGCACATAGCGGCCTATGGTGGCGCTGGTGCCGCCCGTGCCCGCGCCGACCACGATCCAGCGCGGCACGGGATGCCGCTCGCGCGCCATCTGGTTGAACATGCTTTCGGCGATGTTGTTGTTGCCGCGCCAGTCGGTGGCGCGTTCGGCATAGGTGAACTGGTCCATGTAATGGCCGCCGGTTTCCTGGGCCAGCTTGCGGGCTTCGTCGTAGACCTGCGCGGCGCTGTCCACCCAGTGGCAGCGCCCGCCGTAAAACTCGATCTGCGCGACTTTTTCGGGCGAGGTGCTGCGCGGCATCACTGCGATAAAGGGCAGGCCCAGCAACCGCGCGAAATAAGCCTCGCTGACCGCCGTGGAGCCGCTGGAGGCTTCGACGATGGTCGAGCCTTCATGGATCAGGCCGTTGCACAGCGCATACAGGAACAGCGAACGCGCCAGCCGGTGCTTGAGGCTGCCGGTGGGATGCGTCGATTCATCCTTGAGATAAAAGTCGATGCCGCGCGCGGCGAACTCCGGCAGCGGCAAAGGGATCAGGTGGGTGTCGGCGCTGCGCTGGTAGTCGGCCTCGATGCGGACGATGGCGGCGCTGAGCCAGGGGCTGCTGGAGGATTGAAGGGCGGTCATGGCCCCGATTCTCGCAGCAAGCGGGGCCCGGGTGGCCGGCCTTTAATACCGGCTGGATTGCCAGGACGAAGGCTCGCCGAACAGCGCCGGAATCTCGCTGCGGCCTATGCCCAGGTCGCTCAGCTCATGGGTGCTCATGGCCTGCAGTTCATCCCGTTGCAGGCGGGTGGGCGCCAATGTGCCGCCGCGCTTGAACCAGGCGCCACCGACCCTGCACAGCGCCGCCGCCTGGCCCGCGAGGCGGTGCAGGCCGGCGGTGAGGCTGAAGGCCGGTGTGACGGTGGGTATGGCGGCGGAAGGCATGGGGTGCTCCTGGTGGGGTGATGACGGTGTGAATGAAGCCAGGCGCCCATGGTGCAATTTATTCTGGTATTGTGGAAGTTGAGTTTTCTGATTAAAACTATCAGTATTCCTGATGAGATATGTTGCGAACGTTATGAAGCATCTTCCATGCGTGAATTGAACCTTGACCAGCTGCGCACCCTGGTGGCCATCACCGACCTCGGCACTTTCTCGGCCGCGGCGCAGGGCCTGCACCTGGCACAGCCCACCGTCAGCCTTCACGTGAGCGAACTCGAAAGCCGGCTCGGCACGCCGCTGGTGGTGCGCGGCGGCCGCAAGGTGGAGCCCACACCGGCGGGCGCGGTGCTGGTCGAGCGGGCGCGCCGCCTGCTGCGCGACGCCGACGATGCGGTCGATGCGGTCAAGCGCCACGTCGAAGGCCGCGCCGGCCGCGTGCGCCTGGGCAGCACGACCGGCGTGCTGGTGTATTTTTTGCCGCAGGTGCTCAAGGCCATGGAGTTGGCCCATCCCGACATCGATGTCGAGGTCAGCATCCTGGGCTCGGCCGACACCCTGGAGCGGTTGCTGCAGGGCACGCTGGACGTGGGCCTGGTCGCCACGCCGCCGCCCGCGCAGCGCGGCATGGTGATCACGCACTGGCGCAGCGACCCGATGATGGCTTTTGTGCCCAGGCGCTGGAAGGCGCCCAAACACGCCACGCCGGCCTGGCTGGCCGGCAAACCGTTGATCTTCAACGAGACGCCTACTCACATGTACCGCATGACCATGGCCTGGTTTGCCGATGCGGGCTTCACGCCGCGCGCGCGCATCGAGCTCAACTACTCCGAGGCCATCAAGAGCCTGGTTGCGGCCGGCTACGGCGCCGCCGTGCTGCCCCGGGAGGAGTCGCAGGAGGAGTCCCATGTGCGGCATGACGTGCAATTGCTGCCGCTCAAGCCGGCGCTGGTACGCCACACGGCCATGGTGCACCGGCCGCCGGAAGCGCTGGACGGCGCCACACGCAACCTGCTCAAGATCCTGGCGAATTTCCGCCAGGCCTAGTTTTTCAGAGCACCGTGACGGCGATGCCGTCCGTGCGCCGCGAGAGCTCAGAGCCGCGCCGTCGCAGAAAGCGCGTGAGCTCGGCCGCATAGTCGCCGCGCACGGCCTGCCGCACCGAAGGCCGCTGCGCCAGCGCGGCACGCCAGGCCAGCACTTTGGGCGCTGCGTCAAAAAATCCGCATTCACCGAGTGCTTCAAAGACATCGAAATAGCGAAACACCGGGCCGAAGACCGCGTCGACGAAGCTGAAGGCTTCGCCTGAAAAATACGGTCCCTGCGCCGGCAGCACGGCCTCCAGCTGCGCGAACTTGCCGGCCAGTTCTTCACGGCGGCTTTGCAGCGCAGCGGCATCGGGAGCGTTGTAAAAAGCGCCTATGGTGTTCAGCACGCTGGAACCGAACTCCATCCACGCCCGGTGCCGTGCACGCTGGAGGGCGTCGCCTGGATGCAGGCGCGGCAGCAGCGTGTCGTCCAGGTATTCGCAGATCACGGCCGACTCAAAAATCGCGTCATCGTCGACCAGCAGCACCGGTGTCTTGCCCAGCGGTGACACGGCCTTGAACCAGTCCGGTTTGTTGGCGAGGTCCACGTCGCGGCGCTCAAAGGCCACGCCTTTTTCTGCGAGGACGATGGCCGCGCGCTGGACGTAGGGGCATAAGCTGTGGCTGATGAGGGTCAGTGTCATGGTCATGCTCCCTGCGTGTTTAACGGAGCACCAGCCACTGGCTGCGGCGCGCGGCCCAGGCGCCGTCGCCGAGCAGCCACTGGGCCAGCGAGGCCACGAGCAGGAAGAGCGGGTATTCCCAGCCGCCCTTGGGGCTGGTGAACACCCAGCCGTTGGGCCAGTGCACCCAGACGACCACCGCCAGCACAGGCGCCAGCAGCAGCGAGGCCTGGCGGCCGTAAAAACCCAGCAGCAAGGCGGCGCCGCCGGCCAGCTCGGCCGCGACCACTACATAGGCCATGAAGCCGGGCAGGCCGACCGACTCGAAGAACTGCGCCGTGCCGGGCAGCGTGAAGACAAAAATTTTCAGCAGCGCGTGGGTAATCCACATGGTGCCCAGTGCAATGCGCAGCAGGGCGGCCCCGTGGCCGGCGGCGAGGTTTTGGGAGGCGGTGGTTGTCATGGTGGCAATGCCCGGTCAAGGGCTGGAGTTGAGGGAGTCGCCACTTTACGATTGCATAAAAGCAATGTAAATTGGCGATCATGAAAACGTCTATTGCAAAATCGCAATACGCGCTCAGCGCCTACGACCTGCAAACCCTGCTGGCGCTGGTGCGCGGCGCCACGCTGGCCGAAGCCGCGCGGCGGCTGGGCGCCGATGCTTCCACGGTGTTCCGCTCGGTGCAGCGCATCGAGAAAAGCCTGGGCCAGCGCCTGTTTGAACGCTCCCGCCTCGGCTACCTGCCGACCGAGCCCATGCTGGGCCTGGTGCAGCACGCCGAGCGCATAGAGGCCGAGCTGGAAGCCGCGCGCGCCAGCGCGCAGCGGCCGCATGAAGGCGTGGCCGGCCGGGTGCGCCTCACCACCACCGATGCCGTGCTGCGCGGCCTGGTGCTGCCCTCGCTCAAGCCGCTGCTGGCGCAGCACCCCTTGCTGCAACTGGACCTGCGAACCGGCAACGAACTGGCCAGCCTGAGCCGGCGCGATGCCGACCTGGCCTTGCGCGCCACGCGCAAGCCGCCCGACCATCTGGTGGGGCGCAAGTTGGGCACGGTGCGTTTTGTGCTGTGCGGCCTGAAAGCACAGGCCAGGGCCCTGTCATCGGCGAAGAAGCCGCCGGCGCCGGATGTGCTCGCCGGGTTTGACTGGATAGCGCCCGATGAGTCGCTGCCTGAACATCCCTCGGTGCTGTGGCGGCGCAAGCAGCTGCCCAAGCTCACGCCGCGCCATTACGCCGACGGCATCGTGGCGGTGATGGATGCGATCAAGGCGGGGCTGGGGGTGGGCATCGTGCCCGTGTTCATGCTGGCCGGCGAGCCGTTGCTGGTGCCGCTGGGCGAGACGCTGGAGGGCTGCGAGTCAGACCTGTGGCTGCTGGCGCACGCCGAATCGCGCCACCTGCGCCGCATTGCGGTGGTCTACGATCATTTCGCGGCCAGCGTGCGCCTGGCCTGACCTGTTCGGCAATTTCAAAAAACTCAAAACGAACGGCCCGCGCCGGACGTCCTGAAGACGACTTCGCCGCTGGGGATGTGGACCACGCGCACTTCCTGTCGGGTGGGGTCGGCGACGCTCTTGACGGCGACGGCGACCGCCAGGGAGTAGTCCGCAAAAACATGGTTGGAACTGCTGGGCGGCAACAGGCTGCCCTTGGCCGGGTCGACGTTTTCAATGCGGTAGTCATGTGGCGGTGCTTTGACGGATGCCATGGTGAAGACCTCTATGAAGTGATTTCGATTTCTTGGGTGGTGCCTCCATGGTAGGAGCGCAAAAGGGTGCTGTGATGACAATTGCGGGTCAAAAGCGTGACTTTGAGTAAGCAAAAGAAAGCGCCTTCACAGGAAGGCGCGGGCATTGGAAAAAACTAAAACTTTGGTTCTGACGGTCGTTTGGTGTTCAGTGCAAACCCTGGCTCGGGGCGCGCTCCGACAGTTCCAGCTTCTTCATTTCGACAGCCACCGACTTGAGCATCTCCAGCGCGGCCTCGGGCGTCTGCACGATGCCCAGCCAGCCGAAAAGGTGGTGGCGCAGGAACAGCAGGATCTTGCCGGTCAGCGGGTCGCAGGCGACCCAGTGGCGCGGCGTGTAGCAGGGCTCCAGCGCGCACAGCGGCGGGCAGTCCAGCGGGTAGGGCGGATCCAGTTCGGCGCGCAGGCCGGCCATGTCGGTGACCAGGTCTTCGAGTTCCTCGGCTTGCAGGGTCAGCGGCTGCTCGAGCGACAGCGTCACGCTGCCGTCCTCATTTCGGGTGGCCAGCAGGCCGTGGGCCAGCCGTGTGGCGGCGCGCGGAGGGGGCGGCAAGGGGCCGGCCACGCCGGGGCGGGCAGTGGCGTGGGGCGGGGAATTGACGGTTGTGGGGGTGGTCATCGCGTGCTCCCATGCGTGAAGGGATAAAAGAAGAGGCGAGCTCATGGGAGCCAGTGTGCGGCGCGGGGCGGCCGGGTGGCGTGGGAGACAGGCCTTGCCCGCTGTAGGACGGCGGGGGAGTGTGTACCCAGCCAGCCTCTAATGCGGGCACGCATAGGGTGCGGCTACCAGTCTTCCTTGACCGCCAGCACCGCATCCTTGCCGGCCGCGGCGCGCCCGGCCAGCCAGGCGGTCAGCGTACCGGCCACCACCACGGCCGCGCACAGCAGGCCCAGGCGCAGCCAGGGCAGCATCAGGTCCATGGTCCAGTGAAAGCTTTGCGGGTTCACCACGTAGACCAGCACGGTGGACACCGCCAGCCCCAGCGCCAGGCCGGCCAGCGCGCCTGTCAGCGTCCAGGCCGCGCCTTCGCCGGCCACCACGGCCAGGATCTGCCGCCGCGTCAGGCCCAGATGGGCCAGCAGGCCGAACTCCTTGCGGCGCGCCAGCACCTGCGCGCTGAAACTGGCCGCCACACCGAAGAGGCCGATGGCGATCGCCACACCTTGCAGCCAGTAGGTGACCGCAAAGCTGCGGTCGAAGATTTTCAGCGAGGTCGCGCGCAGTTCGCTGACCGAAGCCAGCTCCAGCATCGCGCCCGCGCCCGACTGCCGTTCGGCCAGCGCGCGCACCGACTGTTGCACCAGGGCGTCGGCCGCACTGCCGTCCAGCCACAGCGCCAGGTCGTTGGCGCGCCGGTCGCCGGTCAGGCGTTCGAAGTCCCGCCTGTCCATCGCGATCGCGCCGAACTGGCGCGCGTAGTCGCGCCAGACGCCCGCCACGTAAAACGGCGGTGCCGCCTCAGCCGTGCCGGCGCCGGCCTGCAATGACTGCGAGAGCGGCTGAAAGACGCCGCCTGGGCGCGCGCCATACAGGTCCACCATGGGCTCGCTCACGTAGATGCCGACATGCCCGGGTGGCACCGGCAGCAGCCGGCCCACAAGGGGTAGCGCGGTGGCCGGGTCGTCCAGCGGCCGCGCGACCAGCGTGACGGCCGGCCTGGCCGGGTCCAGCAGCAGCTGCACGGTGCGCGCCGCGCCCACACGCGCCACACCGGGCAGGCCGGCCAGCGCCTGCACGAACTCCGGCGAGAAATACGCGGTGTCGCTGGCCGAAGTGCCCAGCGCCGTGCGCACATAAAGATCGGCCGGCAGCACCACGTCCAGCCAGCGCGTGACCGATTCGCGAAAGCTCGCCACCATCACCGTCAGCGCCACCGCCAAACTTAACGACGCCACCACCCCGCTCACGGCCACGGCCGCGCTTTCGCGCACGCGGCGCGCGCGCTCCACCGCCAGCAGCGGCAGGAGGCGGTCGGTGACATGCGGGCTGAGCCTGTCGTAGAGCAGCGCGATCAACCAGGGCAGGGCCGTGATGCCGCCCACCAGCAGCAAGCCCACGGACACATAGGCCGCCAGCGGAATGCCGAACAGCGGCGGGACCAGCGCGAGCAGGCCGCCCGCCGCGACCAGGGCGATGCTGAGCCAGTGGCCCTTGCCGCCGCTGGCGGCGGCACCGAGGCCTTTCAGCGTTTGCGCGGGCGGAAGCTTTTGCGCGGCCCGCGCCGGCCACCAGCCGCCCACTGCCGCCGCCAGCACGCCCAGCGCGCCGTAGGTAAAAGCCGCCGCGCCGTTCCATTGCAGGCTGGGCGCGACGCCGGAAAAGTAGCCGCCGCCCAGGTCGCCGCCCAGCAGCCGCAGCGCCAGCGCGGCCAGCGCCGTGCCCAGCGCAATGCCCAGCACGCTGCCGGCCAGGCCCAGCAGCACGGACTCGGCCAGCACCAGTTGCAGGCGCTCGCGTCCCGTCAGCCCGAGTACCCCCAGCAAGGCGAACTGCTGCGCGCGCTTGGCCACGCTGAGCGACAGCACCGAGAAAACCAGGAAGGCGCCGGTGAACAGCGCTACCAATGCGAGTACCGTGAGGTTGACGCGGTAGGCGCGCGAGAGGTTGCTGACGCGCTCGGCCGCATTGCCCGGCGCGGTGGCGGTGATGCCGGGCGGCAGTTGCAGCGAGGCGATGAAACGCCTAGCTTCGGCGCCGGGCTTGAGCCGCAGGTCTATGCGCGAAAGCTGGCCGCCCCTGCCGAACAGGTCTTGCGCGGCGGCGATGTCCATCACGGCCAGCGGCCCGCCGCCCGCACCCACACTGCCGGCCACGGCCACCTCGCGCAGTTCGAGGCCGCTTTGCAGGCGCAGCGAAGGGCCACTGAACAATTGCCGCGCGGCCGGGTTCAGGAACACCTGGCCCGGTGCGAACAGTGCGAAGCGCCCCGCGTCGGTGGACGGCACCGGCATCAGGGCCGGCGCCATGGCGGCCACTGCCAGGGCATCCACGCCGATGATGCGCAGCGGCAGGCGTTCGGCTTTGCCGCCCGCGGATGTGGTGAGCGCATAGGTGCTGAGCTCCAGCACCGGGCTGGCCAGGGCCACCTGCGGGTCGGCGGCCACGCGGCGGTAGAGGTTCTCGTCAAAGCCGCCCTGCACGGCGCGCAGCTCCAGGTCGGGCTGGCCGTTGACGGCGCGCACCGCCTGGGAGAATTCGCTGAGCGCCGAGGCATTGATCAGCTGCACCGAAAACGCCAGCGCCACGCCCAGCATCACGGCCGCCACCGCGGCAGCGTTGCGCCAGGGGTGGTGTTGCAATTCCCGCCAGGAGAAACTAGAGAGCAGGGCGCGCATCGCCTCATTGTGCCTTCTGCGCCGCTGCTAAAGCGAATCAGGCATCTGTATCGGTACAGAAAGGGCTTGCCTGCTTCTGTCGGGAAAGTGCAGCCTTCGTTTAAGCTAAGCCCTTATTTTTGCTCCGCAATGAAAGCCTCCTTCGCCATGCAACTCCCCACCTACGAAGACGTGATTGCCGCCGCCGCGCGCATAGAAGGCCATGCGCACCGCACGCAGGTGCTGAAATCGGCCACCGCCGAGGCGCGCTGGGGCGCCGAATTTTTCTTCAAATGCGAAAACTTCCAGCGCATGGGCGCTTTCAAGTTTCGCGGCGCCTTCAACGCGCTGTCCAAGTTCGATGCCGCGCAGCGCAAGGCTGGCGCGATCGCCTTCTCATCGGGCAACCACGCGCAGGCGGTGGCGCTGTCGGCGCGCATGCTGGGCATGCCCGCGGTGATCGTGATGCCGCAGGACGCGCCCGCCGCCAAGCTTGCCGCCACGCGCGGCTATGGCGCCGAAGTGGTGCTCTACGACCGCTTCACCGAAGACCGCGAGGCCCTGACCAAGGGGTTGGCCGCCGAGCGCGGCATGACCTTGATCCCACCCTACGACCATCCCGACGTGATCGCGGGCCAGGGCACGGCCGCCAAGGAATTGTTCGAGGAGACTGGCGCGCTGGACAGCCTCTACATCTGCCTGGGGGGCGGCGGACTCACCGGCGGTTCGGCGCTGGCCGCGCGCGCATTGGCACCGAAGTGCAAGGTTTATGGCGTCGAGCCGGAAGCCGGCGACGACGGCCTGCAGTCGCTGCGCGCCGGCCGCATCGTGCGTATCGCCACACCCAAGACCATCGCCGACGGCGCGCAGACCCAGTACCTGGGCGACTACACCTTCGGCATCATCCGCCGCGACGTCGACGACATCCTTACCGTGAGCGACGCGCAGCTGGTGGAGGCCATGCGTTTTTTCGCCGAGCGCATGAAGATGGTGGTCGAGCCCACCGGCTGCCTGTCCTTTGCCGGCGCCTGCAAGGTGCTCGAAGCGAATCCGCCCGCGAAGGGAGAACGGATAGGCGTCATCGTGAGCGGCGGCAACGTCGACCTCGCGCGCTACGCGGAGCTGCTGGCGCCGCGCTGAACCGGTGCAAAGGCCGGGGCCGTGCCGGGCTTGTCCCGGCCGGCAAGCGTCTGCCTGATTTCTGGATCCGCACTTATCCGGGGCGCTGCCGCGGCGCGTGAGCGTACCTTGCGGCCCCCTTGCTGTGCGCGTTCGGAGTTGAATACGGCCGAGCTCGGGAAATCCAACAAACAATACCCGCGCCAAGACAATCTTGGTGGGGGGAGCGGGGGAATTCGAATACGGTTCAGGTTTTTTAAAACCATGTTCAGAACCGACTACCAAAATCCCTTGCGCCGCATCACCCGCGTCGAGTCCGACCGCGAGAGAAGCTGGCGAGTCTGTGTCCGGCGCTATGGGCGGACCGTGACCAGGGCATTCACCGACCTGTGCTACGGCGGCAAGCGCAAGTCGCTGGCCGCCGCCAAGATTTACCGGGATGCGCTGGAGGCTCACATCGCCTCATTTGACGCGGACCATCGCCAGTGGCGCCGTGCGCAAAAAACCAGGGGCAATTCATCGGGAACGGTGGGCGTGGCGCGCTACCTGGCCGCCTCCAAAAAACCGGGCGGCACGCCCGCGCCCTATTGGCAGGCTTTTTGGCTGGATGCGTGGGGCAAGCGCCGGCGTAAAAACTACCGGGTGGGAATCCATGGCGAGAGGAAGGCCAAGCGCCTCGCCCGGGAGGCTTATGCCCAGGGCCTGGCCGAAGCGCATGCCGCCCTCCAGCGCAATGCCTTGCTGGAACAGCAAACCCCCCGCCTCGGCAAAGAACACGAACCCCTGCTGTTTGCCGCCGCATTTGCCGCCGAGTCGCTGCGGCCTTGAAGTCCGGGCCGCGGTGATTCCGGATGCGGGCAGGGCGCTCAAGCCTTGCGATCGGCTTCCCTGGATTTCCCAATGAACTGCGTCACCGCCAGCATCAGCGAAGTGCTAGCCACGATCAGCGTGGAAATGGCCGCGATGGTCGGATCCACCTGGTCGCGCAAGGCGTTGAACATATTGCGTGTGAGTGTGGAGTTGTCGCCGCCGGAGACGAACAGCGAGACGATGATTTCATCAAACGACGTGAGGAAGGCCAGAACCGCGCCGGTGAAAATGGAAAAACGGATCTGCGGAAAAGTCACCAGCCGGAAGGCCTCGAGCCGCGAGGCGCCCAGGCTGCGCGCCACCATCTCCTGGTTGAGGTCAAAGGTTTTGAGGGCCGAGCTGACCACCATCATGACCACCGGGATGGCCAGCATGCTGTGGGCCAGCACCAGCCCCGTCAGCGTGTTGACGAGCTGCAGCTTGACGTAGGCGTAGAACACGCCGATGCCGATCAGGATGACGGGTACCACCATGGGCGTGAGCAGCAGCAGGGTCAACAGCCCGGCGTGGCGTAAGCGCGAGACCAGCAGGCCGTAGGCCGCCATGGTGCCCAGCGGCGTGGCGACCAGGGCCGTCAGCACGCCGGCTTTGAGCGAGGTGGCGGTGGCCTGCATCCAGGAGGCCGAGCTGAAGTAGCTTTGGTACCAGCGCAGCGACCATTGCCGGGGCGGAAACTCCAGGTACTGCGAGTTGGAAAAACTCATGGGGATGACCAGCAGCGTGGGCATGACCAGGAAGATCATGACCAGCGCCGCGATGACGTAAAGCCACAGCCGGCCGCCGCGGCTGATCTGGGTTTCGGTGACGGGCCGGCGCAGCCAATTGCTTTTCATCACGTCCCCCTGTCGCGCAAGGCGTCTTCGAGCTTGACCAGGCGCGAAGCCGCGAGGATGAGCAGCAGCGTCAGCACCAGGAGCACCACGCCCAGCGCGCTGGCGGCGCCCCAGTTGAAGAAGATCTCGATGTCGTTGGCTATGCGGCTGGACACCATGATGACCTTGCCACCGCCCAGCACCGCGGGCGTGATGTAAAAACCCAGGCAGAGGATGAAGACGATCAGCGAGCCGGTCACCAGGCCGGGCATGGACAGCGGGAAGAAGATCTGCCAGAAGGTCCGCGTCGGTGATGCGCCCAGGTTGGCCGCGGCCTTGAGGTAGTCGCGGTTGATGCCGCGCATGCAGGCATATAGGGGTAGAACGATGAAGGGCAGCATCACGTGCACCGTGCCGATCAGCGTGCCGGTCAGGTTGTGCACCAGTTCCAGCGGCTCGTTCCACAGGCCCAATTCCATCCCCCAGCCGTTGATGAGGCCGCGCCGCTGCAGCAGCACCAGCCATGCGTAAGTGCGCACCAGCAGCGAGGTCCATAGCGGCAACAGCACCGCGATCATGCAGAGATTGGCCGCGCGCTTGGGAAGTTCCGAGAGGAAATAGGCCAGCGGGTAAGCCAGCAGGATGCAGATGCCGGTGGTCAGGAAACTGACCTGGAAGGTGACCCAGAAGGTGCGCGCGTAGGAGGGTTGTTCCCACATGCGCCGGTAGTGCTCCAGGCTGAAAGTGCCGGCGTCGGACAGCACCGAAAGGTAAAACAGCCAACCCACGGGCAGCACCATGATCACGGTGACCAGCAGCACGGCGGGAGATACCAGCGACAGCAAGGCCATGCGCTCGCGGCGCCGGCTGCCCCTGAGCGCTTCGGCGTTCGGCGCCGGGTCCGGCGCGGTGTTCATGCTGCGCCTTCCCGCGGCAACAGCACGGTGTCGTCAACGGCAAGGCCCAGCGCGATCATGTCGCCGGCCCCGGGGCAGGCATGGCCGGCGTTGCTGCCCGAGGCGCCACGCACACTGACCACGCTGCCGTCGGCCAGGGCCGCCTGTACCAGCGAGCTGTCGCCCTGGTAGACGGTGGCCTGCACGCGGGCGTTGAGGATGTTCATGCCCGCGCCCATGCCGCCGGCCAGGATCTTCAGGCGCTCGGGCCTCAGCATCAGCAAACGCGGCCCGTCGCCGCCGGGGTGGGAAGCTACCGTGAGCGCCGCGCCGTTCAGCATCACCCTGCCTTCGCGCACGGCGACGGGTACAAAACTCGACTCGCCGATAAATTCCGCCACAAAGCGATTCGCCGGGCGCTCGTACAGTGCGCGCGGCGTGTCGAGCTGCACGATGCGGCCGCCGTTGATCACGGCGACCCGGTCGGACATGGTCAGGGCCTCTCGCTGGTCATGGGTGACGTATACGGTGGTCATGCCCAGCTTGTCGTGCAGCTGGCGCAGCTCGATCTGCATGTGTTCGCGCAGCTGTTTGTCCAGGGCCGACAGCGGCTCGTCCATCAGCATGATGCGCGGCTCGAACACCATGGCGCGCGCCAGGGCCACTCGCTGGCACTGCCCGCCCGAGAGCTGGTGCACACCGCGTTCGCCATAGCCGCCCAGGCGCACCATCTCCAGTGCATGCTCCACGCGGCGCGCCATCTCTTCGCGCTTGACGCCGCGCAGCCTGAGCGGAAAACCCACGTTGCCGGCCACCGTCATATGCGGGAACAGGGCGTAGTTCTGGAACACCATGCCCACGTCGCGCTTTTGCGGCGGCATGCAAATCACCTCGGTCTCGCCGAACCTGAGGCTGCCGCTGTCGGGCCGGGTGAAGCCGGCCAGCACCGTCAGCAGCGTTGTCTTGCCCGAGCCTGATGGGCCCAGCAGCGTGAGGAATTCGCCGCTGCGGATATCCAGGTCGACGTGGTCCAGGGCATAGGCGGAGCCATAACGCTTGGTCACTTGCCGGAGGGTGATGGGCAGCGACGACTTGTTGCTCATGAATCCGCCTTCTCTTTGTTCTGGTCTTCGTTTCGGTTGCTCACAGGTTCGCGCCGGCGCCGGCCGCCACGCCTTGCCTTTTTACTCGGTCAGCATGTTCTGGTACAGCTCGGAAGCCCTCGCTTCGTTTTTGGTATACCAGTTCAGGTCGATGACCAGTTGCTTTGCCGCATTGTCCGGGTAGGAGGGCAGGGTCCTGGCATAAGCCGCGGGGATGGCCGGGCCGTCGTAGGCTTTTTTGTTGGTCGGCCCGTAGGTGATGTATTTGGTGAATTCGGCCTGGTATTGCGGCTTGCTGATCTCATTGAGGAACTTCACGGCCAGGGCCTTGTTGGGCGCGCCCTTGGGAATGCCGAAGCAGTCGTAGTCGAGCAGGGCCTGGTTGAAGGTATAGGCCACCTTGGCGCCGTCCTTGGCGACCACGTCGAAGCGGCCGTTCCAGCCGGTGACCATGTCGACCTCGCCGTCCTTCATGAGCTGGGCGTGCTGTGCGCCGGACGACCACCACACGGCGATGCTGGGCTTGAGCTCCTTGATCTTCCTGATGGCGCGCTCGATGCCGCCAGGCGCCGACAGCACCTCATAGACCTTGTTGGGCGGCACGCCGTCGGCCATCAGCGCGGGCTCCAGCGCGCCGGCCACGCCCTTGCGGTAAGCGCGCTTGCCGGGGAATTTTTTGACGTCCCAGAAGTCGGCCCAGGTCTGCGGGCCTTTGTCGCCGTAGGTCTTGGTGTTCCAGGCCATCACGGTGGAGAACACGTCGCCGCCCACGCAGAATTCCTGCGTGAGGCCGGGCGCGAAGGAAGAAACGTCGATGGCCTTGTAGTCCAGCGCTTCGAGCAAGCCTTCGGAGCCGGCGCGCGCCGCGCTGCCCGAGCCGCTGGCCACGATGTCCCAGGTCACGGCACCGGCCTTGACCTTCAGGCGCAGGTCGGCGATGCCGGTGTAGGTTTCCTCCTTGATGGTGATGCCCAGCGCCTTGGCGGCGGGCTGGAACAGCGCCTTGCTCTGGCCTTCCTGGTAGGCCCCGCCGAAAGACACAATGGTCAGCTGCGCCGCGGCATTGCCGCACCACAAGGTGACTATGGCCATCATCACCCCGAGCATCGCAACGCGGTTGCGGACCGGTTTGTTCATCGACTTGTTCATCATTTCATTGACTCCTGTTGAACTGACATCCCATAACCACCCTGAAACCTTGATCGCTGCAAATGCTGCGACCGCCTCAAATACGTGCCGCCACGCTTTTGAGCTTGCTGTAGCTGCGCAGCGCCTCCAGGCCTTTTTCGCGGCCGAAGCCCGATCGCCTGTTGCCGCCGAAAGGAAGGGACACGCCGCCGGCGAAATATTCGTTGATGTAGACCTGGCCTGCGTCCACGCGCCGGGCGAGCCGGTGCGCGCTGGCGAAGTCGCGGGTGAAAATGCCGGCGACCAGGCCGAAGTCCGTTCCGTTGGCCAATGCCACGGCCTCGTCCAGGTCGTCAAACACCTGCACGCACAATACGGGCCCGAAAATCTCCTGCTGCACCGCCTCGTCGTCCGGTTTCAGCCCGTCCAGGATGGTGGGTTCGTAAAACCAGCCCCGGCCGGTCAGCGGGTCGGTGGTGCACCGGCCGCCACAACGCACCGCCACGCCGCGCGCCCAGGCGCGGTCCACGTAGCCGGCGATTT
This sequence comes from Polaromonas sp. P1_H6, assembly GCF_056405195.1. Classification (NCBI taxonomy): domain Bacteria; kingdom Pseudomonadati; phylum Pseudomonadota; class Betaproteobacteria; order Burkholderiales; family Comamonadaceae; genus Polaromonas; species Polaromonas sp. P1_H6. Next base: position 16,340 of record NZ_JBFUCN010000035.1, read on the forward strand.
TGTCGAGGTGGGCCCGCGAGTTCACCGCGCCCATGCCGGCATCGCGCAGTCCGTGGCCCAGCGTCATGGCGCGCGCGCGCACGACCAGCCGGTCCACGAAATCGGCATGGATGCGGCGGTCTATCACCAGGCGCGAGCCGGCCGAGCAGATCTGCCCGGCGTTTTCAAAGATGCCGCCCAGCACGTTGTCCACGGCTTTTCCGATATCGCAGTCGGCCAACACCAGCACCGGCGACTTGCCGCCCAGTTCAAGCACCAGCCGGGTGACCTGGGGCGCGGCGCCCTGCATCACATCAATGCCGGTGGCCACCGAACCGGTGAAGCTGATGTGCTGCACACCCGGGTGCCGCACCAGCGCGGCGCCGGCCTGCGCGCCCGTGCCCGTCACCACATTGCACACGCCGGGCGGCAGGCCCGCTTCCATGCAGAGCTGGGCCAGCATCAACGCGGTCAGCGGTGTCTGCTCGGCCGGCTTGGCCACCACGGTGCAGCCGGCCGCCAGCGCCGGCGCGATGCCGCGCGCGGCCGAAGACAGCGGGTAGTTCCAGGGAATGATGTGGGCGGTGACGCCGACGGGTTCGTGCACGGTATAGGCAAGATAGTCTTCGCCCAGCGGAATGCTGTCGCCCTGGTGCTTGTCGCAGGCGCCCGCGTAGTACTCAAAGGTGGCCGCCGCGCCCGCAACGTCGCCGCGGGCCTCGGCCAGGCGCTTGCCGCTGTCCAGGGTTTCGGTGACGGCCAGGCGGTCGGCGTTGTCGCGTATCAGGCCCGCGACGCGGTGCAGCAGGCGGCCGCGCTGTGCCGGCGTGAGGGCAGCCCACGGGCCGGTGAGCGCCGCCCGCGCGGCGGCCACGGCCGCATCGACGTCGGCCGCGTCGCCGGCGGCGAAGCTCGCGAAGGCGGCACCCGTTCCCGGATCCAGCGTTTCCATGCGCCCGCCGTTCAGCGAGGGAACGAACACGCCGTTGATCAGGTGGCGGTCCGGCAGGCCGGCGATCGTGCCGCTTGCCTGCGCTTCATGCACCAATGCGTTCAAGGGGGTGGCCATGGTCAGGGGATCTCGCTCATCTGGTAGCTGGATTTCGCAAGCCATGCGGGGTTGATCTCGACCCCCCATCCCGGCGCGTCAGGCAGGGAAACCCGGCCGTCCCGCACGGTGTAGGGATGGTTCACGAACAAGCCCTCCTGCCAGGGATAGTAGTCCGGCCCTTCGATCGACAGTTCCAGGTACTTGCCGGCGTTCGGGATGGCGCACAGCAGGTGCATGGTGAACAGCGTCACCATCGAGAGGTTGGCGCTGTGCGGTGTGCAGGGCAGCCCCGCGGCTTCGGCCATGCGCGCCACGCGCAGCGTGCGGGCCAGGCCGCCCATGTAGCAGACGTCGGGCTGCACGATGTCGACGGTTTTTGAATCGATGATGTGTTTCCACAGCGGCATGTAGCAGTCCTGTTCGCCGCCGGTCACGTCGATGGACAGCGCTTCGCGCACCTCGCGCGTCTGCTCGAGTTCCCAATACGGGCAGGGCTCCTCGAAGTGGCTGATGCCGTGGTCTTCCAGCATGCGGCCCACCTCGATGGCGCGGCGCGGTGAATAGCAGCTGTTGGCGTCCACCAGCAGGGCCGGGCCCTGGCCCAGCGCGCCGCGCATGGCCGCGATGATCTCTTCGCTGCGGCCCGGCCACTCGTCCCTGTCGTGGCCGTATTCGGCGCCCACGCGGAACTTGAAGGCGTCGAAACCACATTTGTCGCGCAAGGCCAGCATGCGCCTGGCTTCATCCTGCGGCGTGATGTCGCGTTTCATCGACGAAGCATAGGCAGCCAGCGGTTTGGCCGTACCGCCTATCAGTTCGCAGACACGTTTTCCTTCGGCCTTGCCGCGCAGGTCCCACAGCGCGGTGTCCACGCCGCAAATGGCGCGGTACAGGTGCGAGCCGGGAAACTTGTGTTCAAGCTCGGCGATGGCGTCGACCAGGCCGTCGATGTCCAGCGCATCGCGGCCCAGCGACCAGGGCGCGACCTGGCGGTGCAGCACCTGCACGCTGAGGTCGGCGTGATAAGGCGAGACCTGGCCCCAGCCTTGCGCGCCGTTGTCGGCGGTGACGCGCACAAAGCCCACGAAGGGGTCGCAAAAGGTTTCGATTTTCCGGATGAGCATGAAGGAACCCGAGCCGACAGGAGTGTTGGATGGAGCCATCATCCCGCTCAAGTGGATTGCGGAAAAGGTCCATTTTGATTAATGCGTGATACCATTTTTTCAACAACACAAAATGGCAGGCCATGGTCAAACGTGCAGGCGGCTCCCTCTTGCTGTCGATCCGCATCGACCACAGCCACCATCACCCGGTGAGCACGCAACTGTGCATGGCCTTGCGCGAAATCATCCTTACGGGCGGATTCGCGCCAGGCGACCGCTTGCCGGCCAGCCGCACATTGGCGCTCGACCTCGGCGTGTCGCGCACCACGGTGGTCGAGGCCTTCAGCCGCCTCACGGCCGAAGGCCTGATCGATTCGCAGACCGGCTCCGGCACTTTTGTCAGCGCTGTTCTGGGCGCAGACCGTCCCATGCCCCCGAAAGCCAGGGCTGCTTCCCCGGAGCCCGCCGCGCCGCGCCTGTCGGCCGTCATGGAGGAAGCGATAGGCCGCTTCGTCGAACGGCGCCGGCTGCCGCACGCGCCGCGCGCCTTCACCACGGCGCTACCGGCTTTCGACGCATTCCCCATGGCCCAGTGGGCCAGGCTGTCGGCGAAATGGCTGCGCGGCAACCAGGATGAAGTCCTGGGCTACGGCGACCCGTATGGCGCGCCGCAGTTGCGCCGCGCGGTGGCCTCGCACCTGCGCGCCAACCGGGGCATCACCTGCGACCCGGAACAGGTCTTCATCCTGGGCGGCGCCCAGCAGGCCTTCCACCTGATAGGCGCCATGCTGCTGAACCCCGGCGACAAGGTCTGGTTTGAAAACCCCGGCGCCATAGGCGCGCGCAACAGCCTGGTCGCTTCGGGCGCCGACCTGGTTCCCGTGCCGGTCGACGGCAACGGCCTGCGCGTGGAAGAGGGCCTGCGCCTGGCGCCGCGCTTTCGCCTGGCTTTTGTCACGCCCTCGCACCAGCAGCCCCTGGGCTGCGTGATGAGCCTGGCGCGCCGCTTCGCGCTGCTACAGGCGGCCGAGCAGGCCGGCGCCTGGGTGATCGAAGACGACTACGACGGCGAGTTCTTTTTTGCCGGCCGTCCGCCGCCCACGCTCAAAAGCGTGGACACCACGGGGCGCGTGATTTACGTCGGCACCTTCAGCAAGTCGCTGTTCCCCGCGTTGCGGCTGGGCTACCTGCTTGCGCCGCCGGCGCTGGTGGGCACTTTCCGCGCCGTCATGAGCCGCTTCCTGGCGGGCGTTCCGTCTCACACGCAGGGCGTGACGGCGGAGTTCATCGACGAGGGGCACTTCGCCGTGCACGTGCGCCGCATGCGCCATACCTACTTCGAGCGGCACGAGGCGCTGGCCGCCGCGGCCGGCAAGCACCTCAAGGGCCTGCTGGACGTGGTGCCGGCCCACAGCGGCCTGCACACCGTGGGCTATCTCGCGCCGCGGCTGGCCGAGGCCGACGTGTCGCAGGAAGCCGACCGGCGCGGCATCACGGTATCGCCGCTGGGCCGTTTTGCCATCACGCCGCTCACGGCCAGCGGCCTGGTGCTGGGCTTCGGCAGCAGCCCGCCGCCGGTGATAGAGGCCGGTGTCAAGGTGCTGGCGGATGTGCTGGACAAACAGCTCAAGGCCAGGCCGCCGCACGCGGCGCGCAAGGCCCGTGCGGCCTGAGCCGCGCCTCCTTGTGTCATGCCCACGACCGGAAATGGTCTGGCATTTAGTCTAAAACGGACCTGTCCGGCAGGCCACCTGCCGTGAGATGCTCGACCCGGTGACAGAGTTTGATTTCATCATCGTCGGCGCCGGCTCGGCCGGTTGCGTGCTGGCCCATCGCCTCAGCGAATCCGGCGAGCACAGCGTGTTGCTGCTGGAGGCCGGCGGCAGCGACCAGCGCGTCTGGCTGCGCGTGCCCATAGGCTACGGCAAGTCTTTCTACAACCCGGCCGTGAACTGGATGTACCGCGGTGCGCCCGACCCCGGACTGGCCGGACGTGAGGCTTACTGGCCGCGCGGCAAGGTGCTGGGGGGCTCGAGCAGCATCAATGCGATGGTGTTCGTGCGCGGCCAGCCGGCCGACTTCGACGAATGGGCCGCGCTGGGCAACACCGGCTGGTCCTGGGACGAGGTGCTGCCCTGGTTCAGGAAACTCGAAGACAACGGGCAGGGCGCCGACGCCTGGCGCGGCGCCGGCGGGCCGATGCGCGTGAGCGACGTGAGCGGCCAGGTGCACCCGCTGTGCAAGGTGTATTTGCAGGCGGGCGGGCAGGTCGGGCTGCCCCACAACCCCGACTTCAACGGCGCCTCGCAAGAAGGCGTCGGCATCTACCAGATCACCACCCAGGGCGGGCTGCGCGCTTCAGCCAGCAGCGCCTACCTGCGTCCGGCGATGAAGCGCGCAAGGCTCAGCGTGCAGACCGGCGCGCATGCCACGCGCATCGTGTTCGACGGCCTGAGGGCCGGCGGTGTGGTGTACCGGCAGGGCGGACGGTCATTGTTCGCCCGGGCGCGGCGGGAGGTGATTCTGGCGGCCGGCGCCGTCAACTCGCCGCAATTGCTGCAGCTGTCGGGCGTCGGGCCCGCGTCGCAGCTCAGGGAATTGGGCATCCCGGTGGTGCATGATTCGCCGGCCGTGGGCCAGAACCTGCAAGACCACCTTTGCATAGACCATCTTTACCGTTCGAAGGTGCCGACGCTCAACAACCAGCTCGGCCCCTGGTACGGCAAGCTTTGGGCCGGGCTGCAGTATGCGGCGATTCGCCGCGGCCCGCTGTCGCTGAGCGTTAACCAGGGGGGCGGTTTTTTCCGTTCCCGGCCCGGCCTGGAGCGGCCGAATATGCAGCTGTATTTTTCGCCGCTGAGCTACCTCAAGGCAACGCCCGGCAAACGCGCGCTGATGGCGCCGGACCCTTACCCGGGGTTTCTGCTCGGCGCCCAGCCCTGCAAGCCCAGCAGCCGCGGCCGGCTGCGGCTGCGATCGGACGACCCGATGGCGGCGCCGCTGATAGAGCCCAACTCCCTGGCCACCGCGCACGATGCGCAGGAGATGATGGAGGCCACCCTGTTCCTGCGCCGGCTGGCCGCCACACCGGCTTTTAGCGCGATCATCGAACAGGAACTCGTGCCCGGCGCCTCCATCCGCTCGCAAGAGCAGTTGATGGACGACATCCGCCGGCGCGCCTCCACGGTGTTCCACCCGGTCAGCACTTGCCGCATGGGGCCGGACCCGGCGACGGCCGTGCTTAACCACCGCCTGCAGGTGCACGGCCTGGCGAGCCTGCGTGTGATCGACGCCTCGGCCTTTCCCTCGCTCACTTCCGGCAACACCAATGCGCCTACGCTGATGCTGGCGGAAAAGGGCGCGGACGAAGTGCTGCGCGCTGCGCGCCGTGGAAACCCTTAAAGGAAAGCCCGTGGATATTCTCGAACATTGCAAGCTGGCGCCGTATTGGTGGGATGAGGTGCCGCGCCCCGTGCTGGAGCCAGCGCCGCTGCCTCCCAGTGTCGACGTGGCGGTCATAGGCGCGGGCTACACCGGCCTGCACGCGGCGCTGCAAACCGCGCGCGGCGGCCGGTCCACCCTGGTACTGGACGCCGAGGATGCCGGCTGGGGTTGCAGCACGCGTAACGGCGGCCAGGTGTCCACCAGCATCAAGCCCAGCTTCGAGCAGCTGGCCGGCCGCCACGGCATCGGCAAAGCGTTCGAGATCCTGCGCGAGGGCCGGCGCTCACTGGCCTGGATCGGCGACTTCATCCGCGGCGAAGGCATTGAATGCAGCTACGGGCAGGTGGGGCGCTTCCATGCGGCGCACAACGCCGCGCAGTACGAGGCGCTGGCGGCCAGGCTGGCGCAGCAGCCCAAGGGCCTGGAGGTGGAGGCGCACATGGTGCCGCGCGCCGAGCAGCGCGGCGAACTCGGCACCGACGCCTACTGGGGCGGCGCGGTCTACGCGCAGCACTGTTCGGTGCACCCGGCGCGCTACCACCAGGGCCTGCTGGAGCGCGCGCTGGCGGCGGGCGTGCAGGTCGCGCCGCGCAGTCCCGTCACCGGCATCGAGAAGCAGGGCAGCCATTTCCTGGTGACGACGCCCAGGGGCACGGTGCGGGCACGCGACGTGGTGGTGGCCACCAACGGCTACACCGGCAAGGTGACGCCCTGGCTGCGCCGCCGGGTGATTCCCATCGGCAGCTACATGATCGCCACCGAGCCTTTGCCCGAGGGACTGATGGACCGGTTGATGCCGCGCAACCGCATCGTCAGCGACACCCGCAAGGTGGTGTACTACTACCGTGCCTCGCCGGACCGCAAACGTATCCTGTTCGGCGGCCGCGTGTCACACCAGGAAACCGATTGCCGCGTGAGCGGGCCGCTGTTGCATGCCGATATGGTGAAGATTTTTCCGGAACTGGCCGGCGTGCGCATCAGCCATTCGTGGTCCGGCTTGGTGGCCTACACCTTCGACGAACTCATGCATGTCGGCCTGCATGACGGGCTTTACTACGCCATGGGCTACTGCGGTGCCGGCGTGGGTACCTCCAGCTACTTCGGCATGCGCGTGGGCCAGCAGGTGCTGGGGCTCAGGGAAGGGCGCACGGCGCTGGATGGGCTGGCTTTCCAGACGCGGCCGTTTTATACCGGCAATCCCTGGTTCCTCGCGGCTTCAGTGCGCTACTACCGCTGGCGCGATGGCCGGGGCGTTTGATTTCGCAGTTCCTCGAAAGACTCTCATGAGTATCCGCAAACTCGACACGCCTTCGACCGTTGCCTCGGGCGCCTTGCAGGACTGGGGCACGGTGGGCATGCCGCTCAGCGAACCGGCCTGCACGCTGCGCGGTGAAAAAATGGTGCTGCCGCTCGACGGCCGGCCCGAGGTGGGTATCTGGGAATGCTCACCAGGCAGCTACCGCCGGCAGGTGCGGTCGGCCGAAACCATGCATGTGCTGAGCGGCAGCGCGGTGTTCACGCCGGACGGCGGCTTGCCCGTGCCGCTACGACAAGGGGATGTGTATTTCTTTCCAGCCGAAACGAACGGCGTCTGGGATATCCAGTCGACGATACGCAAGGTCTACGTGCTGTTCAACCCGCACTGAATCAATTTGAGCGGATGCCGCCCGCGCTCAGGTGCAGCGTGCGGTCGGCGCGCGCGGCGGCGGCTTCCGAGTGGGTGACCAGCACCAGCGATGCCCCTTGCCCGCGCGTCTGGGCGATCAGCGCGTCCATCACCAGGGCGGCCGTGGCCGGGTCCAGGTTGCCGGTGGGCTCATCCGCCAGCAGCAGGCCGGGCTTGTGTACCAGCGCGCGAGCGATCGCCACACGCTGCAGTTGCCCGCCGCTGAGTTGCTGCGGCAACCGCCCGCCCAGGCCGCCCAGGCCCACGGCTTCCAGCATGGCCTCCACCCTGGCCGCGTCGGGTTGCTCCAGCAGCAGCAAGGGCAGCGCCACGTTTTGCGCCACGTCGAGGTGCGGCAGCACATGGAAAGCCTGGAAGACAAAACCGACGTGGCGGCGGCGCAGCAGGGCGCGCTGGTCGTCGCTGAGCGCGCCCAGGTCCTGCCCCTTGAGTTGCACCGATCCCTCATCCCAGCTGTCCAGCCCGGCCATGCAGTTGAGCAGCGTGGATTTGCCCACGCCCGATTCGCCGACGATGGCGACGAATTCGCCGGGCGCGACGTCCAGCGAGACGTGGCTGAAGACCACCGCGTCGCCGTAGCGTTTGGCCAGTTCGCGGACCTGCAGGTTGTTCATTCCCGGCCTTGCCCCCGTATTTGTGTTTGTGTGTTGACGATTTCCAGGACCTGCTGCAAAGCCTGGGGCCCATCACAGGCCACCACCTGGCGCCGCGGCATGGAGCGCAGCCAGGTGATCTGGCGTTTGGCGAGCTGGCGCGTGGCGAAGATGCCTTTGTCGCGCAGTTCCGCCATCGGGTAGTCGCCGTCCAGCACCTCCCAGGCCTGGCGGTAGCCGACGCAGCGCATGGAGGGCAGGTCGGGGTTCAGGTCACCGCGCGCGCGCAGGGCTTTGACCTCGTCGATGAAGCCGGCCGCGAGCATGGCGTCAAAGCGCAGGGCGATGCGTTCATGCAGCCAGGCGCGGTCTTGCGGCTCCAGGGAGATCAGGGCCGGCGCCGCGGTGTCGCCCTCGCCGGCGGCGGCTTTTTTGGCCGCGCCTTGCGCATGGAAAAAAGACAAAGGCCGGCCCGACACACGAAAGACTTCGAGAGCGCGGGAGATGCGCTGCGAATCGTTGGGCGCCAGCCGCGCGGCCGTGGCCGGGTCCACGCGCGCGAGTTCGGCATGCAGCGCGGGCCAGCCCTGCGCGGCTGCTTCATCGGCCAGCGCGGCGCGCACGGCGGGATCGGCCTTGGGCATGTCGTCCAGGCCGTCGAACAAGGCCTTGAAGTAGAGCATGGTGCCGCCGACCAGCAGCGGCAGCTTGCCGCGCGCACTGATTTCACGGATGAGGCGTTCGGCATCGGCCACGAATTCGGCGGCGCTGTAGGCCTGCAGCGGGTCGCGGATATCGACCAGGTGGTGCGGCACGGCCGCGAGTTCATCCTGCGTGGGTTTGGCCGTGCCTATGTCCATGCCGCGGTAGACCAGGGCCGAATCGACGCTGATGATCTCCACCGCATGGCGCTGCGCGATCGCCATCGCGGCGGCGGTCTTGCCGGAGGCGGTGGGGCCGGCGATGCAGAGGCAGGAGGGGCTCACGTGTTTCTCGCGGCGGCCTCATGCGCGGGCTCACCGTATTTGCGCACCACGGTCCAGGCCGTGGCCGCGATCAGCACGCTCCAGAACCACAGGCCATTGGTCAGCGGCCGCACCGTGCCGTCCATGTGGGTGCCCAGCCAGCCGCCCATGCCGAAGGCCACCAGCATCATCAAAAAGCCGTTGAGCGCCGAGGCCGCGCCCGCCGCCTGTGGAAAGGGGCCGACGGCGCCGCTCTGGCCGCAGGGCTGGTGCACGCCGTGGCCCAGCATGAAAAGGTAGTAGGGAAGCATGATGGCCCAGACGTTCTGCACGCCGGCCCAGGCCAGCACGCCCATGGTGGTGCCACCGGTCAGGCTCAGGCAGGCGGCGATCGCGACGGAGCGCCGCACGCCGAAACGCGGCAGCAGGCGGCGGCAGATGAAGGTGCCGGCAAGGTAGCAAAAGCACATTGAAAACATCACCAGGCCGTAGCCTGTCTTGCTCAGGCCCAGCACCCGGATGAAAACGAAGGAGGAGGTCGCCAGGAAGGTGAACAGCCCGCCGTAAGAGGCCGCCGTGAGGGCCGAGAAAGCCAGGAAGGTGGGGTTGCGCAGGATCTGCAGCCAGGTGCGCAGCAGCGTGCCGGGCCGCAGGGCCTGCGGGTTTTTCCGCGCGAGCGATTCTTCAAAACGCAGGCCGACCAGGGCCAGCGTGGCCGCGCCGAACACGGCCAGCGCCGCCAGCGCGATGCGCCAACCGTAGAACTCCGACAGCAGGCCGCCCAGCGGCGCGCAGATGCAGGCCAGCACACCCAGGCCGCTCAGGCCCTTGGACATGACACGCGCCCCTTCGAGCGGCTGGTACAGGTCGCGCACGATGGCGCGGGCGCACATGACGGCCGCGCCCATGGCCGCGCCCTGGACCACGCGCCAGACGATCAGCACCGCCATCGAAGGCGCGAAAGTGCTGCCGATCGAGGCCAGGGTGTAGGCCACCAGGCCCCAAAGCAGGATGGGACGGCGCCCGAAGCGGTCAGACAGCGGGCCCCAGATGAGTTGCGAGGAGCCGAAGGCCAGCAGCAGCGCGCTGAGCGTGAGCTGGGCCTGCGACATGGGCGCGCCGAAACCTTCGGTGAGCGCGGGCAGGGCCGGCAGGTAGAGGTCGGTGGTGACGGGCTGTATGCCCAGCAGCATTGACAGGATCAATACGACCATGCCGGCCGGCATGGCGGGCGCCACGGTCTTCGAAACGGAAACATCCATTCAACTGAGCGTATCAGACAAACGCCCGTGCGGCGGCGCAGCCGCCACCGGGGTTGTCAGCGCAGGCCCGACCTGTACCGGGCGATGGCCTTGGCCCGGAGGTCTTCGCTGATTTCTGTTTCACTTGCCGCGGAGGCAACCGGTGCGGCCGGCAAGCTTTCGGTCGTGGCAGCTGCCTTTGGCGGCAAGGGGTCGCTGCTGCGAGGGCCGAAAATTTTGGTCTGCGTATAGGCCGCATAGCCGCGCAGGCGTTCGTCCTTGCTTTTCAGCGCCTCCTGGATCACTTCCGTGGCGTACGGAAGGTCGTGCAGGAATTGGTGGACGTCCAGTGAACGTCCGAACTCCCGCTTCATGGGAATGACCATGCGCACTGCATAGGTCATGAGGTCGGAATCGGGCGGATTCATGGTGAGCTGCATGGTGAACGGTGTGATCGCCAGGGGCTCATGCGCCTGAAATCATTTCGCCATGCTGCGCAAGGTCAAGCCCCAGTTGTTCCTCTTCCGCGGTCACCCGAAGGCCTGCCAGGGGTTTGACCACCAGCAGGATCAGCCAGGTCATGATGCCTGCGTAGGCCGCAACGGCGCAGGCGCCCATCAGATTGGTCAGCACGGTCGCGGTGACCGGTGCAATTTCCTTGAGCGCAAAGATCGGCGTCAGGACCGTGCCGATGAAACCGCCCACGCCATGCAGGGCAAACACGTCGAGCGAGTCGTCGATGCCTGTCGCGCGCTTGAAACGGGTTACAGCGAGGAAGCAGCCGATACCCCCCGCCGCGCCCAGTGCCGATGCGCCGAGGACGCCGACAAAGCCGGATGCCGGCGTGATGGCGACCAAGCCGGCAATGGCGCCCGTTGCCATGCCCAGCACGCTGAATTTTCCGCGCTGGACATATTCGCAGATTCCCCATACGAACGCGCCGACGCAGGCCGCCACCTGGGTGGCCAGCAAGGCGCCCACGGCGCGTGAACTGGCTTCAAAGGCCGAGCCCGCATTGAAGCCAAACCAGCCGGCCCACAACAGCCCGGCGCCGATGATCGTCACCAGCAGGTTGTGCGGCACCATGGGCTCGGTCCCGAAGCCCTTGCGCGGGCCCACCACCTTGGCCGCCACCAGGCCGCTGGCACCCGCGGCGATGTGCACCACCGTGCCGCCCGCAAAATCCATGTGTCCCATGCTGGCGAGCCAGCCGGTGGGTTGCCAGATCCAGTGCGCCACGGGAGCGTAGACCAGTATGGTCCAGAAGGCCGCGAAGAAAATGGTGGCGCTCAGGCGCATGCGCTCCACGGTGGCGCCGATGATCAGCGCGAAGGTGATGATGGCGAATGCCAGCTGGAACATGAAAAAAGCCGATTCCGGCACGGTGGGCGCCGAAACGTGCGCGCCGACCCTGGCACCCAGCAGCCCGTCGCTGAGCGCCCGGCTCAAGTCTCCGATCCAGGGATTGCCGGGCGTGAATGCCAGCGAGTAGGCAATGCCCGCCCATACCAGCGTGACGACCGTTGTTGCCGCAAAGGTATGCGCCACGATGGAGAGGGCGTTTTTGGCCCGCATCATGCCGCTGTAGAACAGCATGATGCCGGGAATGGTCATCAGCAGCACCAGCACGGTCGAGATCAGCATCCAGGCCGTGTCCGCCCCATTGAATTTTGCAAGCGCCGGCAGTGCCGTGGTTGCGGCTGTCTGGGCGTGCAGGGGTGCCGATGCCAGGAGCGGCAGGGCAAGAGCCAGCAAGGTGAAGGCAGGTAGCCTGCGGAGCTGCAAGACTTGGCTCATGGATCCCTCTCGATTTTTACGTGTTATTCGAGAAGGGATGTTACATCCGGCTACATGTTATGGGTAAGTAAAAAATACCTATTTGTGAAAAATTGTTGCCTGAAGTGCGGCAGTAATACTGCTTTTTTGGCGGAGCTTGGGCTTGTGGTGACGCGCGGAGCAGATAGCCGCCCCTCCCCCGTGACCTTATTTCAGGTCAAAAAGCTGGGTCAGTGCTTCCCGGTACTGCGGCAGCCCGACAAGGTTGGTGTTGTGGTGCGAACCGCCCGGCACCAGCAGGAACTGCTTGGGCTGAACGGCGGCGTCATAGAGCTTGCGGCCCAGGTCGGGCAGTATCAGCCGGTCTTCGCCGCCGTGCACCACCAGCAGCGGCGACCCTATCTTGTCCACCTTGCGCACGGCCTCAAAGCGCTGGGTGATCAGCAGCGACACCGGCATCCAGCCCCACTGGGAACTGCTCACCACGTCGGCGATCGAGGTGAAGGTGCTTTCGACGATGGTGCCGCGCTCGTCGTTGACTTCGGTTGCCAGGTTGATGGCGATGGGCCCGCCCAGCGAGTGGCCGAAGATGTAGCGCGGCCGGTCCGGGTATTTTTTCGCGAGCCAGTCCCAGGCGGCACGGGCGTCTTCGTAGGCGGATTTTTCGGAGGGCAGCTCCTGCGTGCTTTTGCCGAAGCCCCGGTAGTCGATGGCCAGCACCGAGAACCCGAGTTCCTGCATGCGGCGCATGCGCGGCGCGGAGCCGGTGACGTTGTAGCGCGCGCCATGCAGGTAGAGCAGCACCGGTGCCTTCGCGTCCTCCGGCTTTTCGCCGTCCAGCCACAGGCCGTGCAGGCGGACCGGATGGTCGTTGGCGGCGGTGTAGTCGATCCAGACGTCGTCCATGCCCACCGCGGCGGCGGCGCCGCCGCTCCAGGTGCGGTCGCTGGGCTGGAAGATCCAGGTACGCTGCTTTTCGTCGAGGGTGGCGCAGCCGGCCAGCAGGGCCAGCGCCGTGCCGAAACTTGCGAAAAGGTGCCAGCGTCTCATGGTCATAACTGACCACATCCTGCCTGAAAAGTTCTGGCGGCGGGTGTTTCCCCTTATGTAACAGCTCCCAGCGGGCAATTTTCACGCCCGTGCGCCACCAGGCTCTTACTTCACGGTGAAGTTTTGGAAAAGTCGGGCAAGCAGAGTGAACCCTAGGGCCTTTCACAAAACCCAGCGAAGCGGTCCTGGCTAGGCGCGGCGCCGCAGACAGTGCTCCAGGACGGCAAGGCGGCGCAACAACGCCAGGAGGGATTTTTTGAAAGGTCCTAACGCCCGCGCAGGAAGAGCGAGTCCAGTTCCTTGATGCTGACCTGCCGCCAGGTCGGCCTGCCGTGGTTGCACTGGTCGGAGCGCTCGGTGGCTTCCATCTGGCGCAGCAGGGCGTTCATCTCGTCCAGCGTGAGCTTGCGGTTGGCGCGCACCGCGCCGTGGCAGGCCATGGTCGACAGCAGCTCGTTCTGCGCGCGCTGGATCACCGTGCTGGCGTCGTGCTGGGCCAGTTCGGCCAGCACGCTGCGCGCCAGCTCCACCGCGTCGCCCTGCGCCAGGCTGGTGGGCACGGCGCGCACCGCGAGGGTCTTGGGCGAAAAAGGCGTGATTTCCAGGCCCAGCGTCGCGAGTGTCTGGGCGCTGGCCTCGGCGGTGGCGACTTCCTGCGGGCTGGCGGCAAAGGTCGCGGGGATCAGCAGCGGCTGGCTGGCCAGGCTGGCACCTTCGCCGCCGTCCATCTGGGTTTTCAGGCGTTCGTAAACGATGCGCTCATGGGCCGCATGCATGTCCACGATGACCAGTCCCTGGGTGTTTTCGGCCAGCACATAGATGCCCTGCAACTGGGCAATTGCGCGGCCCAGCGGCCAGTCGCCGGGGGGCAGGGGGATGAAGTCGGCGGGGCCTGCCGCACCGTTTGTGGGCGTGGCAGGCGCTGGTGCATACGAAGGCGCGGGCGCAAAACTGCCGCCTGTTTCCATGCGTCCCTCAGCGGGCCGCGACGGCCACATGGCTTCAAAGTCGGACACCCGGTTGCCGCCATTGGCGCCGCCGGCGGCGAAATTCATCGCCGGTTGCGCCCATCCCTGGCGCGAAAAAACGGGGCTTGATTCCGGGGCGGCATCCGTGCCTATGCCTGCGATGACCGCATCGGCCGCGACGCTGGAACGCGGAATTGCCAGCGCGTTTTCGGTGGCGTGGCGCACCGCCTGGTGCACCTCGCGGCTGTCGCGAAAGCGCACCTCGATCTTGGTCGGGTGCACGTTCACGTCGACGCGGCTGGGGTCGATCTCGACATACAGCGCATACACCGGCTGGCGGTGGCCGTGCAGCACGTCCTCGTAGGCGCTGCGCGCCGCGTGGGTCAGCACCTTGTCGCGCACGTAGCGGCCGTTGACATAGGCGAACTGCTGGTCGGTGCGCGAACGGGCGGCGTCAGGGATACCGGCCACGCCCCAGACGCGCACGGCAGGCTGGCCGTCGTGGCGCAGGGACGAACTTTCGTAATTCACGGCGACCGACTGCTCGACGAATTCACTGCCCAGCACGTCGGCCAGGCGCTGCTGGTGGGCTTTGTCGCCGCTGGCGGCACGCCACTGCTCGACCAGCTTGCCCTCGTGCCAGATGGCAAAGCCGACGTCGGGCCGCACCAGCGCGTGGCGGCGCACGGCTTCGATGCAGTGGGCCAGTTCGGTGGCGTCGGTTTTCAAAAACTTGCGTCGCGCCGGCGTGGCGTAAAACAGTTCGCGTACTTCGACGCTGGTGCCGCGGCCGCGCGCGGCCGGCTTGAGTTCGCCGGTGCGGCCGTCCAGCTGCCAGGCGTGCTCGTTGCCCTCGGTCCTGGACAGCAGGCTCATGTCGGCGATCGAATTGATGGCGGCCAGCGCCTCACCGCGAAAGCCCATGGTGCCCACGGCTTCAAGGTCCTGCAGCGACGCGATCTTGCTGGTTGCATGGCGCCTCAGCGCCACCGGCAGCTCTTCGCGTGGAATGCCGAAGCCGTCATCCTCGACCAGGATCAGCCGCACGCCGCCGGCCAGCAGCCGCACCGTGACCTGGGTGGCGCCCGCGTCCAGCGCGTTGTCGACCAGCTCACGCACCACCGAAGCCGGGCGCTCCACGACCTCGCCGGCGGCAATCTGGCTGATGAGTTCGTCGGGAAGTTCGCGGATAGGGCGGCGGGGAGCCGATGTCGAGGAGGTCATGTGGGGCCAATTTTAGGCTCAGGCCCGTATTGGCGTACTTGACCGCACACCTTGCCGGGATTTTGGGCGTGTCAGAATCAAGGCCATGGAACTAGCCGCTTTTCTCCTCGATTTCATCCTCCACGTCGACAAGCACCTGGAGGCCTTTGTCACCAGCTACGGTGCCTGGGTTTATGCCCTGTTGTTCATCATCATTTTTGTGGAAACCGGCGTGGTCGTCATGCCTTTCCTGCCGGGCGATTCGCTGCTCTTCGTGGTGGGCGCGATGTGCGGCGTGGGCCTGATGAGCTTTCCGCTCGCGGTGGGGCTGCTTTTTGTGGCCGCCGTGCTGGGCGACCAGTGCAACTACAGCATAGGCCGCTTCCTGGGGCCCAAGGTCTTCCAGTGGGAGAACTCGCGCTGGTTCAACAAAAAGGCGTTTGACCAGGCCCATGCCTTTTATGAGCGTTATGGCGGCATCACCATCATCGCGGCGCGCTTCATGCCTTTCCTGCGCACCTTCGCGCCCTTTGTCGCGGGCGTGTCGGAGATGACGCGCAGCAAGTTCACGCTGTTCAACCTGGTGGGCGGCGCCCTGTGGGTGGGCGGCATTGTCACCGTGGGCTATTTTTTCGGCAACATTCCCTTTGTCAAAACCCACCTTGACAAGATCATCTGGGCCTTGATCCTGGTGCCCGGCCTGCTGGTGATCTTCGGCGCCTGGAAGGCCAGGCGCAAGGCCGGATCCGCCGCTTCCTCGTCCTGACGCGCAGCATCCCCATTCCCGTGCGAGGACCCATGAACGCGCCGCCCCTTTCAAACGCAGAGCCCTCCCGCTGGAGCCAGCCCGGCTCCAGCCGCGTCCCTTTCTGGGCCTACACCGATGCCCAGCTTTACCAGCGTGAGCTCGAGAAAATCTTCTACGGCGCGCACTGGTGCTATGTGGGGCTGGAGGCCGAGATCCCGAATGTCGGCGACTACAAGCTCAGCCACGTCGGTGAGCGCCAGGTGCTGATGGTTCGGGACCGCATCGCACCCAAGGACCGCGCCACCGACCACGGCATACGCGTGGTGGAAAACCGCTGCGCGCATCGCGGCGTGCGCTTTTGCCAGAACCCGCAGGGCAATGCGCGCAGCTTTGTCTGCCCTTACCACCAGTGGACCTACAAGCTCAACGGCGACCTCGCGGGCCTGCCCTTCAAGGACGGCGTAAAGGAGGGCGATTGCACCAACGGCGGCATGCCGGAAGGCTTCGACCTCAAGGACCACGGCCTGACCAAGCTGCGCGTGGCGATGCTGCACGGCCTGGTGTTCGCCACCTTCAGCGAGGACACCGAGCCGCTCGAGGACTACCTGGGCCCGCAGCTCATGCCCTGGCTGGACCGCATCTTCAAGGGCCCTGAAGGCGCGCGCAAGCTGACCCTGCTGGGCTACAACCGCCAGCGCATTCCGGGCAACTGGAAGCTGATGATGGAAAACATCAAGGACCCTTACCACCCAGGCCTGCTGCACACCTGGTTTGTCACCTTCGGCCTGTGGCGCGCCGACCAGAAGAGCCGCATGGTGATGGATGGCGAGGGCCGCCACGCGGTGATGATCTCGCGCCGCAACGAAGGCGGGGAGAACGCGGCCGTGACCGAGGGCGTGAGCTCCTTCAAGGCGAATATGGCGCTGCATGACGACCGGCTGCTGGACGTGGTGCCCGAGCCCTGGTGGCGGGTAGCAGACCCGTCCAATCCCGGCAGCGACATCACGCCCACCGTCACCATGATCACGCTGTTTCCCAGCCTGATCATTCAGCAGCAGGTCAATTCGCTGAGCACCCGCCACATCGTGCCGCGCGGCCAGGGCGAGTTCGATTTCATCTGGACGCATTTCGGCTTCGCCGACGACACGCCCGAGATGACCCAGCGCCGCCTGCGCCAGGCCAACCTGTTCGGGCCGGCGGGGTTTGTGAGTGCGGACGACGGCGAGGTGATCGAGTTCAGCCAGGCCGGCTTCGCCCAGGCCGGCGAGGGCGCCACCTTGTGCGAACTGGGCGGAACGGGGACGGAGATGACCGAGCACATGGTCACCGAAACCCTGATCCGCAGCATGTATGCCTACTGGAAGAAAGTCATGGGCCTATGACCTCGATCGAACAAATGCAGCGTCTGCTGCTGCAGCAACAGGTGGACCGGCTCAACGCGGACTACGCGGCGGCGCTCGATGAAAAGCGCTTTGAGGAATGGCCCGAATTCTTCGTGGAAGACGGCCACTATAAGGTGCAGGCGCGCGAGAATTTCGACCGCGGCCTGCCCCTGGCGTTGATGGCGCTGGAAAGCCGCGGCATGATGAAAGACCGGGTGTATGGCGTCACGCAGACGATTTACCACGGGCCGTATTACATGCGGCACATCGTGAGCCCGGCGCGCATCCTCTCGCGAGAAGTTTCACAAGAGGGCGAGCTCGTCAAAGCCGAAGCCAACTACGCGGTGTTCCGCACCAAGCCGGGCGGGGTGAGCGAGGTCTATAACGTGGGCCGCTATATCGACGAGCTCACGCAAAAAGACGGCTCGCTGAAATTCAGGAGCCGTCTTTGTGTGTATGACAGCGAGATGATCCTCAACTCGCTGATCTACCCGATATGAGTACGCCTGGCGTTTAACCCAGGCGGGTCTGGGTCAGCGTTTTTTGCCGACCTCGTTACCGATCAGCGCGCCGGCTGCCGCGCCGCCCACGGTACCGAGCGTGCTGCCGAACACGGCATTGCCCACCAGGCCGCCGGCAACAGCGCCGACGCCGGTGCCGATTTGTGCGTTCGTCGGGTTGGTGCTGCAACCGCCGAGACCGATAAGTGCCGCTGCCGCTGCTGTCGACAAGATGAGTTTCGTGTTCATAGTTGTTTACCTTTGCTAAGAGTTCAGGCTCTTGCTGCTGACATTCACACCGTGAGGTCCTGGCTTTTGCCTGTGACCTCAATGTAGGGGGGCGAGTGCGCCGGGACTGTAGGAGAAGGTCGCCGCGGGCTGTCGGCTCGCTGCGGTCTTTAGTCTTCATTTTTGGCGCATCGGTACGCGCCGGTGTGTGATCAGACAGTGCGGTTGCGCGCCAGCGGCGGATTGCGCGCGAAGTAGCGTGTGATGCCGCGCATCAAGGCATCGGCCAGCTGTATCTGGTAGTCGTCGCTGCGCAGCTTGGCTTCTTCGTCGGGGTTGCTGATGAAGGCGGTCTCCACCAGCACGCTGGGAATGTCGGGCGCTTTCAGGACGGCAAAGCCGGCTTGCTCCACTTTGGGTTTGTGCAGTTTGCCGACGTTGCCGATCTCGCCCAGCATGGCGCTGCCGAGCTTGAGGCTGTCGTTGATCTGTGCCGTTGTGCTCATGTCCAGCAGGGCTTTTTGCACCTGCGCGTCCTTGGCCTTGACGTTGACGCCACCCACCAGGTCGGCCGAGTTTTCCTTGTCGGCGATCCAGCGCGCCGCGCTGCTGGAAGCCCCTTTTTCACTGAGCGCGAAGATGCTGGCGCCTTGCGGCCGCGCCGTGAAGAAGGCATCCGCGTGGATGCTGATGAAGAGGTCGGCCTGCACGCGCCTGGCTTTTTGCACGCGGATGTGCAGCGGCACAAAGAAGTCGGCATCGCGCGTGAGGTAGGCGCGCATATTGGGCTGCTGGTTGATACGGTCGCGCAGGCGGTGCGCGATCTGCAGCACCACGTCTTTTTCGCGCGTTCCGCCGGGGCCGACGGCGCCCGGGTCCTCGCCGCCATGGCCCGGGTCCAGCGCCACGATGACGAGGCGGTCGGTCTTGTTTTTGGCGATGATCGCCGCTTCGGGCGATGGCTTGGGGGCGCCTGGGCCGGGTGCGGGACCCGGCGCCTTGTCCTTTTCTTTTTCCGCGATGGCGGCCGGCGGCGGTTTGTTGTCGGCCGGCTTGCCCGATTGCCGCGCGATCAGGTCGGCGATCGGGTCGCTTCCAGCGGCGGGTGGGGGCGCGGCGCCGGACTGCCGGTCAGCGAGCTTCTCGGCTATCAGGGCTTCAAGCGGGTCGGCCACCTGCGTGGGATAGAGGTCGAACACCAGGCGGTACTGGTAGGCGGCGACGGGCGGCAGCGTGAACACCTGCGGTTGTATCGGCTGCTTGAGGTCTATTACCAGCCGCACCACACCGGGGGCGTTTTGCCCGACGCGTATGCCTGAAATGTTGGGATCGTCGGACTTGACCTTGGCGACCAGTTCGCGCAGCGCCGGGATCAGGTCTATGCCTTCGATGTCGACGGCCAGGCGCGGCGGCTCGGCGACAAAAAACTGCCGCGCCTTGATTTCGCCGTCCGACTCGATGGTCAGCCGCGTGTAGTCCTTGGACGGCCAGACGCGCACGGCCACGATGGTGGCGCCGCGCGCGATGTGCTGCACGCCCAGCAACAGCACCACGCTGCCCAGTTGCAGGGCGCTGCGGCGGTTCAGGGCCGGGCGCTTCATGCGATGAGTTCCGCGCCGGTGGCCGTGTGGGCCGTCAGGGTGACGGCGCGTGTGTCGTCCGGCAGCACCTCCAGGTGCAGCAGCAGGTCGGGCTGCGGCAGGTGCGGGCCGGCTTTTTCGGGCCATTCGACGAGCTTGAGGCCGGGGGCGGCGAAGATGTCGCGAAAGCCGGCTTCTTCCCATTCGCGCGGATCGTTGAAGCGGTAGAAATCGAAGTGCCAGATGTTCATGCCGCCATTTTGGCCTGCATCCGGGGCGGTGTCCGCCAGCGTGTAAGGTTCAACCACCGCATAGGTGGGACTCTTGATACGGCCCTGCACGCCCAGGCTTTTCAGCAGGTGGCGCACAAAGGTGGTTTTTCCCGCGCCCAGGTCGCCCTGCAGCTCGATCAGCGCGCGGCCTATGGCAGGATGGCCGGCCAGGGCCCGCGCGAAGTCCGCCGTGGCCTCTTCGTCGTGCCAGGCAATGTTTTTTACAATCGGCGGGTGTCCGCCAGCAACTCTTTGAACAGTCATCAGTTCGTTTCTCAAATTCAGGCTTGGGCGCGCGAGCTTGGATTTTCGCAAATCGGCATTGCCGGTGTCGACCTGTCGTCGGCCGAACCCGGATTATCGGCCTGGCTGGCCGCGGGCTTTCACGGTGACATGCATTACATGGCCGCGCACGGCCTCAAGCGCGCCCGGCCGGCCGAATTGATCCCGGGCACGGTGAGCGTCATCACCGCGCGCATGAACTACCTGCCGGCCGCCACCGCCGCCGCGCCCGGCGAGTGGCAGGCCCTGGAATTCAGCCGCCTGGAGCGGCCCGCCGAGGGCATTGTGTCGGTCTATGCGCGCGGCCGCGACTACCACAAGATCATGCGAAGCCGCTTGCAAAAGCTTGGCGAACGCATCTCGGCGCACGTGGAGCAACTGGGCCACCGCGCCTTCACCGACTCCGCGCCGGTGCTGGAGGCCGAGCTGGCGGCCCGCAGCGGGCAGGGCTGGCGCGGCAAGCACACCTTGCTGCTCAACCGCGAGGCCGGCTCCATGTTCTTCCTGGGGGAAATCTATGTGGACCTGGCCTTGCCGCCCAGCGAGCCGGTGGCGCCGCATTGCGGCACCTGCCAGGCCTGCATTGATGTCTGCCCCACGCAGGCCATCATCGCGCCGCACAAGCTCGATGCCAGGCGTTGCATCTCCTACCTGACCATCGAACACGCCGGCCCCATCCCGCTGGAACTGCGGCCGCTGATCGGCAACCGCATCTACGGCTGCGACGACTGCCAGCTGGTTTGCCCCTGGAACAAATTCGCCCAGCGAAGCGCCTTGCCCGATTTCGACGAACGCCAGGGCCTCACGGGGCAGCAATTGGTGACGCTGTTCGGCTGGACCGAAGAGGCGTTTTTGCGCTTCACCGAAGGCAGCCCGATACGGCGCATAGGCCACGAGCGCTGGTTGCGCAACATTGCGGTGGCCATGGGCAATGCCTTGCGTGTGCTCGATGAGCCCGCCGGGCGACCCCTGCGCGAGGCCCTGCGGGCGCGTGCCGCGGAGAGCGGCGAACTGGTCGCGGAACACATTGAATGGGCCCTGGCCCAATGACCTCAAGTAATATGCCCCGTGCATGAAAGGACCCCACATGGACCCCACGATCTCAGGCGCGCTGGCTTCGCTGTTCGGCGCGGCCGTTGGCGGCGGCATCACGTTTTTCCTGAACCGGCAGCTTCACAAACACCAGCTGGCGCTGGCGCATGAACAACATAAAACCGAGTTCATGGCCGAAGACACGGCGCGCCATTTCCTGAGCCACAAGGGCTATACCGACCGGTCCTTTGAAACCCTGCAGATGCATTTGGGCGGGTTTGAGGAGGATGAGTTGCGGAAGATTCTTGTCCGGGCGGGGGCTATACGGGTTTATCGGGACGATGGGTCGGAGTGGTGGAGGTTGCTGAGTCGGATGGGGGAGTTCATTGAGAAGAAGAACGTTGGTTGAGGCCGGATCTTGTCCTGGCCTTTGCGCTTTCTTCTGAGGTTGCTGGCCGGGGGTAGCCCGGCGGCTACTCACTTTTCTTTTGCTTCGCCAAAAGAAAAGTAAGCAAAAGAAAAGGCGACCCTGGTTGCTGCGTCCCTTCGCTGCGCTACGGGCAACCTGCGGTGCTCGGTTCAGGCGGGGTCTCGC
>NZ_JBFUCN010000036.1:0-35186 GCF_056405195.1 Polaromonas sp. P1_H6
GCGCCCGATGCATCGCGCGCCTGGCCCGCGGCCGGCGGCGGCTCCATCCCCCGCAAGGGCAACACCGGCCTGGCCGGCGGCCGCGGGGCATCGGGCGCCCTGGAAGCGCCGGGCCTGGAAGGACAAGGCAAGCCCGCGATGCGGTAACGCGCGCACTCGGCGTCCTCATCGCCGGCGGCGTGCACGGACAGGCCGGCCAGCGCCAGGCACATGAGGGACATGAGGGGAAAGAGAGAACCCGCGCGCAGGCGGCCGCGTGCGGACGAACGCATGGCGTCAGCGCCCGGCCAGCAAGGCCGCCGATTCGACGATGGCGCCGTTGCCGCGCAGCCTGGCCAGCGCCGCGGGCCCCTGCCCTTCGGGCACGCGCACCGTGTACACCCCCAGCGCACCGGGGCCGGACACCATCTCGGCCCGCAGGCCGGCCAGCAGGCCGCGTATCTGCGCCTCGGTGGCCCGCGGCTTGAAGGTGATTTGCAGCAATTCGCCGCCCGCGGCCGCTTCGCCCGACAGCGGGGTGAGCGCCTCAGGCTCAGGGCGTAGCAGCAGCGTGCCTATGAGGGCGGCCTGCGCCAGGACCACGGCGGCGGCCAGGCCAGCCGGCACCGAGAAGCGGCGCGGCGCGGCCAGCCACGCATTCCAGCGCGCGCGCAACTGCACGACCTTGCCCGAGCGTTCGCCGTGGACCAGCGCCATCAGCGTGTCCAGGCCCGCATCCTCCGGGCGCTCCTCGGCCTCCTCGCGAAACTGCCGTATCTGGCTGCGCAGCTGCATGAGCCAGAGGAGTTCGCCGCGCACCAGCGGCGAACGTTCGAGCAGCAGGTCGATGGCGTGCCGCGTCGCCTCGTCCAGCGTGCCGTTCACGTACCAGGGCAGCAGGTCCCGCAATTCCTGTTCGCTATGCATCATGCGCGCTCCATGCGCCAGACCTGGCGCTCCAGGCATTCCCGCATCTTGCGGCGGGCGTGGAACAAACGTGTCTTGACGGTGTTCTCGGGGCAGGCCTGCACGGCGGCGATTTCGGCCAGCGGCGCGTCCTCGTAAAACACCATGTGGATGCACTCGCGCTGTTCGTCCGGCAGGGCCTCCATGCACAGGGCTACCTGCCCCTGCCTTTGCCTGCCGGCGATCAGTTCAAAGGCGGAGGGACGGCCGTCGGGGATGGCCTCCGCCTCGTCGCCCAGGGGCTCGCTCATCTCGCCGCCGCGCAGGCGCAGCTTGTCCATCGCCTTGTGGCGCGCGATGCCCAGGATCCAGGTGGTCACCATGGACCTGCCGGCAAAACGCGCCGCGCCCTTCCAGACTTCGTACATGGTTTCCACCACCACCTCCTCCGCCGCCTCGGGCTGGCACAGGCGGCGCAGCGAAAAGGCGTAGATCACCCGGCTCATGCGTTTGTAGAGCGCGCAAAGCGCGGCCTCGTCGCGCGCGGCCACCTGTTCCATGAGGCGGCACAGCTCCATGTCCTGCCGTGCCGCCGCGCCCGCGTGTGCTTCCATCAAATCTGGCTCCGTGTCCGGCCGGCGAGCCCCTTGCCCGCCGTGCCATTGCCTGTGAGTCGTGGCTTCATCGCGGCGGGTTCAATGCCGCCGCGATTTTTTTGGAAAATGTTCGCGCTCAGGGAACCGCCACGGTCTGCGTCACCACCTGCGCCGCGCCGGAAGGCGTGGTGGTGTCGGTGAAGGACACCGTCGCCGTGCCGCCCGGGCAGATTTCCAGCGATGCCGGGTTGATGGGCGTGTTGGCGCTGGTGCAACCGGCCGCCGCCTTGGAGAAGCTGACGCTGGTGACCCTGAACTGCGAGGACCCGGGGGTGACGGCCGGCAGGGTCAGCACCATGGAGTCATTGGCAAACGGCGCGGAGGTGGTGATGGTCACCGTCACGGAGGCGGCGCCCACGCGGTCGGGGTCGGTCACGGTGATGCTGAAGGGCAGGGGCGCGGGCGGCGCCACGCCGCCGCCGGCCAGCGCATAGGATGCGCCGGTGTTGACGACGGCCAGCGTTGCCAGCGTCCTGGCGGCCGGGCCGCCGGCGGCATTGAGCGGCGCGCCGGGCACGACCGGGCCGGAGCGCTCCAGCATGCTGCCGCCGGTGATCGCGGCAAAGGTCCAGCCCTGCGGGCCCAGGTGCAGCAGCACGGTGCTGCGGCCCGTGGTCAGCCGGGGGGTGAAGGACGGCAGCAGCAGGCAGCGTTTTTCCCAGCCGGTCTGCAGCACGGCCAGATTGGGGCCGGCCTGGACCTGGGTGTTGAGCAGGGTCACGCGCATCTGCTTGCACTCGTTGTTTTCCTGCGTGATGTTGTCCAGCAATTGCTGGTAGCCGATCATGGAAGGGTCCAGCTTCTGGCGTATCAAGGACACATTGCCGGCCTCGAAGGCGCGCAGGATGTCTTCAAAGGCGGCCAGCGCCTTGCGTGCGTCCTCGGGCTCGCCGATCCTGGGCTTGCCGCCGCTGTCCGTGCCCTTGCGCACGTTGTCCTTCTGCTTTTGCTCCAGGCGTTCGTCGCGCGTTTCTTCCAGCAGCTTCTTGCTGCTTTCGATGGCGGCTTCATTCTTCGTGGCCGCGAACAGCGCGGGGACGGCCGGCAGCACCCTGGGCGGAACCGACGCCGTCCTGGACGCGAAGGCGGCCTGCCCGGGCAGCACCGAAACCTTGCCGACGGGTGTGTCCATTTCGGTCTCGCCGGTGTTCACCTTGTCGTAGGTTCCCGCGGCCTCGCCTTCGCCGACGACCAGCACCTCGTGGTCGGTCCCGCGAATGCCGATGGTGGCCGTCGTCGTGCGCACCGCGTAGTTCTTCGGGTTGTTCTTGCCTATCCAGCCCGTCACCGAGCGGAAGGAGCCGCGCAGCAGGCGGAACACCGCGCTGTCGTCGGCCCCGCCTTCGGCCCGGTAGGCCTCGATGCGCAAAAAGGTGTTGGCGCGCAGGGCGACCAGCGCGTTGTCGTCCATGCGCACATGGATCTCCCCGTCGCGGCCGGTCACGATGGCGTCGCCCGCGTCTATGGTCTCTCCCTTGCCGGGCACGCGCAGCTGGCCCGCCGCGGTGGTGACGCTGACATTGCCCTCGATGAAATCGATCTGGCCGGCCGCATGGGCCTGTTGCAGGCAAAAGCCCAGCGCGAGCGCCGTCAGCAGGAAGGAGTAGGTGGTGTGTTTCATGGAGTGGTTCTCGTGGTCATGGCGGCGAACGGGCCGCCGGCTTGCCGGTGAGTCGTGCGTCGTGGAGGAAGGGTTCTATGTGGGGGTGACGGCGGGCTAATCGGCGGCGAAAGGGTTGTCGCCGCTCAGGCCGGACAGCTTCCAGCCGGCCTCCGCGCGCTTGAAGCTGAACACGGCGGCGCCGCTCTTGCGGACCTGCAGCCCCGCGGGCAGGCGGACAAAGCGCTTCTCCCAGCGCGCCTGGATCAACACCAGGCCGGCATCCTCCGAGGCCTGCGCGCGCAGGTCCGACAGCGTGATCCTCAGCTGTTTTTGCAGCGGCCTGGCCTGGCGCGCGGCATCCACGACGCCGGCGTAGCCGGCCATGCCGGGCGACACCATCGCTTCCAGCCCGGCCTGGTCGCCCGCGGCATAGGCGGCCATCAGCTGCCGCAGCGCGGCCTGCGCCTGCCGGCTGTCCTTGGGGCCGGCCGGCGCGGCGGCGGGTTTGGCGGCTGCGCCCGGCAAACCTGGCGTCGGCGCCGGCGCGGCCAGCGAGAAAGCCATGGCCAGCAGGCACAGCAGCGGGAGTATTTTTTTCATCATGGGCCCCTTAAAAACTGACGGTGAGTTGCAGGCCGGCGACGCGTTCCTTCGCCGCCAGCACCGGGTCGTCGATGTTGCGGTGGCTGCTGCGCGCATAGGCCTTGAGCGAGCACTTCTCTGAGATCGCGTAGACCGCCTCCAGCTGGTAGCCCTCCAGCCGCAGGCTGGGCCCGCCGTAGAGCTGGGTGGTGCGCCCGCTCATCACCAGCAGGTTGACGCTGCCCCAGCCGGCGCGCTGGCCGCTCAGGGTGAAGGTGTAATTGGTGTTACTGGTCTGCCCGCCGGCCAGCAGGCGCTGCTTCTGCGCGCCCGCCGTGAGGTTCACGCCCAGGCTCCAGGTCGGCGCCAGGTCGGGCCGCGCGTCCGAAAAGGTGTGCCCCAGGTTGAAGGCCCAGTTGTCGTTGAGCGAATCGCTGGCCGGCCACACCTCGCTGGTCACCTTGCCCCAGCCGATGCCGGCACCGGCGGTCCAGGTCGGGGTGGTGTAGTTGAGCGTCGACGAAAACTCCCGGTTGCGCGAGGCCTGCATGGCGGAATTGAGGCCGCGCGATTCGGCCTGCTGCAAGGCCAGCGCCCAGCCCGGGTAGTCCGGCCCGAAGTTGATGTTGGCGCGCGCCGCCACGGATTCCGAGTCGACGTAGGTCGAGTTGAAGCCTGCGAAGGCCAGCGTCGTGAGCCGGGACTTGCGCACGTCGCTGGCCAGCGAGATCCACGGCGCCACCGTCCAGTCGGCGCCGGCATAGGCCTCGCGCACGCCCGGCTGCGCTTGCAGCGACAGCGAGGTGAAGCCGTTGGAAATGTCGTGGTAGCCGCCGCGAAAGCCGTAGCCTTCGCCGCGCCAGCTTGCGTCGACGACGGTCGCGCGGCCCGGGCGGTCCGAGTTGCCGCCGTCCTCGTAGCGGCTGCCGGCGGTTTCGCCGGCCAGCGTGAACTGCTCGGCCTGGTATTGAAAGCCGCCGCTGAAGGAACGCGTCTTGCCGCGCAGCGTGGCCAGGGGCTGCGACATCAGGGTCGTCGGTTCGCGGTCGGACGAGCTCTGGCTGGTGACATAGGTTTTCAGCGATGTCCCAAAGGCTTTTTCCAGCTTGAGGCCGTGCACGTCTTTCAGGTACTGGGTGCGCGGCACCTTGTTGCCCAGGGTCTCCCAGCTCTCAGCCACCATGCCGGTGAAGCCGTAGGCGGTCACTTCGCCGAACTGCCGCTGCCCGTACAGGCCGCGCACGCCCAGCGCGGAACTCAGGCTGGAGAAATTCGGCGTGACGTCGCCCAGGGCCAGCATATAACCCTCGCCGGCGCGGCCCAGTTGCATGTTGTTGATCTGATAGCGGTTCTGGCTCAGCACCGAGAGGTCGTTGCTGCCGCTGGCGCCCAGCTGGAAATAATCGACGGTGTTGTCCCTGTGGGTGGCGCGAAGGTCGCTGCTGTAGGTGTTCTTGAAGAAGGCGCCGCTGCGCAAGGGCGTGTTGAGGTTGCCGCCGGCAGAAGAGACGTCGTTGCTGTAGGTGTCGACCGTCAGGCCGCCCTTCCACTCGAGCCGGGTGCCGCCGTCCTCTTCGCGCGTGAGCGAAGGGCCGGCCCCGCCGAGGTTGTTCTGCTGCCAGGCGCGTATGACCTGGTCGTTCGGCTCCAGCTGCACCTGGCTGTCCTGCTGGGCCTGCGCGTGCTCCTGGCACAGCAGCAGGCTGCCGAGCAGGCCGGGCACCGAGATCCGTCGAAACACATTCTTCTTCTTGGCCATTTTTGTTCTACCGTGCAAATTGAGTTGGCCTTCTGTACCCAATTTGCATGCCACCGAAATTCATCAATGAAATCAACGGCATCGGCTTTTTAACCGGCCTCCTGCTGTCGGTGCGGGCCGACACCCGCCGCGCCGGAATTTAAAAAATCCAACGGAATCAGTGCTCTGCCCTGTCGGCGCCGACCGACATTTTTTGGGTCCGGGCACGGCCGCTTGCCGCCTTCGCGTGAAGCGCCACGAATCCGGTTTTCCGATTGACCGATGCCCTGCGCATCGCAGAGAATGCCCGAGGCTTCATCACTCCCATGGCCTGCCGCGGCGCAGGCCGCACACCCGCCACGATTCATGCCCACACCCGTCCGGCACACCGGAGAGCCGCCCTCCTCCCCTCCGGCATCGGAAGCCCCCGGCACCGAAGCGCAGTTGCGCGACACCATACGCGCGCTGGAAACCAAGCAGCGGCACCTGGTGTCGCTGCTCGGGTCGGCGCGCGACGCCGTGCTCGAGATGAACGCCGGCGGTGTCATCACAAGCTGGAATGCCAGCGCCGAACACATGCTGGGCTGGAGCGAGGCCGAGGCCGTGGGCCAGCGCATGTGCGAGCTGATCGTGCCGCACGCGCACCGCGCCGCCCACGAAGCCGGGCTGGCGGCCTTCCTCAAGACCGGCAGGGCCAGGACGATTGAACGGCTGCTGGAGGTGGAGGCGCTGCACAAAAGCGGCGCCCTGCTGCCCGTCGAGCTGTCCATCTTCACGGTGCCGGCAGACCCGTCCGGCGGCGGCATCGGCTTCGGCGCCTTCATCCGCGACATCTCCCGGCGCAAGGCCGCCGAGCAGGCCGCGCGCCTGTCGCAGGAGCGCTACCGCGCCGTCATCGAGCACGTGAACGACGGCGTGGTGGTCCTGCAGCGCGGCACGGTGGTGTTCGCCAACCAGCGCGCCGCCGCCATCCTGGCCATCCCCTACGAAGAAGTCCTGCAGCAGGGATTTTTCCATCGCCTGCATCCCGACGACCGGCTGGCCGCCGCAGCACACGACGCCGGGCGTTCGGAGATGCGCCTGCTGCACCCCGGCCGCGAGCCGCGCTGGCTCTCGGTGGGCAGCAGTGTCATTCCCTGGGACGGGGACACGGCCTCGCTGACTTTTTTCTCCGACATCACGCAAAGCCGCGCCCTGGCCGACACCGTGCGCCGCTCCACCGAGCGCTACCGCGCGGTGATCGAGCACGTGGACGAGGGCATGATCGTCGTGAAGGACGAGCGCATCGCCTACGCCAACGAACGCGCCGCGCAGATCGCCGGCATCGGCCTGGAGGAAATGCAGCAGATCGGCTTCCTGCACCGCATCCACCCTGACGACCACGCACTGGTGCTGGACCGCCAGCGCAGGCGCCTGGCCGGCGAGGACGTGCCCAGCCGCTACGAGCTGCGCCTGCTGCTGCCCAGCGGCGAGATCCGCTGGATAGGCATCAGCGTCACTGTGGTCCCCTGGGACGGCGAGCAGGGCATCCTGACTTTTTTCTCCGACATCAGCCAGCGCCGCAAGCTCGAGGAAAAACTGCGCGACACCCTGGAAGAGCGCGAAACCATTCTGGAGAACTCCCTGGTCGGCATCGCCTTCCTTACGCATGAAGGCGTCTTTCGCTGGTCCAACCAGGCCATGGCCAGGATGTTCGGCGTCTCGGCCGCCACGCCGGCGCCGCGCGACTGGAGCACGCTTTTTTCGTCGCAGCAGCAATACCTGCGCGTGGCCGAAGACATCGCCGTCTGCATGAACGAGGGGCGCGCCTACCAGGGCGACCTGCAGATGCGCCGGCTGGACGGCAGCCTGTTCTGGGTGACGGCCTCGGGCAAGGCGGTCAGCGTTCTCGACAAGACCCAGGGCAGCGTCTGGGCGGTGATGGACATCACGCCGCGCAAGGAGCTCGAGGCGGCGCTCGCGCGGACCTCCTCCGAGCGCGAGGCGATCTTCAACAGCGCGCTGGTGGGCATCAGCTTCAACGTGGACCGGCGCATCCAGTGGGTCAACGACAAGTACCAGGAGATGACCGGCTATTCACGCGAGGAACTGGTCGGCAAGTCGTCGCGCCTGCTCTACGACGACGACGCGACCTACGAATCGGACGGCAAGGAGACCCGGGCCAAGCTGGTGCGCGACGGCGTCTACATCGACGAGCGTAAATTCTGGCGCCGCAACGGCGAGACGCTGTGGGTGCAGCTGGCGGGCCGCTGCGTGAGCGACCGCAACCCCGACGCCGGCGTGATCTGGACGCTGCTGGACATCACCGAGCGGCGCAAGGCCGAGGACAATATACGCGCGGCGCTGGAGCGCGAGAAGGAACTCAACGACCTGCGCTCGCGCTTCGTCTCCATGACCAGCCATGAGTTCCGCACGCCGCTGGCGGCCATCCTGTCTGCCGCCGAACTGCTCAGGGACTACAGCGACCGCATGCCGCCGGACGAAAAAGTCGAGATCCTCGAAAGCATAGGCGCCGGCGTGCAGCGCATGGCGCGCATGCTGGACCGCGTGCTGCTGATAGGCCAGGTCGACGCCCAGATGCTGGAGTTCCGCCCCGGCCCGACCGACCTGCTCGCGCTGTGCCATGCCATCGTCGAGGAGGCGCGCCTGCTGCAGCCCAAGTCGGACTGCAAGGTCGTCACCCGCTTCCCGCCCTCGCCGCCGCCGGGCCTGTTCGATGCCAAGCTGCTGCGCCACATCCTGGGCAACCTGCTGTCCAACGCCATCAAGTACTCCCCCAACGGCGGCGAGGTGGCCCTGCGCATCTCGCTGCAGGACGGCGCCACGGTCTTCGAGGTCGAGGACCAGGGCATAGGCATACCGCCCGAGGAAATGCCGCACCTGTTCGAATCCTTCCACCGCGCAAGCAATGTCGGCGACATCCCGGGCACCGGCCTGGGCCTGGCCATCGTGAAGAACTCGGTCGAGCTGCACGGCGGCAAGATCGCCGTGCGCAGCGAGCCGGGGCGAAGCACCTGTTTTACCGTGACGCTGTAATCAGGCCGCCACGCCACGTATTTTTCCTATGACCTTGTCGATGCTTCCCAAGACAGCCTTCCTGCCCGGCCACAAACTGAATGAAAACGACCGCCGCTCCTTGATGGAGCGGCGAGACAAGCTGTTTCTGCTCTGCACGCCTGCCGAACAGCAGTGCCTGATCGAGCTGGCACATTGGTATGAGTCGCACCGGTTTGAGATATCGGGAGAACCCAACATCGTTAAATCGAGTTTCTCGGCGGTGTTCTACCACCGTCACTTTCCCAGGGCGAACCAGAAGCCCGGTTTGATCGTACGGTTACTTGCGAAGCTCTCAGGAGCGGACTACAAGGTAGAGCGATGGAGCAGCCAGCGCTTCCAGTCGGATTTCATCAATCGCATGCATTCGGTTGTCAATGAAGGCGATGAGGACGTATTGCTCGGTGTCATCAATTTCTTTCGCATTTTGCCGCTTGATGTGGGCTTCGTTGGGCAGCGCGCTTTGGAGAACAAGCTGGACGCCATGACCAGCCGGTCCGTCGCAAGCCCTCGCGTGAGCGCATCAAGGCGCTTCGACGCGCTGCAAAGATCCGTTCAGCGCACATACGGACCCACCGGATTGCAACGTGGACCGAACGAGCCCAACTTGCGCAAGCAGGCATGGCCGCTGTTGCTGGAGATCGCGCACGAGGACATGGCGGCTGCCGTACGCCTGATCGACGAGCATTGGAACCAGACGCCGGCCCGTCCCCCGGAAATTCTCATGTCGCTGCATCTGCATGAGACTCCCGAACTGGCGTATCAGCTGGCGGTAACACTCAGACCTCATCGTCCCGGGTTCGCCGTCGACATGCTCCGGGAGTCCATCCTCTACTCGTCATTTCAGCTCAAAAGGCTGGACCAGCCTGCCGCCATCGCCATGGAAAAAGTGATGGACGCGTCTTGTTGGCTTCTGGCGGACTGGACGTTCAACACCTCCCCGGCTGATACAAAGAGTTCCCTTCGGGCGATGGACAGCCTCTTTCGGTACGGCGACCCAAAGGAGGGCTATTGGCAAAAAATTCCGCGGGAATGCCTGGCGGTCATCAAAAGCCTGGAACCCGCCGCACAGGACAGGCAGTTGCGCCTGCTTGCCCAGGTGGTGTTTTACGGGGACAGCTTTTCCCCGTTGGTGGCCGAAGCGCACGAATTGTTCAAGACTTGCGTTATCCGCAGGCTCGGCGAGCCACGGGCGAAGGACCGGGAATGGGACCTGGAAAGGGCCATCCGTGATGCCTGCGAGTCCTTGTCCATACTGGAAGAAAAAATCATGTCCTTCCGGAACCGGCGCATCGCGGCAAGCCCTGGACACCCCCTTCTGCACACGATTGACGAGCAGTTCCAGGGGTTTCTGGAACGGCTGCTGTCAAACGAACCCGAGTCCGCCCTCAGCCATATCGTCTTGATGACCCTTGCACTGTCCAACCAGGCACTGATACGCAAACACCATCAAATCCTGCGCGACGAATTCGAAGTACGGGCACGCCACTTTCCCGCCGATGCGGGTCCCGCGCTCAAGCGGCTGATCAAGTATTGCGGGTACAGCCAGGTGGATGACGAGATGTACCGCAAGGATCTTTGCCGGGAGTCGTTCAATGCGCTACTGCCGGTGCTTGAAGGCATCTCGCCCACGGACGCAGCCCTTGCGCGGACCGGGATCGGGTGGAACCCCCGCGGCGATATCTGACGGCCGGGCGCGGGCATCAAGCCGCCATCGCCACCTCAAGCGCACGCGATGCGGCTGCCGCCGCGGCCGCCGCCAGCGCCGGCCGGCCCGGGCTGCGCTGGGCCGCCTTCTCGCGGTTGGCGCGCTGCACGGCCGCCACGTCGATGATGAGCGCGACGTTGCCGTCGCCCAGGATGGTCGCGCCGGAAATGCCCGGCACCTTGCGGTAGTTGGTTTCCAGGTTCTTGACCACCACCTGGTGCTGGCCCACGAGCTGGTCGACCAGCAGCGCGAAGCGCGTGCCCTCGGCCTGCACGATGACGGCGATGCCCTGCGTGGGCGCGCTCACCGCGTCGGCCACGTCGAAGAGCTTGTGCAGCTCGAGCAGGGCCAGGTACTCGCCGCGCACGTGCATGACATGCTCGTCGGCGGTGATCGAGTGCACGTCCTTTTCCATGGGCTGCAGCGATTCGATAACGTAGTTCAGCGGCAGGATGTAGACCTCCTCGCCGACCTTGACGGACATGCCGTTGAGGATGGCCAGTGTCAGCGGCAGCACGATGCGTATGGTCGTGCCCTTGCCCTGGACCGAGGCAATCTCCACATGGCCGCCCATCTCATGGATGTTGCGCTTGACCACGTCCATGCCAACGCCGCGGCCGGACACGTCGGTGACGGCTTCGGCGGTGGAAAATCCCGGCGCGAAAATCAGCTGCCAGACCTCGTCGTCCGGCATGCTTTCGCTGACGGGCATGCCCTGCTGCAGGGCCTTGGCCAGGATCTTTTCGCGGACCAGGCCGCCGCCGTCGTCCTTGACCTCGATCACGATGCTGCCGCCCTGGTGCTGGGCCGACAGCGTCAGGCGGCCGACCGGGTCCTTGCCGGCGTAGGCGCGGCGCTCAGGGCCTTCGATACCGTGGTCCAGGCTGTTGCGCACCAGGTGAGTGATGGGGTCGATGATGCGTTCGATCAGGCTTTTGTCGAGTTCGGTTTCCTTGCCGACCGTGACCAGCTGGACCTGCTTGCCGAGCTTGGCCGACAGGTCGCGGATCAGGCGCGGGAAGCGGCTGAACACATAGTCCATGGGCATCATGCGGATGGACATGACGGATTCCTGCAGGTCGCGCGCATTGCGCTCCAGGTGGCCCATGCCGCTGAGCAGGCGCTCATGCAGCACCGGGTCCAGCAGGGAGGCGGTCTGCGTCAGCATGGACTGCGTGATCACCAGCTCACCGACCAGGTTGATGATCTGGTCGACTTTTTCCACATCGACGCGGATCGAACTCGATTCCTTGTTCTGCACGGCGGCTGGCGTGCTTGAAGCTGCTGCGGCCGCAGCAGCGGGCACAGCCTCAGGCGCGGCCGCAACAGCTGCAGGCTGGCTGGCCGCCGGCGCGGGCGCGGGGGCCGCTTGCGCGGCGGGCGCGCCCTCCTCGCGGATGTCGATCTGGTCGGCCTCGATGATGAAGCAGCAGACCGCGATGACGTCGCTGCCCTCGCAGCCGGTCTTGAGCCAGATCGTCAGGCTGCCCTCCTCCTGGGTCTGCGCCGCCACCTGGCCCAGGTTGGCCAGCTCTTCGCTGAGCAGCTTGCAGTCGTTCTCCGAGACCTTGGAAAAGCGCACCTTCAGGGTCCGCTCTCCAGCGCCTGCGGGCGCGGCTTCGGGCGCGGCCTGCACGGGCGCGGGCGCCGGCGCGGCCACGACGGGCGGCGCGGGCAGCTCGCCGCCGGCTTCCAGCGCGAGCTGGCGCAGCACCGCGCAGATCGCGGCCACCATCTCGGGTTCCGGCTCGGCGCCGGCCCGGTATGCACTCAATTGTTTTTGCAACACGTCCTTGGTCTCCAGAAAGGCATCCATCATCTTGGTATTGAGTTTGAGCTCGCCGTGGCGCGCCCGGTCCAGCAGGTTTTCCAGCAGGTGGGTGGTGTCGGTCAGCGCAACAAAACCGAAGGTGGCCGCGCCGCCCTTGATCGAGTGCGCGGCGCGGAACACCGCGTTGAGGTGTTCGCCGTCGGGCGCGTCCAGGTCCAGGCCCAGGAAGAGCTGCTCCATCTCGGCCAGCAACTCGTCGGCTTCTTCAAAAAATGTCTGGTAGAACTGGGTGATGTCCATAGGGGAAGGGTTTCTCTTGTTGGGTACTGTCGTGTCGGGCCGCGGCCGTGGGCCTCATGCGCTCGCCGGGTTCATCAGGCTGCCCACCACGGCCAGCAGTGTTTCGGGTTCAATGGGTTTGCACAGCCAGCCGGTGGCGCCGGCCTTGCGGGCGTCGGCCTTGCTGGCGTCGTTGCTGAGGGTGCTGAGCACCAGGATGGGCACATCGGCGGAGCCGGGCCGTGCGCGCAGCTGGCGCGTGAGCTCGCAGCCGTCCATCGGAATCATGGTCCAGTCCGTCAGCACCAGGTCCACGGGTTTTTTCACCAGCTGCTCGAGCGCGGCCTTGCCGTCGCCGGCCAGCAGCACCTGGTAGCCGCCCTCTTCCAGCACGGCCGAATTCAGGTGGCGCATGACGGCCGAGTCGTCGACCACCAGGATGGTTTTTTTGTTCGTCATGTCCGGCTTTCAGGTTTGGCGGGGGCGGGGTTTAGCGGCGGCGGCCCGCCGGCGCCGCGCGCGGTGTTGACCGGCTTGATGCCGGGGGCGGCGTTGTTCGCAGTTTTGGCGGCCGGGGGAGTCTTCGCGTAGGGCGCGGTGGCGGTCGCGGCATTGCCGCTTTCGATGTCGGCCTGGGCGCGCTTGTTGAGCACCAGGATGCTGATGCGCCGGTTGACGGCCGCATAAGGGTCGTCGGTGTTCAGGTTCACACTGGACGAAACGCCCATGACGCGCAGGATTTTCCCGTCCTGCATGCCGCCGGCCACCAGCTCGCGGCGCGAGGCGTTGGCGCGGTCGGCCGACAGCTCCCAGTTGCTGTAGGACTTGTCGCCCTGCGAATACACGGTGGCGTCGGTGTGGCCGGACAGCGTGAGCTTGTTGGGCTGCTCGTTGAGCACCGGCCCGATCTCGCGCAGGATGCTGCGCATATAGGCCACCACCACGGCGCTGGAGCGGTCGAACATGGGCCGGTTGTTGCTGTCGACGATCTGGATGCGCAGGCCCTCGGGCGTGATGTCGATCAGCAGCTGCGGCCGGAACTGCCTGAGCACCGGGCTGGACTCGATCATGTCGTCCAGCCGCTCCTTGAGCGCTTCCAGGCGCTGGCCGTCGTCCGGGTCCTTGCTGCTCTCGCTCGAGGCCTGCCGGACCTCGCCGTCGGCGTGCGTCATGTCGGCGCCGCCGCCGGGAATCACGTTGGTGCTGGTGCTGCTTTTTTTGCCGCCGTTGATGGCCACCTTCAGCGGCATCTTGAACTGGTCGGCGATGCCCTCGAGCTGCTTGGGCGAGGAAATGCTCAGGATCCACAACACCAGGAAGAAGGCGAACATGGCCGTCATGAAATCGGCGAAGGCGATCTTCCAGGCACCGCCGTGATGGGCGGCCGCCTTCACGGGACGCCGGATGACGATGATTCTTCGCGCGCTCTCGCTCATGGCAGTTCCGTTCGGCTCTGATTGCTTGCGTCAGCCGGCGCCTCAGCGCGCCTTGACTTCACGCACGTGCCCGTCGAGCTCGATGAAGGACGGCCGCTCGGTCGAATACAGGATCTTGCGGCCGAACTCCACCGCCAGCTGCGGCGCGTAGCCGTTGAGGCTGGCCATCAGCGTGACCTTGACGCACTGGTAGGCCTTCAGCGACTCCGCCACCTTGTGCTCTATCAGCGTGGCCAGCGGCGACACGAAGCCGTAAGCCAGCAGGATGCCCAGGAAGGTGCCGACCATGGCGTGCGCGATCAGCTGGCCCATCTCGGCGGGCGGCAGGTCGGCGGAGGCCAGCGCATGCACCACGCCCAGCACCGCCGCCACGATACCCAGGGCCGGCAGGGCGTCGCCGACGCGCGCCAGGCTGTGGGCCGGGACTTCCGCCTCGTGCTTGTAGGTTTCGAGTTCGTGCTCCATCAGCTGCTCGATCTCGAAGGGGTCGGTGTTGCCGCTCACGATCAGGCGCAGGTAGTCGGTCAGGAACTCCAGCACGCGGGCGTCGGCCAGGATCACCGTGTAGGGCGCGAAGATGGGGCTGTTCTGCGGGTCGTCGATATCGGACTCCAGCGCCATCATGCCGTCCTTGCGGCCCTTGGACAGCAGCACGTAGAGCAGGGCCAGCAGCTCCATATAGAGCGCCTTGTCGTGCTTCTTCGAGCTGGCCAGCAGCTTGGGCAGCTCCTTGAGGGTGGCGCGTATGGTGCGGCCGTCGTTGCCCGAGATGAAGGCGCCCACGGCCGCCCCGCCGATGATGAGCAGCTCCAGCGGCTGGTACAGCACACCGAAATGCCCGCCCATCATGGCGTAGCCGCCAAAGACGGAACCCAGGACGACCAGATAGCCAACGATTACGAGCACGGGGTTCTCCTGCGGATCTGTAAAAAAGCCCCGCCCCTCAGGCGGTGCGCGAGCTGTTCATCACATTGGCCAGCCACTGCGATGACGAGAGCGCGGGCGTGCCTGCGGCGGCGCGGGGGCTGCCCTCGGGCTTGCCGCTGCTGGCGCCGTCGTCGGCCTCGTCGCGCCTGGCGCCCGAGGGCCGGGTCTTGCCGGCGCGCGAGGGCGGGCGGCACAGCACGCACACATAGTTGCTCTGCGAGTCGTGGGCATGCGCGACAAACAGGCCCGTGCAGCGCGTGCAGGTGCTCAGCTGCAGCATGTCGCTGTCGAAAAAGCGCACCAGCGTCCAGGCCCGTGTGAAATCCAGCACCGGCTCGCCGCCCTGCTGCTGCACCTGCTCGATGTACAGGCGGTAGCTCTTGATAATGGCGTTGATGCGCGTGCAGCCGCCGTGGACCACCATGAAACGGTAGATGTTGTAGAACATCGACGAATGGATGTTGGACAGCCAGGTCATGAACCAGTCCGTCGAAAAGGGCAGCAGCCCCTTGGGCGGCGAGGTGCCCTTGAGCTCCTTGTAGAGCTTGATCAGGCGGTCCCGGCTCAGGCTGGTTTCGGCTTCCAGGAATTGCAGCCGGGCGCCCAGCTTGATCAGGTCCATGGCCAGGTGGATTTCCCGGGCTTCGACGATGACGCTTTTAGTGGCCATGACGGTTCCCGGGGAAAGCGGCGGCCGTAACCCGTGCGACGGCCATCACCGGACCGCCTCAAGCTGCTGGCCGGACAGCAAAATCGCCGCATGCGCCTGCTGCAGCGCCGGGTTCTTGCCTTCCAGGGTCAGCGCCGACAGCATGGGATGGTCGTCGAACCGGAAACGGCAGAGCAGCAGGCTGGAGCCGGCCAGTTTCACAATCTGGGAAAGCGACAGGCTGCCCAGCAGGTCAGCCAGTTCCCGGCTCATGCCCAGCCGGTACATCGCGAGCGCAATATCTTCACTCACCAGCCGCTTTGCGAGCAGCAGGTAGGCCAAATTCAAATCGCCAATGTCGTTGGCGGTACCAGTTTCAATCACGTTGCGTTCCTGTTCTTTCAAAATTTGCATGTACAGAGGTGACCTGAACATCTACTCGCTATCAATTTCGTCACCCATCACAGATTGATTGAGATGCCTGTCTTACAACTTCACCTCAATTGCAATTTTTAACACATTAAACTGACAATTACATGAACAAATCAAATTTATCAATTAAGTAACATTTAAGCGTCAAAACAAGAAAAATTAGTAATGAATTACTGAATTTATAAAAGCTATTTGTATTTCAATTTCACAAAATATCGATAGTATTAATTTTTAAGTAGTAGTTTTATCAATTTCTAATTGATGCATCCATGTAAGCATTTCCGCGACCGCCAGGTACAAATTGGGCGGAATTTGCGAATCCAGGTCTACATGCATTAACAATTTCACCAATTCGGAGGAGGCGTGGACGTAAAGGCCGCTCTCTTTCGCGCGCTGGACAATCGCCTCGGCGACCGCGCCATAGCCCTTGGCGACCACCGTCGGCGCCTGGCCGCCGGCCCCCAGGGACAGCGCCACGGCGCCGGAACGCGCGGTTTCCGGGCTTTCGGCGGCGTTTCCTTCCCGCGGTTTATCCGGCATCACGGCCTCCCGTCGGGTCCGGCAGGTCCGCCGCGCCGCCTATGCGCAGCTCCGCCAGTTCCAGCCCCACGGCGCCCMGGCGCCGCGACAGTTCGGCGCCGGCCTGGTTCAGCACCGCCACCGTGCCCTCCTGTGAGGCGTCCAGCCGCAACTGGAGCGCGGCGCCGGCCAAGCCCAGGCGCGCATCGACCGTTCCCAGCCGGGGCAGCTTCAGCGTCAGGCGGGTGGTCCATGTCGAGGGCGCCGCTTCCGTCACGTCCTCACGACCTTCGCGGCCCGCCGCTTCCTCGTGTTCATGGCGCTCCTGGCGGATTTCCCAGTCCAGCGGAATGCCCGGCCAGCCCTCGCCGCTCCAGCGAAACACCGGCAGCGCCAGCATGTCCAGTTGCTGGCGCACCAGGCCCACCAGCTCGGGATGGATGGCGGCCGCCGGATGGCCGGCGCGCGCGGTCTCCGTCGACACGGCGGCGGGGCCGGGCGTGCCGGCATCCGGCCCGGAGAAATCGTGCGGGCTGGGCGTCGCGGGGTCCGGCAGGCCGGTCGGGCCGTAGCTGGTGGCCGGGAGCGGCGGGTGGACGGACTCCGCCGAAGGGCCGGCGGACGGCTGCGTCGCGACGCCGGTATCGGGGGCAGCGCCGGCTGCGGCCGGCGGTGCTGCCGCTTCCGGCGTTCCCTGCGGCACGGGCGGCGGAACGGCGGCGGTCCCAGGCAAAGCGACAGCAGAACCCGGCTGCATATATATAGAGGGCGCGGCAGCCGCCCCAGGGGAAGCCGGGCCTTCATCCGCCAGTTGTGCCCCGGCGGGCGCGGGCGCCATGCCGGCCTGCGGCTCACGCGCCAGCTGCGCCAGGGCGCGCTGGCCGGCCGCGAACTGCTGCAGGTGGGATTCGTAAAACAGGCCTGATTCGGCCACCGTGCGCGCCAGGACGGCCGTCAGCACCGGTACCGCAGGCGTGCGCAAGTCGGGCTGCAGCGGCACCCGCCCGCGGATGGCGGGCGTCGTTCCGACCGGCAGGTTCAGCAGCGCGCTCACGGTGCGGGCGGCGGCGCTCAGGGTGACGGCGCCCTCGTGCCTGGCCTGCGCGAAGCCCAGGGCGGCGCCATCGCGGCCGACCAGGCCCGGGCCCAGCTCGCGCTGCAGCGCCTCGCGCGAAGGCAGGCGCACGTCGTTGGTCACTTTTTCCACATTCACCACGGCGCCCGGGCCGGCGATCTCGAGCGCTGCCTTCAGCGGTACCAGGTCCACGCGCTGTCCCAGCCGCGTGGCCAGCAAGGTATCCACCAGAGGCGTCACACCGCTCATAACAGGTGGATGTCGTCCGGCTGGCCGTACGCCTTGTGCAGGCTGCGCTGCCGTTCCAGGCTTTTCATCACGCCCACCAGCTTGGCCAGCTGCGGCATGACCATGCCGAAGATCTCGGTGGTGTTAGCGCTGATGCGGCCCAACAGCACGTACTTGCGGGCCGACTGCGCCTCGTCCAGCGTGCTCAGCGGCTCGATGTCCTTGAGGCGCTCGACCATGCTGCTGCACTGCCCTTCGAGCCGGGGCAGCTCGCCCCATTGCTTGGCGCGCGCCAGCACGAGCATGCGCTCGGTCAGAGGGGCGATCTGCTCGTAGCAGTGCATGACTTCGCTCTGTGATCCCATGAAGGTCAAGCTCCCGCGGAAAAACGCGCCAGCGCGGGGGCGGCGGGCACTTGCAGCGGCTGCGGCCGCTGCGGGTCGATCTCGCGCCAGGCCGAGCTCACGCTGTCCAGCAGCCGGTCGGCCTCGTCCAGCAGCGCCGGGTCGTTGCGCAGGTTGGCATACAGCAGGCGCTGCGTGACGTAGGCGTAAAACGCCGACAGGTCCGCCACCAGCTGGGCGCCGGCCGCGCCGGCGGCGTCCGCGTCCAGGCTGGCCTTCAAGCCGTTGTCGACGATGTTGATGGCCTTGGAGATGGCCTGGCCCTTGGCACTGATGTCCTTGTTCGCCATGTGGTGGCGCGCCATCGCGATGGCCGTCTTGGCGCCGTCGAACAGCATGGTGATCAGCTGGTGCGGCGAGGCGCTCATGGCCGCGCTTTCGGTGCCGACCCTGGCGTAGGCGTTGGCGCCCGCGCGGTAGCTATTGGTGCTCGGCTGGTAGGCCCAGGGCTGGGTGAGCGGTTGCGTGAGGGGCTGGGTGTGGGGTTGGGTATGCATCGGAATTCCGGCTGGCTGGGACGTGCTTGCGTGCGGGTTTATTTCTTGCTCGAACTCATGTTGGCGAACTGCTGGGTCAGGTAGTTGGCGGTGGAGCTCATGCGCGACACCAGCAGGTCCAGCTGGGTGAACTGCGCCTTGTAGCGCGCCACCGTGGCCTCCACCCGGCTCTGGGTCGCCGTGTACTGGTCGTCCAGGGACTTGAGCGTGGTCTTCACGCCCGTGGTTGCGGCGCTGAGCATGCCGTCCTTGCTGGTGAAGGTCTCCAGCAGCGAGGACACCTGCTTGCCGATGCCGGTGGTGCCTGTCGTGCCGGTTCCGGCGAAGAGTTCCGCCACCCCGGCCTTGTTGTCGGCGAACGCGGTCTTCAGCTTGGCGGCGTCGAAGGCCAGCGTGCCGTCCTTCTGGAAGCTCACGCCGACCCGGGACAGCACCTTGAGCTCGCCGGCCTGGGGCGTGTTGAGCGCCGCGCGCAGGCGCGTCTGGACGGTGCGCAGCGTCGAGTCGCCGACCAGCGCCGCGCCCGCCTGCTTTTCCTTGTCGTACTGCGTCAGCTGGCCGGCCGTGGCCTGCAGGCTGTTGTAGGCGGTGACGAAGCTGGTGATGGCCGCCTCCACCGCGGAGGTGTCGCGGCTGACCGTCAGCGTGCTGGCACCGGTCTTGGCCAGCGTCATGGTCACGCCGGGCGCGGCGTCGGTCACCGTGTTGGTCTTGGAGGTCACGGGCAGGCCGCCGACCGTGAGCATCGCGTTGGCGGCGGCGGCGGTCTGCTGCAGGGCCTGCGCGCCCGAAGCGTCATGGTTGAGCAGGCCTTGCAGGCTGGCGTCGCCGGCCACGGAAATGCGCATGCTCGAGGCTGCGCCCGTATCTTTGGAAGTGAGCACCAACCGGTACGGCGAGATCCCGCCGTCGTTGACGATGGCGGCCGTGACGCCGATGTCGGCGCTCTTGTTGATCGCGTCGCGCAACCCTTCCAGCGAATTGTTGCTGTCGTCGATCACGATGGATTTCGCGGCGCGCGCGGTGTCGGCCGTGAAGGACGCGCCGCTGTAGGTGCCGGTGGCGGCGTTCAGCGTGCCACCCGAGATGGTGCCGAAATCAATCGTGACAGTGCCCTTGCCCACGGCGGCCTTGGCGTTAGCCACGCCAGCGGCGGCCAGCGACTGCGCCGCGGCCAGCTGGGTGACGTTGACCGCGTAGGTGCCGGCGGCGCCCGTGGCCGAGGCCGCGGCCGTGAGTACATCGGTGTTGCTGGACGTCGCCTTGACGCCCTGGAACAGGTTGGCATCCGACAGCTTGGCGGCCGCCGCCTGCAAGGTGCTCAGGGCGCCTTGCAGGGTGCCGTAGGCCGACAACTTGGCGGTGTAGCTGATCTGCTGCTTCTGCAGCATGACCAGCGGCTGGCTTTCCGCCGTGGTGAGGCTGGTGAGCAGGCCGCTCAAATCGAGATTCGAACCGATGCCCAAACTTGAAACCGATGCCATGGTGACTCCTCAATGTTTCTGAACTAAACCGCTTGGTGAACCAAGAGGCCCTGCAGCTTGCCGAGCG
The DNA here is from genome assembly GCF_056405195.1 of Polaromonas sp. P1_H6. Taxonomy (NCBI): domain Bacteria; kingdom Pseudomonadati; phylum Pseudomonadota; class Betaproteobacteria; order Burkholderiales; family Comamonadaceae; genus Polaromonas; species Polaromonas sp. P1_H6. The sequence continues at coordinate 19,995 of NZ_JBFUCN010000036.1, forward strand.
CCTTCGAAATCCGCACCACCTCTTCCGAAGGCATCTGCCGGATCAGGTCCCCGCTCTCCACGTCGACCACCTTGACGATCATGGTGTCGGCCTCCTTGTCGAACTCGAACTGCACGCCGATGGACGCCATCCGCAGGGACTCGTTGATCTCGGCCAGCGCGGCGCGCTCCTGCGCGGGCGCGGGCGCCGCTTCTTTTTCAGCGGGCACCTCGCGGGACGCGCCGGTGCGGCCGGTCGCGGCCGAAGGCGGCATGGCATCACGCCACGGAGCGGCTGTCACGGCACTGGAAGGAATCGTCATGCTGGCTCTCCTGAGAAATCGCTAGGCACTCCCGCCTGAACCCTCAAGCGGGAGTGCGTAGCGCAGGCGGACACAGCCGCCTGGCTTGCACAAAAACCAGGCACACCTTCCGAAGAGGGCGTGCCTTGCGCGATTAACGCAACAGGGACAAAACGCCCTGGGTCGTCTGGTTGGCCTGGGCCAACACGGAGGTACCAGCCTGTTGCAGGATGTTGGCGCGCGTCATGTTGGACACTTCGGTCGCGTAGTCCGCGTCTTCGATGCGCGAACGCGAGGAAGACAGGTTGGTCACCGTGGTGCCCAGGTTGGAGATCACCGAGTCAAAACGGTTTTGCACCGCGCCCAGCGAACCGCGCAGGTCGTCGACCATCTTCAGCGCCGCATCGATCTTGGACAACGGGTTGATCGTGGAGGCGCCGACGAATTCAGCGGTCGTGCCGCCGGCCGGGTTGTTCAGTTCGATCGCGGCGGTGCCGGTGTCGTTCAGCGTACCCGTGGCATCACCGGCGTCAACGATCGCGCTGGCGGCCGTTGCGTAGTTCTTGCCCTGGATGCTGACGTAGCCGGTCGTGGCGCCAGCTGCGTCGGCGCCAACCTTGACCAGCTGGTCGGTGATGGTGACGGCGGGCGTGACGCCGGCAGCCGTGTCGGTGTAGTCGATGTCGGCCGTGTTCAGCGTGACCAGGCCGCTGCCGCTGGTGCGGTCCACGGTGGCCGAGTAGTACTCGTCGCCCGCCTTGACCACGAACACGCCGCTGCCGACGCCGGCTGCGGTCTGCACTTCATGCAGCGACAGATCGGCGGCCGTCAGGCTGGTGCCGTTGGCGGTGTTCAGCGCCGTGACGCTGGTCGCCGCGAAGTTGACGGTGGCCGAGCCGGTGGCGGCGGTGTTGTCCACCACGGTGGTGATGGCGGCGCCGACTTTCAGTTCATTCTTGGAAACCGTCAGCGAGTTCAGCTTCAGGCTGGCGGAGTCGATCTGCTTGAGGCCGATGTCGATGGTTTCGCCGTCGTTGGCGCCGACCTGGATGCTCAGCTTGCTGTTGGAGGCCAGCACTTTCACGCCGTTGAAGTCGGTTTGTGCCGAGGTACGGTCGATTTCAGCGAGGCGCTGGGTGATTTCAGCCTGGATCGAAGCCTTGTCGGCGGTCGAGTTCGAACCATTGCTGGACTGGACGGCCAGTTCGCGGATGCGCTGCAGGTTGCTGTTGATTTCGGTCAACGCGCCTTCAGTCGTCTGCGCCAGGGAGATGCCGTCGTTGGCATTGCGTTGCGCAACAGCCAGGCCCTTGATGTTGGACGTGAAGCGGTTGGCGATGGCCTGGCCGGCTGCGTCGTCCTTGGCGCTGTTGATGCGCAGGCCGGAGGACAGGCGCTGGATCGCGGTGTTCAGCGACGACTGCGACTTGTTGAGGTTGTTCTGCGTGAGCAGGGAAAGCGAGTTGGTATTGATGACTTGGGCCATGAGGGACTCCTGGATTACATGAGGTTGTGGACTCCGGCTAACTTGCCGTCACGCTGGCCTTGCTGTCTTGACAGTCTGCAAGCCACCGTTGTCCAGGTTATCGGCCGGGCCCCGCCAAACCTTTAGCGGCACGCTGAAAATAAATCCGCATCGCGTGCCAACACCTCACGTCAGGCCGGCATGTTCATGATTTCCTGGTAGGCCGCGACCACGCGGTTGCGCACCTGCAGGCCCATCTGGAAACCGATGTTGGCCTTCTGCATGTCGACCATCACGTCGTTGAGCGCCACGCCGGGTTTTCCGAGCTCGAAGGCCTCGGCCTGGCTGTAGGCGTGCTGCTGGCTGTCGCTGATGCGGTCCAGCGACTTCTTCAGTTCGCCGGCGAAGCCACCGGAGGCGGCCTCGGGGCCGGCCGGCGCGGACATGCCCGACGACTGCGCAAGCACGCGCATTTGCTGGAGTACGGACTCAATGGATGTGATCGACATGGTGTTTTCCCGGCGCATGGGCGCCCCTTGCTTGATGAACGGGTTGAAGCGTACCAGCGGGTGAATCGCGGCATCAGGCCAAAAGACGGCAAAAGCCCCGGCTATTCAGCGGATCGGGAAGGCCGGCCGGCTCTGACAATTCTTCACAAGGACCGGCCCCCGTGCACCTCCCTGCCCGCCATGCCGGTCGACTTTTTCGCCTTTGAATAAGACCTGTTGTATGCCAACTGTTGTTTCAGCCACCACGCCCGGCCGCACGCGCCGCCAGCCTCCAGGCCAGCCCCGGCTCCACGCCGCGCATCCGTGCGTAGCCGGGTGAGCGCGTGAACACCGCCGTGCTGGGCGCCGAGGCGGCCCCGTCCAGGATGCCGCCCTGGCTGGAGCAGCTGCGCGCCAACCCGCGCCTGCCGCTGATGATCGGCGCGTCCGCCGCGGTGGCCGCCATCGCGGCGCTGTGGCTCTGGAGCCGCGCGCCCGACTACGGCGTGCTCTACAGCAACCTGTCCGACCGCGACGGCGGCGCCATCATCGCGTCGCTGCAGCAGATGAACATCCCCTACAAGTTCACCGAAGGCGGCGGCGCGCTGCTGGTGGCTTCCAACAAAGTACCCGAGGCGCGCCTGCGCCTGGCCGCCCAGGGCCTGCCCAAGGGCGGCACCGTCGGCTTCGAACTGATGGATGCCCAGAAGTTCGGCACCAGCCAGTTCGCCGAGCAAGTGAACTACCAGCGCGCGCTTGAAGGCGAACTCGCGCGCTCCATCAATTCCATCTCCGCCGTCGAATCGGCGCGCGTGCACCTGGCACTCCCCAAGCCTTCGCTGTTCGTGCGCGACCAGAAAAAACCCAGCGCCTCCGTGGTGCTGAGCCTGCACCGCGGCCGCAGCATCGACGAAGGCCAGGTCAGCGCCATCGTGCACCTGATCTCCAGCAGCGTGCCCGAACTCTCGGCCAAAAGCATCACCGTGGTCGACCAGGCCGGCAACCTGCTCTCGGCGGCCAACGCCGGCACACGCGGCCTGGACGTCAGCCAGCTCAAGTACACACAAGAGATAGAGCAGGGCTACATACGCCGTATCGAGGCCATCCTGCAGCCCATACTCGGCGCCGGCAACGTGCATGCGCAGGTCGCCGCCGACATCGACTTTTCCATCGTCGAGAACACCGACGAGAAATTCCGGCCCAACCAGGAACCCGGCACAGCGGCCATCCGCAGCCAGCAGTCCAGCGAATCCGGCCAGCTCGGCAACGGCCCGGCCACCGGCGTACCCGGGGCCCTGACCAACCAGCCGCCGCCCGACCCGGTCGCCCCCATCACCGCGCCCTCGCAGATCAAGCAAGCCACCCCGCCCGGCGCGGCGCCCGCGGCCCAGCTCAAGATGAGCGCCGAACTCGGCTCGGCCGGCGCGGCCCCGCGCAGCGCCGGCGCCGGCGGCAACTCGCGCAAGGACGTCACCACCAACTACGAAGTCGACCGCTCCATACGCCACACACAGCAGGGCGCCGGCGGCATCAAGCGCCTGTCCGTCGCGGTGGTGGTCAACTACCGCGGTAACGGCGCCGCCGCCGGCAAGCGCGCGGCGCTGACGGCCGCCGAGCTCGAGCAGGTCCGCAACCTGGCGCGCCAGGCCATGGGCTTCAGCGCCGAACGCGGCGACTCGCTCAACGTCGTCAACAGCCTCTTCGCCGCCGACACCGAAACCCCCGAGCTGCCGCTGTGGCGCCAGCCCGAGAACGTCGAGATCGCCAAGTCCTCGATCAAGTACCTGCTGCTCGGCCTGTTCGCCCTCTACCTGTGGCTGGCCGTGCTGCGGCCGCTGCTGCGCAAGCACCTGCAGCCGGCCTCGGCCTCGGCGGCAGCGGCCGCGGCGGGCATGGACAGCGAACCGGCCGAGGGCGAAACCGCCGAACAGCAGGCGCAGGCCCGCGAACAGCAGGAACAACGCAAGCGCCGGCACGAGGCCAACCTGCAGTACGCGCAGGAGATGGCGGCCAAGGAGCCGGCCATGGTGGCCATGCTGATCAAACACTGGACGGAAAAAAATGGTGGATGAAGGCACGCGCAAAAGCGCCATTCTGTTGATGTCGCTCGGCGAGGCCGGCGCCGGCAGCGTGCTGCAGCACCTGCCGCAGCACGTGGTCCACACCCTGGGCAAGGCCATGGCCGGGCTGGCGCAGGTCAGGCGCGACGAGGTCGGCGAGGTGCTGCGCGAATTCCGCGAGGAAACCGAGCAGTACTCGGCCACCCACGTCGATGCCGGCAGCTACCTGCGCGCCGTGCTCAACAAGGCCCTGGGCAACACCCGCGCGGCCGACCTGCTGGAAAGCATTTCCCAGCCCGACAGCTCGACCAGCGGCATTGACCGGCTGAACCAGCTCGAGGCCACCGAGGTCGTTGAGTTGATCCGCGACGAGCACCCGCAGATCATCGCCACCCTGCTGGTGCACCTGGACCGCGACAAGGCCGCCGACGTGCTCGAACAACTGCCCGAGCGCGTGCGCCACGACGCCGTGCTGCGCGTGGCCACCTTCGGCGGCGTGCAGCCGGCCGCCCTCAAGGAACTGACCGACGTGCTCACCGACATGCTGTCCGGCGAAGGCGTCAAACGCAGCCGCCTGGGTGGCATACGCGCGGCCGCCGAGATCGTCAACATGATGAGCAGCGCGCAGGAGGAAAGCGTCATCAAGCATGTGCGCGAGCACGACGAGGCGCTGGCGCAGAAGATGATCGACGAGATGTTCCTGTTCGAGAACCTGCTCGAGCTCGAGGACCGCAGCGTGCAGCTGCTGCTCAAGGAAGTGGAATCGGAGTCGCTCATCATCGCGCTCAAGGGCGCGCCGCTGGAGCTGCGCGAGAAATTCCTCAAGAACATGTCGCAACGCGCCGCCGAGATGCTGCGCGAGGACATCGAAATGCGCGGCCCGGTGCGCGTCTCGCAGGTCGAGAACGAGCAGAAGGGCATCCTGCAGATCGTGCGCCGCCTGGCGGATGCTGGCGAGATCGTGCTCGGCGGCCCGGGGAACGACTCCTATGTATAACCGGCCCCCTCTTACATCTCTCACGCATCTGCCGCCACGCGCCGCCGCGGACAGGCCGGCCACCGAACCGCCCTACGCGCGCCGGGCCAACGGCACGAAGGAAGCGCTCACCGCATGGGAGCGCTGGGAGATGACGGCCATCGCGCAGGAATCCGATGCGGCACCGGCGCCGGCCCCCGAGCCCAAACCGGCGCCCGTGGTCGCGCCGCTCAAGCCCGAGGTGCTGATCAACGACGTCGAGCTGGCCCAGCTGCGCCTGCAGGCCCTGCAGGCCGGCGAGGCCGAAGGCTTTCGCCAGGGCTACGACCGCGGCCAGGCGCAAGGCCGCGACCAGGCCATGGCCGAAGTCCATGCGGAAGCCGCGCAGCTGCGCGCGCTGGCCCTGGCGCTGCCGGCCGCGCTGCGCGGCGCCGAGAACGAAATTTCCGAAAACCTGCTGGCCCTGGCGCTGGACATCGCGCGCCAGGTGCTGGGCCAGGCCTTGGCGCTGGACACCGGCGCCATCCTGCCCGTGGTGCGCGATCTGCTGCAGGCCGAGCCGGCCCTCAGCGGCTCGCCGCAGCTGGTGCTGCACCCCGACGACGCGGCGCTGGTGCGCCAGCACCTGGCCGAAGACCTGCAGGCCGCCGGCTGGCGCATACGCAGCGACGCCGCCTGCCAGCGCGGCGGCTGCCGCGTGCTGGCGGCCAGCGGCGAACAGGACGCCAGCCTGCCGGGCCGCTGGGAACGCGTCACCGCGGCCCTGGTGAAAACCGCCATGCACACGCCGGTGGCAATCCATGTCTGAACTGCCCGTCGCAGCCGCTGCTCCTGCCGCTCCGGCCGCCGCGCCGCTGCGCGCCTGGCACGGTGCGCTCGACGAGGCGCGCGCCTCGGTGGCGCAAAGCGTGCCGGTGCGCAGCTACGGCCGGCTCACGCGCGCCGTCGGCCTGGTGCTCGAAGCCGTCGGGCTGCGCCTGCCGGTCGGTAGCGACTGCCTGATCGAGCTGCCGCCCGGTTACCCGCAAAAAACCGCCGAGGCCGAAGTCGTCGGCTTCGCCGGCGACCGCATCTTCCTGATGCCGCAAAGCGAGGTCGACGGCCTGCTGCCCGGCGCCCGCGTCTATGCGCTGGAGTCGCCCGCCGGCCATGCCGGCGGCCTGGGCCCGCGCACCAAACGGCTGCCGGTGGGCGCCGGCATGCTGGGCCGCGTGGTCGACGCCGCCGGCCGGCCGCTGGACGGCCGCGGCCCGCTCGATTTCTCACGCGAGGTTCCGCTGGCCGCCAAGCCCATCAACCCGCTGACCCGCGCGCCCATCGACAGCGTGCTCGACGTCGGCGTGCGCGCCATCAACGCACTGCTGACCGTCGGGCGCGGCCAGCGCATGGGCCTGTTCGCCGGCTCCGGCGTCGGCAAGAGCGTGCTGCTGGGCATGATGGCGCGCTACACCAGCGCCGACGTCATCGTCGTCGGCCTGATCGGCGAGCGCGGCCGCGAGGTCAAGGACTTCATCGAGAACACCCTGGGCGAGGAAGGCATGGCGCGCGCCGTGCTGGTGGCCGCACCGGCCGACACCTCGCCGCTGCTGCGCCTGCAGGGCGCGGCCTATGCCACCTGCCTGGCCGAATACTTCCGCGACGAAGGCAAGAACGTGCTGCTGATCATGGACTCGCTGACACGCTACGCCATGGCGCAGCGCGAGATCGCGCTGGCCGTGGGCGAGCCGCCCGCTACCAAAGGCTACCCGCCCTCGGTCTTCGCCAAGCTGCCCGCGCTGGTGGAGCGCGCCGGCAACGGCGCGCGCGACGCCGAAGGCCGCGGCGGCTCCATCACCGCCTTCTACACCGTGCTCGCCGAAGGCGACGACCAGCAAGACCCGATCGCCGACTCGGCGCGCGCCATCCTCGACGGCCACGTGGTGCTGTCGCGCAGCCTGGCCGAGTCCGGCCACTACCCGGCCATCGACATCGAAGCCTCCATCAGCCGCGCCATGACGGCGCTGATCACGCCCGAACAGTTCCAGGCCGTGCGCAGCTTCAAGCAGGCCTTGTCGCGCTACCAGCGCAACCGCGACCTGATCAGCGTCGGCGCCTATGCGCCCGGCCACGACGCGCAGCTGGACCAGGCCATCGCCCTGTACCCGCGGGTAGAAGCCTTTCTGCAGCAGACCATGGAAGAACGCGTGAGCCACGCCGACGCCACGGCCCAGCTCAACGCGATCTTCCAGGCCTGAGCCCCGTCCTGATTTTTTCATTCGCCACCTAAACCCAAATCCAGGAATCCCGTCATGCCCAACAAGCTACCGCTCGCCACGCTGATCGAACTGGCGCAGAACAAGACCGACGAAGCCACGCGCCGCCTCGGCCAGCTGCAGACCGCGCACACCAGCGCGGCCGAAAAACTCGAGATGCTGCAGCGCTACCGCCAGGAATACCTGGACCAGCTGCAGGTGCAGATGGGCGCGGGCGTGCCTGCCGCGCAGCTGCGCAACTTCCGCAACTTCATCGCCACGCTGGATGCCGCCATCGAACAGCAGCGCGCCGTCACCGTGCAGGCCGACACGCGGCTGGCCACCGGCCGCGGCGACTGGCAGAACAGCCAGCGCCGCCTCAACTCCTTCGACACCCTGGCCGGCCGCGTGCGCCTGCAGGAAATGGCCGTGCAGAACAGGCGCGAGCAGCGCGACAGCGACGAACGCAGCGCGCGCCAGTTCTATATGCGCGCCAGCCTGCAGGGCCACTGAATAGATAGACCCGCGAGAAACAGCCATGTCCCTGCTCCCCCCTACCCTCTCCACCCCGGCGCCAACCGGCAACGCATCCTCGGCTTCTTCCACAGCGTCCAGCCGCGGTGATGAAGCCGCCCAGGGCGAGAGCGAAAGTTTTGGCGACGTGCTGTCGCGCTCGCTCGCGGCCTCCGGTGAAGCGCCTGCCAAGGCCGGCGGCAAACCCGCCGCGTCCACGCCCCTCAAGCGCATCGCCGACGACAAAAAATCCGACACGCCCGAAACGGTCAACACCGCGGCGCTGCTGTTTGTGCCACTGGAAACACGCATCGCCAAGGCGGCGGGCGCCGATGGCGGCACTGCCGCTGCCGCCGGCGGCGCGGCCACTTCCTTGACGGCCACGGCCGCGGCGCAAGCCTCGACCGCCGCCGCACCGGCAAACACCGCCGCGGCGGCAAACGATGCCAGCTTGGGCGGCGACAGCGAAGCCGCCGCGCCGCAAGCCCTGCTGGCTTCCGGCCTGCCGGTTGCACCCGCCACACCGGGCAAAGGCCGGGAGCTTCAGTCCACCGCCCCTGCCTCCGCAAACGACGAAGCCGCCCTGGACCTTCCCGCCGCCAAAGCCATGGCGCCCGTCGCCGCATCGGATGCCGGCCAGGCAACGCAATTTTCAGCGCGCGACGAGCGGCCCGGCGATGAGGCCCGCGAGGCGCTTGGCGCCGACACGCGCGCCGAACAAAAGCCCGGTGCAAGCAAGGCACCCGCGATGGCGGCGGCCAAGGATGCGGCCGACCCGGCAACTACCAACATCACCGCAGCCCCGGCCGCCGCCGTCCAGGCCGCCGCAACCGATTCACCGTCCGCCACAGGCTTCACTGTCGCCGCGGCCGCCGCCCCGGCGCACGGCCACGCCCCGGCTCCGAGCCAGCCCGCGGCGCCCATCCCAAGTCAGGCAGCCCTCACCCCCGAAGTCGGCAGCGGTGAATGGGGCCAGGCCCTGGGCCGGCAGATGCTGCATATGGGCAAGGCCGGCGAACAGGTGGCCGAGCTCCAGCTGAATCCGCCGGGCCTGGGGCCGCTGAAGGTCACGCTCAGCATGAACGACAACCAGGTCCAGGCGCTGTTTGTGTCCGCGCATGCCTCGGTGCGCGCCGCCGTCGAAGCCGCGCTGCCGCAATTGCGCGGCACGCTGGCCGACAACGGCATCAGCCTGGGCGACACCTCGGTCAACTCCGGCAGCCAGCAGCAGCAGCCCGCCTTCGCCCAGGGCCAGGACGGCCGGCCCGGCCAGCCCGGCGCGCAGAACCAGCGCACCCAGCCCGGCTACCAGGCGGCCGATGCGGCGGTACCGGCCCCCACGGCCGCAGCGCCAGCCCACCCGCGCGGCAAGGTGGACACCTACGCCTGAGCACACGCGCCCGGCAAATGCCGAAGTTGAAGCGTTTTCCCCCTGCTGCTCCGGCGATGCACGGCCGGTGTTTTACCCAACAATCGATTGACCAACCCAAACCCACACCGCCATGGCTACCAGCACACTCCCAGCGAAGACCCTCACCTCGCGTCAGCCCTCGCCCAAACTCATCGCCCTGTTGATCGCCCTGTCGGTCCTGGCCGCCGCCGCGGCCGCGGGCGCCACCTGGTACCTCAGCAACCAGCGCAATGCCGAGGCCGCACCCGCCGCCACCTTGCCGGCCGCGCCGCTCTTCGTGGCGCTGGAGCCCATGACCGTCAACCTGCAGCCGGGCGGCCGCAGCCGCTTCCTGCATGCGGCCGTCACCCTGAAGGTGCCCGACGCCAAATCCCAGGCCCTGGTCACCCAGTACCTGCCCGAAGTGCGCAGCCGGCTGCTCACGGTGCTGTCCAACCGCGCCTCCGACGCGCTGATCACGCCCGAGGAAAAAGCCAAGCTGGCCGCCGAAATCATGGCGGCGCTGAACCAGCCCCTGGTGCCCAACCTGCCCTCGCTGAAGATCTCCAGCGTGATGTTCACCACTTTCATGCTGCAGTAAGCATCGCCTGCACCTATTCGCCATAACGACGCCCAATGAAATCCGCCCATGGCTTATGAACAGCAGCTCTCGCAGGACGAGGTAGATGCGCTGCTGCAGGGCGTCACCGGCGACGCCGGCGCGGCCAGCCCGAAGCCGCCCGTACCCGCGGGCCCGCCGACCTACAACCTCGGCACGGACGAGCGCATCGTGCGCGGCCGCATGCACACGCTCGAGGTCATCAACGAGCGTTTCGCGCGCCACCTGCGCGGCGCGCTGCTGACCTTCATGCGGCGCAGCGCCGACATCTCGGTGGGCGCGGTGCAGATCCAGAAATACGGCGACTTCATACGCCACCTGCCGGTGCCGGCCAACATCAACATGATGCACATGAAGCCGCTGCGCGGCACGGCGCTGTTCGTGTTCGACCCCAAGCTGGTGTTCCTGGTCGTCGACAACCTGTTCGGCAGCGACGGCCGCTACCACGTGCGCATCGAGGGCCGCGACTTCACGCAGACCGAGCAGCGCATCATCAAGCGCCTGCTCAACCTCACGCTGGAGAGCTACGGCGGCGCCTGGCAACCGGTGTATCCGCTCGAGTTCGAATACGTGCGCGCCGAGATGCACGCCAAGCTGGCCAACATCGTCGCACCCAACGAGGTGGTCATCAACACCACCTTCCAGATCGAGTTCGGCCCCATAGGCGGGGCGCTCAACGTCTGCATCCCCTATTCCATGATCGAGCCGATACGCGACCTGCTGTCGAATCCGCTGCAGGACGAGATCGAGATCGACAAGCGCTGGGTCAAGCAGCTCTCGCAGCAGGTGCAGAGCGCCGAGGTCGAGCTGCGCGCCCACTTCCTGACCCTGCAGTCGAGCATAGGCCAGCTGCTCAGGCTGCAGGCCGGCGACGTGCTGCCCGTCGAGATCCCGGACACCATCATCGGCAAGGTCAACGGCGTGCCCGTCATGGAATGCGGCTACGGCACCTCCAACAACCACTATGCCCTGCGTGTGGAAAAAATGATCCACCACCAGGACAGCGACTCCAGCAAGGGAAAAGACCATGAGTGAAGACAGCAAAGAGCAGCCGGCGGCCGACGCCGACGACTGGGGCAGCGCGCTCGCCGAGCAGGCGCAGTCCAGCGCCGCCGCCGCGCCGCCTCCTCCACCGCCGCCCGCATCCCCGCCGCCTTCCACCGCGGCCGGCGAGCGCGTGTTCCAGCCGCTGCAGGGCAACGCCGCCTTCGAGATCGCGCGCGGCGATATAGACCGCGTGCTCGACGTGCCCGTGCAGCTGACCACCGAGCTCGGCCGCACCCGCATCACCATCAAAAGCCTGCTGCAGCTGTCCCAGGGTTCGGTCGTCGAGCTCGACGGCCTGGCCGGCCAGCCCATGGACGTCTTCATCAACGGCTACCTGATCGCGCAGGGCGAGGTGGTGGTCGTCAACGACAAGTTCGGCATACGCCTGACCGACATCATCACGCCGTCGGAACGCATGCAGAAGCTGAACCGATGAAGCCTGTGTTTCGCACCGTGGTCCGCGGGCTAGTCGCGCTGCTGCTGGCCGGCCTCTGCCTGTCGGCCGGCGCGGTGCTGCCCACCGTGCCCGCGGCCGCCGCCGAACCCGTGCGCGCCTCCTTCGGCGCCGCCGGCCTGCTGCAGGCCGGCCTGGGCCTGGCCTTTGTGGTGGCGATGATTTTTGGCTGCGCCTGGCTGGCGCGGCGCTTCGGCCTGCAGGCCGGTGGCAGCGGCCGCCTGCTCAAGGTCGTCTCCAGCGCCATGGTCGGCCAGCGCGAACGTGTGGTCGTCGTCGAGGTCGGCGGCCAGTGGCTGGTGCTGGGCGTGGCGGCCGGCCAGGTGCGCGCGCTGCACACCATGCCCGCGCAAAACCTGCCCGGCAACCTCCCTGACAGCGACGCGGTGCCCGCGCCCCAGCGCTTCACCGGCCCCGGCAGCGCATTCTCAAACCGGCTGCTCGAATCGCTGAACAGGCTCAAGAAACGCGACTGAGATGAAGAACAAGCTTGCCAGCCTGCGCGCCGGCGCGGCCCTGCTGCTGCCCGCGTTTATCGTGGTCACCCTCATGCTGCTGCCCGAGGCCGCATCGGCCCAGGGCCTGCCCGGCATCACCAGCACCAAAGGCCCGGGCGGCAGCCAGACCTGGTCGCTCAGCGTGCAGACCCTGGTGCTGCTGACCTCGCTGTCGTTTTTGCCGGCGCTGCTGCTGTCCATGACCAGCTTCACGCGCATCCTGATCGTGCTGGGCCTGCTGCGCACCGCCATCGGCACGCAGTCTTCGCCGCCCAACCAGGTGCTGGTCGGGCTCTCGCTGTTTTTGACTTTTTTTGTAATGTCGCCGGTTTTCGACAAAGTGCACGCCACAGCCTACAAACCTTTTTCCGAGAACAAGATCAGCGCCGAGCAGGCCCTGGAGCGCGGCGTCGAGCCCTTCAAGCAGTTCATGCTCAAGCAGACCCGCGAAGCCGACCTGGCCCTGTTCGCCAGGCTCGCCAATATCGAGAAGCTCGACGGGCCCGAAGACGTCAGCCTGCGCATCCTGCTGCCCTCCTTTGTGATCAGCGAACTCAAGACCGCCTTCCAGATCGGCTTCACCATCTTCATCCCTTTCCTCATCGTCGACCTCGTCGTCGCCAGCGTGCTGATGTCCATGGGCATGATGATGGTGCCCCCGGCCACCATCTCCCTGCCCTTCAAGCTCATGCTGTTTGTGCTGGTCGACGGCTGGCAGCTGCTGATAGGCGCGCTGGCGCAGAGCTTTTATCTCTAGCGACACCAAGGAATACACACATGACTCCCGAATCCGTCATGGCGCTGGGCTATGAGGCCATGAAGCTCTCATTGCTGCTGGGCGCGCCGCTGCTGCTGGTGGCCCTGGTCACCGGCCTGCTGATCAGCCTGTTCCAGGCCGCGACGCAGATCAACGAGATGACGCTGTCCTTTATCCCCAAGCTGCTGGCCGTCTTCGCCACGCTGGTGATCGCCGGGCCCTGGATGCTGGGCACCGTGCTCGACTACATGCGCAACCTGTTCTCGTCGATTCCGCAGATCGTCGGCTGAGGGCTGGGCGCACCTCGGGCAAAAAGCCATGCAGCCGGTTTTTTCGGTCACCTCCGGCCAGCTCAACCTCTGGCTGGTGTTTTTCCTGTGGCCTTTTGTGCGCATGCTGGCCCTCATCAGCACCGCGCCCATCTTCAGCGAAGCCGCCGTGCCGCGCAGGACCAAAGTCGGCCTGGCCATGCTGCTGGCCATCGTGGTCGCGCCCACGCTGGGCACGCCCCCGGCTGTGCCCCTGGTCTCCGCCGCCGGCTTCTGGATCCTGGTCCAGCAAATCCTGATAGGCGCGGCCATGGGTTTCTCCATGCGCCTGGTCTTCGCGGCCGTGCAGGCTGCCGGTGAATACGCCGGCCTGCAAATGGGCCTCTCATTCGCGTCCTTCTTCGACCCCACCAGCGGCGGCAACACCATGGTCATTGCCCGCCTGCTCAACGTCATGGCCATGCTGATTTTTCTCGCGGTCGACGGCCACTTGATGCTGGTCATGGTGCTGGCCGAAAGCTTCCAGGCCCTGCCCATCTCCGACGCACCGCTGGCGGCCAGCGGCTGGTTCCTGCTGGCCAACGCCGGCGGCGAGATCTTCGCCGGCGGCCTCATGCTGGCCCTGCCCCTGATCGCCACCCTGCTCACGCTCAACCTCGCCATGGGCATCCTGAACCGCGTCTCGCCGCAGTTCAGCATTTTTGCGGTCGGCTTCCCCATCACCCTGCTGGCCGGCATCGCCATGCTGCAGCTGCTGATGCAATACCTTGCGCCTTTCCTGGAGCCGCGTTTCGCCGCGGCGTTTGCGGGGACGATGGGGGTTTTGCAGGGTTTGCGGCAGTAGCAGTGTCCGCAGGCACAGACCAGGTTTTCACCGACCGGTCTCGATAAATCCCACAAACAATGACCGCGCGCGGACAATCCGCGCTGGTCTCCCTCGCACGCTCACATACCCTTCAGCCTCGCCACCAAAAGCTCGGCCCAGCACGCGGCGGGCAGCCACTGGCACAGCCAAAGCACCTCCCCACACACGTGATCGCCATGGGCCTTGCCCCACGGGCAAAGCGGCGGGGGTTTTCCGGGGAACGGGGGAGTCATGAGGACACACACCAGCAAGGGGAAACACGCCACACGCGCCCGGCGGGCATGGCTCGCGAATGCCGGCTGGCTCAGCATGGGCCTGCTCCTGCCGGACGTCAGCCGGGCGGCCGGGCCAACCGCCAGGAAACCCGCCACAAAAGCCGCACCCAAAAGCCACTACCTGGTCTCGGCCATCCTGCGCGAAGGCGTGCAGGACTTCACCTTCAGGCTGGTCCACTCCATGCAGTCGGCCACCAGCGTCGACGAAGCCATAGGCATCTTCACGCGCCTGGCACTCGAGAAATACCCGGGCTATGCGGTCGCACAAACCACGGTGACCGACATCGTCCTGCCGCCCGGCGCATGCACCCAGGGCAAGCCGGGCACCTTCCCTGGCCGGCCAGAGGGTGCGTGTGGCTGTCCGCTACACCGATGGCTTCGGAATCACAGAGAACTTCGTCACAGCTGCCACCGCAGCGGTCAATCACATGATCGGCACGGTCGGCGTCGACACACTGGCCGGCAGCGCAGGCGCTGACCGGCTCGAAGGCCTGGCTGGCGACGACGGTTATACGGTCAACAACGCTGGTGACGTGGTGGTGGAAAACGCCAACGAGGGCTTCGACACCGTCAGCAGTTCGGTGGACTACACACTCACAGCCAACGTCGAGAGCCTCTCACTGACCGGAACGGCGGCTCTCAAGGGCACGGGGAATGCCCTGAACAACGTACTCGTCGGCAATGGCGCGGCCAACGTACTGCAAGGCGGCTGGGGCAATGACACGCTCTCGGGCGGCGCGGGCGACGATGTGATGGACAGGGCGACGCCAGAGCCGATCAAGGTGGTTCTTCTCACCGGTAGCTTGACGGCAAAGCTCGTTACCGGCGACCAGGTGATAAGTGAAGTTCCCATGTCAGGCAGTTGGGCACCTTCGGGCCATGTGGGCCAGACCCTGCAGATTTTGGGGTCATCTTCTGTGGACAAGGTTTATGTGACGGCCGGCAGTAGCGTGGATGCCACGAGTCTGGGTGGAGGTGTTGACGAAATCTACCTGACGGGCCGCCT
>NZ_JBFUCN010000037.1:0-34052 GCF_056405195.1 Polaromonas sp. P1_H6
CAGGGCCGGCGTTGTCTGAGCGAAGCGAGTTTAGCCGGACCCCGCTTGGCTCGAGCACCGCAGGTTGCCCGTAGCGAAGCGCAGGGACCCAGACTGCGGGTCGCCTTTTCTTTGGTGACTTTCTTTTGGCGAAGCAAAAGAAAGTTACTTGCTGCCGGGCAACCCCCGGCCAGCAAAACTTAGAAGAGAGAACAGAGGGAGCGCGGACAGCCGGCGCAAGACCCGGCAACCTCAACTTACTAACGCCAAAGCCCCAAAATCCCCAACCCGCTCTCCGAGCCCAGCCGGCACCAGCTCAAACTCATCCGTCAACGCGGGCAGCTTGCCATGGATCTGCGCACTCAGGCGCGGCAGCAGGTAGTCACGGTGGTTCCAGAACACGCCGCCGCCCAGGCTGATGCGTTCCAGGTCCAGGGTGGCGACCATGTTGTAGAGGCCGCGGCCCAGCACGCGGCACAGTTCGTCGACGATGGCCTGCGCGGCTGCGTCGCCGGCTTGCGCGGCGGCGAACAGCGCGGAGGCGCCGGGATAGCCCGCGCCGGCAAAGCGCCGTGCGATTGCGTTGCCGGCGACCACGCCTTCAAGGTCGCCCATGTTGCCGCAGCCGCACAGGGCGTCGCTCTGGTCGCTGACAAAAGTGTGGCCCGCGTGGCCGGCGTTGCCGTGTTTGCCGCGCAGGATGCGGCCGTCCACGCACAGGCCGAAGCCGATGCCGGTGCTCCAGGTTACATAGGCGCAGTGGCTGTACCCCTGCAGCGCGCCCCAGCGGCGCTCGGCCTGCAGGGCGCCGATGCCGTCGTTTTCGAGGCGAAGTTTTTCGGCAAAACGGCTGCGCAGCGGCGCTTCCAGCGGCACGCTGACCCAGTCGTTGGGCAGGCCGCGCGCCGGGCCGGCCAAGCCGCCGCAGATATTGGGATTGGAAACCTCCAGCATGCCGTCCGCCACCACAAAAGGGCCGCAGGACGATACGCCGACGGCCGTGATGTCCTGCTGACGGACGCCGGCGGCCTCGCAAGCCTGGTCCAGCATGCGCAGCACCTGGCGCGCGACGGTGTCGGGTGGGCCGGCTTTTTCGGTGGGCTCCACGCGGCGGGACTGCAGGGCCAGCGAGGCCTGGGCCAGGCTGATGTCCTGCGCGGCTTCTATCAGGCTGACCGCGATCTTGGTGCCTCCCAGGTCGACGCAGGCTTTCATGGTGGGCAGTGCTTCCTTAAAGAATTTTGGCGACCAGGCTGGCGATAAAGCTCAGCAGGATGGTGGTGGTGAGCGGGATGAACCATTCTCGCCCGAACAGGCGAAAACGCAGGTCGCCGGGCAGCTTGCCGAAACCCAGCTTCTGCAGCAGCGGGCTGAACCAGCTGATGAGCACCAGGGCCAGGAAGATGACGATGAACCAGCGGATCATGGGGCCAGTTTAGAGCCTTCGGTGCGGCGGTGGGCAAAGTAGCGGGCCGGCGACTCGCCAAAGCAGCGCCGGAACATCGCGATGAAATTGCTGGGCGTGGAATACCCCAGCGCGTCGGCCACGGTTGCGACGGCTTCGCCCCGGGCCAGCCGCTCAAGCGCATGCACCAGCCTGGCCTGCTGGCGCCATTGGGCAAAGCTGATGCCGGCCTCCGCCAAAAACAGGCGGCTGAGCGTGCGCGACGACAAACCGGCCCACTGCGCCCACTGCGCCAAGGTGCGCGCGTCCTGAGGGCCGGCCAGGATGGCCCGGGCAATGCGCAGCAGGCGTCGGTCGGATGGCATCGGCAAGTGAAGCGGCTCGTGCGGCGCGCGGGCCATCTCGTCCAGCAGCACGGCAATCATGCGCTCCTGCCCGGGTTGGAGCTCTTCCTCCCAGGTCCAGGTGACGGCGCGTTGCACCAGTGCGCGCATCACTTCGCTGACCCCGATAACACAGGGAACGGCAGGCAGGCCGCGGCTGGCGTCGGGCGTGACCACCATATTCCAGCCGCGCATCACTCCGCTGATGCTGGCCATATGGGGCTCGCCGGGCGGGATCCAGCCGGCCCGGTGCGGCGGCAACAGCCAGGAACCGTGCCGGGTACGCACATGCACCAGCCCGTTGTCGATGCAGAAGATCTGGCCGCGCACATGGCTGTGCCAACCGGTCTCGCGCGTGCCCAGCTGGAACATGCTGTCCGGCCTGTCTTCGCCCCAGACCGCGAACAGCGCGGGACCGTCGCTGCGCTCGCTGAATTCACGCAGCGCCCGGTTGGGCGTTTCCGTGTCCTGGGACGTGGCGGCAGAGGAAGCAGCGGTGGCGAAAGAGGCAGGCATGGCTCAAATTCATTGTTTTTAGTCTAAACAACGTTACCAGACTTTCTCGCGGTGCTTTGACACTGGTTTGCCCGGCGCATGGCGCCGCTTCATCCAAGTCCAGAGGAATAACCGTGTCCACTTCCCGCACCCCCGCTGCCACCCCGCCGCCGCCCCTCGTCCGCCCGCAACATCCACAGTGGGTGGTGATCGCCCTGGCTTGCCTGGCCTCCTTTATGGTGGTCATGGACGGCTCCATCGTGAACGTAGCCTTGCCCGCCATGCAGCGCGACCTGCAGCTGTCACTCATCGCCCAGCAATGGGTGGTCGATGCCTACCTGCTGAGCTTCGGCGGCTGCATGCTGCTGGCTGCCCGCGCCGGCGACCTCTACGGTCGCAGGCCCGTCCTGCAAGCAGGGCTGGCGCTGTTCACCCTGGCCAGCCTGGCCGGCGGGCTGGCCGCCAACGGCACGCTGATGCTGGTGGCCCGCGCCGTGCAAGGCCTGGGCGCTTCGGTGCTGGCCACTTCGTCGATGGCGCTGGTCATGGCCGCAACGCACCACGACAAACAGGCGCGGGCCAGCGCCCTGTCGCTGTGGGCCGCGCTGAATTCGGCGGCCTTTGCCTTTGGTGTGGTCGCAGGCGGCTTGCTGACGGACGGCGCGGGCTGGCGCTGGGTCATGTTCGTCAATGTGCCGGTGGGGCTGGCATTGATGGCCGGTGTCGCAAGCAGCTTGCTGGCCCCGCCCATCCGCGCGCAGCGCCCACCGCTGGACATCCCGGGCGCAGTCACCGCCACCCTGGGCTGCAGCGCGCTGATTTACGGCATCACGCAATCCATGGGCCAGGGCTGGGGCTCGCCGGACGCCGCAGGCGCCCTGGCGGCCTCAGTGGTGCTGATGGGCCTTTTTTTTGCCATCGAAGCGCGCAGCGCCCATCCGCTGGTGCGGTTGTCAATCTTCCACCTGCCCAATCTTCGTGCCGGCAACCTGTTGATGTTGTGCCTGGGCGCCACACTTACAGCCTCGATCTACCTGATCTCCACCGTGCTGCAACAGGTCGCCGGCTACACCGCGCACGACACGGGCCTGGCCATGCTGCCCATGGGCATCGTGCTGGCCGCAGCGCGGCTGGTGTTCTCGCGCAACATGGCCAGGGGCGAAGGCCGGCTGCTGCCGTTCTGGGGGTCACTGCTTGCCGCTGCGGGGCTGGCCTGGCTGGGCATCCTGCCGCTGCAGGCTGACTACCTGACGCAAGTGTTGGGTCCCACGCTCTTGGCGGGTTTTGGTTTGGGAATGGTGATCTTGTCGGCCACGCATGCCGTCACCGGCGGTGTGCCGGCGCAAGATGCGGGCATGGCCTCCGGCATTGCCAACACCGCGCGCCAACTGGGCGGCGCGATGGGCGTGGCCGTGCTGGCGACCCTGGCCCACGCAATGGCCGGGGACCTCGCGCTGCCCGGCGCTCTGCTCCGCGGCTACCATGCGGCATTTTTCGCCGCGGCGGCGATCTGCCTGCTTTGCGGCTTGATCTCGCTGACGCTGCGCCGGCCAAATGCCTAGGGCGGTGCAACCGAAACTGCAAACTACAAGGTGTGCATGCGGTCGCCGGCGGCAAAGCCGACAGGCTCCCACACCGGGCCGCCTTTGGCGCCAAAAGCGATGACCTTGAAGAGCTCCCCCATCTCGTGCTCGGCGACCAGTTTTTGCACCATGACGCGCTGCTCCAGCGGCGCATCTTCCATGCCGTCGACCAGGCCGCAGTTGAGCAAAAACCGCCCCTGGCTGGTATAGCCCAGCACCTCCAGCCCGGCCTCCTGGCCGGCCAGCGCGATGCCGGTGAAGTTGACGTGCGCGGTGATGTCCTTGCTGCCCACGTCGGCCAGCGCGTCGGCGTCCGCCAGGTGGCCGCGGTGGCACATCACGGTGCCCATGCTGCGTTGCGGATGGTAGTACTCATGCTCGGGAAAGCCGTAGTCGAGCAGAAAGACCGCGCCGGCCTCCAGCCGGTCGGCCAGTGTGGCGACAAAAGCTTCGGCCTGGGGATGGATTTCGGTAAGGTAGTCGTGTGCCCCTTCCACGTCGAAAGGCGGCAGCAATTCCGTGCGCTGGTCGGCGTAGAGGAAACCATCCTTATGCACCACCACGCCACGTTCGTGCCAGGTGTTTTGCAGGCGCGCCAGCAGCTTGACCGGCATGGCGTCCAGCACCTCGTTGCCCAGCACCACGCCGTGCATCCTGGGCGGCAGCGCCGTCGCCCACTGCACCTTGTCGCCGTAGGCGGCCAGCCGTTCGCGCTGGCGCGCCTGCAGGCTGCCTGACAAATCCACGATGGTGTAGCGCTCCAGCCGCGGCCCCAGCGCCTCCAGCACCTGCTGCGCCAGCGCGCCCGAGCCCGCGCCGAACTCCCAGATTTCGGCCGTGCCGGTGGCTTCCAGGGCCTGGGCCGCCTGGCGCGCCAGGGCCTGGCCGAAACGCGGCGACAGCTCGGGTGCGGTGACAAAATCGCTGCCGGTGCCCGGCATCAGGCCGAATTTGCGCGAATCGTTCGCGTAGTAGCCCAGGCCCGGGGTGTAGAGGGCCAGCGCCATGAACTGGTCAAAACCCAGCCAGCCGCCGGCGGCCTCAATGGCCTTGGCGATGTGGGCGGCGAGGCTGGTCGTTAAAATAGGGGTATCGGTCGTCGGGGTCATGGGTCACCACCCGCCATTGTCGGCGATCCCCACGGCCTCCTCATCCCGCGCCCCGCCACCCTTTTTGAGCCTCGACGCCCGCCCATGAACCCTGTTCCGTCTTCTCCCCCCGTGGTCCTCGTGACCGGCGCCTCGCGGCGGCTGGGGCGCGAGATCGCCTTGGCGCTGGCAGCCGGCGGCTGGCAGGTGGCGGTGCACTACCGCGACTCCGAAGCCGAGGCGACAGCCACCGTCGCCGACTGCGCCAGGCTGGCCGGCGCCTCGGCCGCTTTCCAGGCGGACCTGGGCGACGAGGCTGCGGTGCGCGGCCTGCTGCCGGCCGTGGCCGCGCGCATGGGGCGGGTCGATGCGGTGGTCAACAACGCCTCCACCTTTGAGCAGGACAGCGCCGCCAGTTTCGGCTTCGCAGCCCTGGACAAGCACCTGCACAGCAATACCGGCGCCGCCGTGCTGCTGGCGCAGGCGCTGCACACCCACATCGCGGCACGCGGCGCGCAAGGCGCTGAAGGCGCCCAGGGCGCCGTGGTCAACCTGCTGGACCAGAAGCTCTGGAACCAGAATCCCGATTTTTTCAGCTACACCCTCTCCAAAGCCGCGCTGGAAGCGGCCGGCACCATGCTGGCGCTGGCGCTCGCGCCCCTGGTGCGGGTGGTGGGCGTGGCGCCCGGCCTCACGCTGACCAGCCATTTGCTGAGCGACGCGCAGTTCGAGGCCAGGCACAAGCTGTCGCCGCTGGGCCGCTCCTCCACGCCCGCCGACGTCGCGGCCGCGGTCAAATTCGCGCTGGAAAACCGCTCCATCACCGGCACCACGCTGCTGGTGGACGGCGGCCAGCACCTGATGAAGTTCGAACGTGATTTTTCGCTGATGTGAACCGGCGGAACCGGCTGACACACCACCCCACCCCATCCACCAAGACTGGCGCCATGTACAACACCCGGGGCACCCAAATCCTGAACCTGACCGGCTTGCGTTTTGACGCCAACCTGGGCATCCTGGACCACGAAAAAACGGCGCCGCAGCCCATCCAGGTCGATGCCGAACTGAACCTGGGCACACAGCCGCTGCTGCCTCATGACGACGATATCCACCATGTGCTGGACTACCGCAAGGTGCGCCAGATCATCATCAGCGAATGCACGGCCGAACACAGCAACTTGCTGGAGAGCCTGATCGGCAAGCTGGCGCATCGCCTGATGCGGCTGCCGGGCGTGCTGGGCGTGCGCGTGAAGATCGCGAAACTTGAAATTTTTGACGACTGCGAAGTGGCCATTCGCGTCGAGACGGGACAGTGGTGAACGATATGGGAGCGAACGATATGAGCGACGCGCAGAACCGCTTCAAGCAGCGAAGGCCCCCTCGGGGGGCAGCGCAGCGTATTTCGCAAGCGTGGGGGCATATATGAATGCAGTCTGGGAAGAAGCGGTGGCCGGGTACGAGCAGCAGGAAAGCTCCGCGCGCGTGCAGAACAGCATGAAGATAGAGCGCGAGGACCACAAACTCGAAAAACGCTTGTGCCGCGAAGTCGGCCGCGCCATCGTCGACTTCAACATGATTGAAGAGGGCGACAAGGTCATGGTCTGCGTCTCGGGCGGCAAGGACAGCTACGCCATGCTCGACATCCTGCTCAAGCTGCAAAAACGCGCGCCCATCAACTTCGAACTGGTGGCCGTCAACCTCGACCAGAAGCAGCCCGGTTTTCCCGAGCACATCCTGCCCGATTACCTGGGCAAGCTGGGCGTGCCCTTCCACATCGAAAACCAGGACACCTACAGCATCGTCAAGCGCGTGATCCCCGAAGGCAAGACGCTGTGCTCGCTGTGCTCGCGCCTGCGCCGCGGCATCCTGTACCGCGTGGCCGGCGAACTCGGCTGCACCAAGGTCGCGCTGGGCCACCACCGCGACGACATGTTGCAGACCTTTTTCCTCAACATGTTCTTCGCGGCCAAACTCAAGGGCATGCCGCCCAAGCTGGTCAGCGACGACGGCAAGAACGTGGTGATACGTCCCATGGCCTACGTCACCGAAAAAGACCTGACGCGCTGGGCCCAGGTGCGCGAATTTCCCATCATTCCGTGCACGCTGTGCGGCAGCCAGGAGAACCTGCAGCGCAAGCAGGTCGGCAACATGCTGCGCGAGTGGGAGAAAAAATTCCCCGGCCGGCTCGAGAACATGTTCGCCTCGCTGCAGAACATCGTGCCCTCGCACCTGATGGACAACAAGCGCCACGACTTCAAGGGCATCAAGGCCACCGGTGTAGCCGACGCCGACGGCGACAAGGCTTTTGACGCCGAGGAATTCCGCGAGCCGGCGCTACCGGGACTGTCCGTCGTGGGCATCACTTCGCGCTGAGGGCGCTTTCCCTCAACACCTGACCCTGGAGGCCTTATGAAACGCGCATTCGCAGTGATTCTTTCCATCGCCGCCATGGCTTTGCTGATGACGGGCTGCTCCACCGTGCGCGTGGTCGACAGCGATGTCACCGCCTTCTACAACTGGAACGGCCCGCCTCCCGCGCCAGCCACGCCTTATCGTTTTGAGCGCCTGCCCTCGCAGCAGGCCGCGGGCAGCTCGCAGGATCATGTGGAAGGCCTGGCGCGCACCGCGCTGGCCAAAGTGGGGATGGAGCTCAACCCGCCCGCCGCGCGGTATAGCGTGCAAATAGTGGCCAACACCCAGATCGTCGACCGCGGGCCTTATGGCTACAGCCCCTACGGCGGCTTTGGCTTTGGAACCGGCGTGTTTGTGGGCGGCGGTAGCCGCGGCACCTCGGTCGGCCTGTCGTTTCCGATTGGCGGCGGGATTGCCGAGCCGCCTTATTTCAAGCGCGACCTGAGCATCGTGATGCGCGACCTGCGGACCAACCAGGTCACTTTTGAGACGCGGGCCCTGCACGACGGCGTTTGGGGTGACACGCTAGCCGTGCTGCCCGCCATGCTGGACTCGGCCCTGCGCGGCTTTCCGCAACCACCACCAGGCACGCGCCGAATCAATGTAGAGATTCCTCGGTAAATGTGGCCCCCACGCTTTTCACTTTGTGTAATGCGCTGCCCCCCGAGGGGGCGCTGCGCCTGCGGCCCGGCAAAGCCGGTTCCGCGGCCCCTGCTGACATGAGTTGCGGTGATGCCACGCTCACCCGACTATGCGAAGGCCGCGACCCCCGGCACGAATTGCTGCGCTACGCGTTTCTTGAGAAACTGATCGCCCATGACTGAACCCACTCGTATCATCGCCATTCGCCATGGCGAAACCACCTGGAACGTGGACACCCGCATCCAGGGCCACCTTGACATCCCGCTTAACGAAACCGGCCGCAAGCAGGCCGAGCGCATGGCGCTGGCGCTGGCCGACGAGCCCATCAGCGCCATCTATGCAAGCGACCTGACCCGCGCCTGGGAAACCGCGCAGTACCTGGCCCGCATCCAGGGCATGGAGGTGACGCGCGAGGAAGGCCTGCGTGAGCGCGGCTTCGGCGACTTTGAGGGCAAAACCTTTGCCGAGATCGCGGCCCTGCTGCCCGACCAGTCCATGCGCTGGCGCAAGCGCGACCCCGAATTCGCGCCCGCCGGCGGCGAATCCCTGATCGCCCTGCGCAGCCGCGTGGTCGCCACAGCTGAGCGCCTGGCGGCTGCCCACCCGGGCGAGTTGATCGCGATGGTCGGCCACGGCGGCGTGATGGACGTGCTTTACCGCGCCGCGACGCGGCTGGACATCCAGGCGCCGCGCACCTGGGAACTCGGCAATGCGGCCATCAACCGCCTCCTTTGGACACCCGGAGGCTTTACGCTCGTCGGCTGGGCTGACACCCAACACCTGGACGATGGCACACTGGACGACAGTGCATTTCCCGGCGGCGGATCCCGCGACCCGCTGAGCGCACAATAAAGACCCGAAGAGATACGACGCACCTCATGAGCACCTTGCCCACCCGCCTGGCCGAGTTGATCGGCAAGCCGGTCAACGACATCGACACACCTGCCCTGGTCATCGACATGGACGCGATGAAACGCAACCTCGCGCGCATGGCCGAGTTCGCCAAAAAGCACAACATCCGCTGGCGCCCGCATGCCAAGCTGCACAAAAGCGCCACGCTGGCCAAGATGCAGGTGCGCGCCGGCGCAGTCGGCGTCTGCGTGCAGAAGACCTCCGAAGCCGAAATCATGGTGGCCGGCGGCGTCACTGACGTCTACATCAGCAATGAGGTCATCGCCCCCGCCAAGCTGGCGCGCGTGGCCGCGCTCGCGCAGAAACTCGCGGCCCAGGGCGGCCGGCTCGCCATCGCGGTCGACAGCACCGAAGGCGTGATCCGCCTGGCTCAGGCCATGACCGAAGCGCGCAGCGCCACCGGCGTGGCCACCGTGATCGACGTGTTCGTCGAAATCGACGTGGGCCAGGGGCGCTGCGGGGTCGAGCCCGGCGCCGCCGCCGTCACGCTGGTGCTGGAAATCCGCAAACACCCGGCCCTGCGCTTTGCCGGCCTGCAGGCCTACCACGGCAAGGCCCAGCACATGCGCAGCGGGCAGGAAAGGCGCGAGGCCATCGCCAAGGCCGTGGAGGCCGTGGTGCTCACGCGCAAGCTGGTCGAGGCCCAGGGCATCACGGTGGACCTGGTCACCGGCGCCGGCACCGGCAGCCTGATGCTGGAAGCGGCCAGCGGGGTTTACGGCGAGCTGCAGGCCGGCTCCTTCATGTTCATGGACGCCGACTACGCGAAAAACGAGCGCGACGCGGCCCAGCCGCAGTTCGAGCACGCGCTCTTCATCAAGACCCAGGTCATCAGCACGCACGGCGGCCACGCGGTCTGCGACGCCGGCCACAAAAGCCATGCGATCGACTCCGGCCTGCCGCTGGTGCATGCCTTCGACGCCGAAAGCGAGCTTGAGTATTTCAACGGCGGCGACGAGCACGGCATCCTGCGGCCGGCCGGTGATAGCACGCGCCTGCCCGGCCTGGGCCGCATGCTGTGGCTGATCCCGGGGCACTGCGACCCGACCGTGAACCTGCACGACGTGATGATCGCCGTGACGGGCGGCCTGCGCAGCGGCACCGTGCAGCGCATCTTCCGGGTCGATGCGCGCGGCGCGCTGACCTGAGTTGCGGGCTTACTTCTAGAAGTTCACGCCGTAGACGGCATACATCGCCGAGGCCGCGCCATTGATGCGCCCACCGCGGTACTCGGCCTCGCGCGCCGACTGCAGCACCGCCTCGTTGAGCTCGGCGTGCGTGGACGACAGCACGCGCGCGTCAAGCAGCTTGCCCTCGGCGTCCAGCAGCGCAATCACCACGACACGGCCGTGCAGGCCTTGCGCGCGCCAGGCTTGCAGCGCGCCCAGCGCACCCGGCTTGCGCACGCGCGCGATGGAAATCTTCTGCCCCATGCCGTCGCCGTCCTGCATCTTCGGCGCCTGCGGGTGGTCGGCGTAGAGCTTGCTCATCTGCTTGAACAGCTCGGGGAATTCCGGCAGGCTGGAAGTGGCCGCCAGCGGCACGGCCGGGTTGGGTGTGCGCGGTGTGGGCGGAGTGCCGGTGGCCGCGCAACCGGCCAGCATGCAGGCCAGGCCCAGGAGGGCGGCAGGCATACGATCCGCAAGCCTCGGGAAAAGCCGGAAGTAAAACCGTGGCGTCATGATCTCGCGGCCAAGGCTTCGACGTCATGCTCGTGGATGACCAGGGATATGGACACCATGAGCACCCCATAGGCCAGGCAGGCAAGCGCCCCCAGCCAGGACAGAAAATTCCAGGCGTTGTAGTGGCCCGGGTTGGTTTTCAGCTCCTTGGCATAGTCCGGTGACGCGCCGGGCAGGCCACGTGCCGCGCTGTAGTCAAGCGCGGCATCGCCCAGGAAATAAAACCCCATGATGCAAGTGGCCACGCCAAAGAAAAACATAAACGCCCTTCGCCACTCGATTTTGAGGAAGAAAAGTGCCAGCACAAAGCTTGCGCCGCCCGCGAAAAAAAACTTTCCCGTCACCTTGGGCGATCCCAGCGGCAGCAGTTGTTGCCATATCCAGGGCAGAGGCGCGAACAGCCATTCTGACGTGGGTGCCAGCCCGCTCCATCGAAGTCTGGAAAGGGGACCGCCTGACACTTCCGCCAGGGCGAGGACACACACGCAGGTGGCCACGGCAACGTAGCAGATGTAGCGAAACGTCGTGCACGCAGCCGGCGAGGCACTCGACCAATGGCGCTGCACCAGGTGCGTGGCCCATCCCAGCGCCAGAAGCGTGGTCCCGGCCGCACCGAGCCACGCGGCCGTTCCCTGCAGCATGGCGAAGCCCTCCAGCACAAACAAAGGCAGGTAGCCGAACACCACACCGCTCAGCGCATAGGCCAGCAGGATCGCCACCGTCACGCCCAGCACCGTTGAGTTGAAGAAGCGCTGTTCAGCGCTGGATGTTGTCCAGGCCGCCTTCGGGTCTGCCGCCGTCGACAAGGCCACCCACTGCCCCATATTCAGGCGTTGAACATGTCGTTGCCGCTGGCCGGCGGCGCCACGCCCAGATGGCGGTAGGCGGCCAGCGTGGCGATGCGCCCGCGCGGCGTGCGCTGCAGATAGCCCTGCTGGATCAGGTAGGGCTCGATCACATCCTCGATCGTGTCGCGTTCCTCGCCGATGCTGGCGGCGATGTTGTCCAGACCCACCGGCCCACCGTCGAATCTGTGGATGACAGCCTCCAGCAGTTTTCTGTCCATCACGTCAAAGCCCTGCGGATCCACGTCCAGCATGGCCAGCGCCTTGTTGGCGATGTCCAGCGAGATGTGGCCGCTGCCCTTGACGTCGGCATAGTCGCGCACGCGGCGCAGCAGGCGGTTGGCGATGCGCGGCGTGCCGCGCGAGCGGCGGGCGATCTCAAAGCCGCCTTCCTCGTCCATGGGCGCGTTGAGCAGCTTGGCGCTGCGCCTGACGATGCGCGCGAGTTCGTCGGGGGTGTAGAACTCCAGCCGCGCGACGATGCCGAAGCGGTCGCGCAGCGGGTTGGTCAGCATGCCGGCGCGCGTGGTGGCGCCCACCAGGGTGAAGGGCTGCAGGTCGAGCTTGATGCTTCGCGCCGCCGGGCCTTCGCCGATCATGATGTCGATCTGGTAGTCCTCGAGCGCGGGATAGAGGATTTCCTCCACCACCGGGCTCAGGCGGTGGATTTCGTCAATGAACAGGACGTCGTTCTTTTCGAGGTTGGTGAGCAGCGCCGCCAGGTCCTTGGGTTTTTCGAGCACCGGGCCCGAGGTCTGCCGCAGGTTCACGCCGAGTTCGTGCGCGATGATGTGGGACAGCGTGGTCTTGCCCAGGCCGGGCGGGCCGAACAGCAGCACGTGGTCCAGCGCCTCGTTGCGCTTTTTGGCCGCGCCTATGAAAATTTCGAGCTGGTCGCGCACCTTGGTCTGGCCCACGTACTCGTCAAACAGCTTGGGACGCAGCGCGCGTTCGATGGCCTCCTCGCCGGGCGAGGCCGGCGCGGCCGACATCACGCGTTTGGCGGGCGGAAAGTCGCCGGAAGAGAAATCGTCGGTTTGAATGCTCATGGTTTTAAATTTAGCAAGAGCCCCTCTTGTCAACTTTTCGACTCAACGCATTGCACAAGGCTTTAACTCTTTGCTGATACTTCTCTCGAATGCAGGAGACATTGGACCTGCATTGGTTTCTGCTCAACAGCCATTTAGCATGGGTCGACCTGGCCTCGCCTGGAATGTCTTCTCCCGCCCCATATTTCTCATACCAAAGTTCAGCCACCTTGAAATCAAGCTCCGACAAGTTCCAATCCAGGCATATGGATTTTTCAACGAGCGTAGATGCTTTTCGGCAATCGAAGGATGGCGAGAACGGCTTTCCTTTGCGCGACTCTATCGAAACTGAATTGATATCCTCGGGATGGCTGCAAACCGTACTGCAATCGGGACCAATTTCCAGCGTATACGCCGCATTTCGGGTGTCAAGTGGCGCCGTTGCCTTGACCAGTATTTGACATACTTTTCCCTGGCTGGCTTTTGCGCTTTCTTCTTCAATCGGGGATACAACGATCGCCGAGCCTTTCTGGACTCCCATGCCAGTAAAGCCACACTCCAAGAGCCGCGCCCAAGACCGCGAATAGTCCGTGTAATTCAAGGACACGCCGTAGGTTTGGTCGCTAAATTTTCGAATTAACAATTCATTGATCGCAGGCTGTTGGCAAGGTTGTTCGTGCTCCGCCTCAGGCGGGGAAGTGAATCCACCAAGAAGAACCTGGCAGGGCGCAATTTCACGAAGAAGGACTCCATCAGGCAATTGGGCAAAGGCCCCGGCTCCCGGAAAAAACAAACTCGCCGTCAACAATACTGGACCAAGAAGAGGCAAAAAGCTCTTCATTTCGCCAATGCCTTCAGCGCCAGCTTGATGCCGTCGCTCACGCCTATGTCCTTTGGCAGGGCCTTGAGCGCCAGCGCGGCGTCGCGGTCGCTATAGCCCAGCGCCACCAGCGCCTGCAGGATGTCGGACTGGGCGTCGTTGGCCACGCTGACCTGCACGCCGATGTCGGCGCCCAGCTTGCCCTTCAATTCGAGCAGCAGGCGCTCGGCGGTTTTTTTGCCGATGCCGGGCACCTTGATGATGCGGCCGGCCTCCTGCTGGGTCACTGCTTGCGAGAGCTCTTCGACACTCATGCCGCTTAGCACGCTGAGCGCGGTGCGCGGGCCGACGCCGGAAATCTTGATCAGTTGGCGGAAGGCGGCGCGCTCGGTGGCGCTGCCGAAGCCGTAGAGGATTTGCGCGTCTTCGCGCACCACAAAATGCGTCAGCAGGCTGACTTTTTCGCCCAGGCCGGGCAGGTTGTAGAAGGTGCTCATGGGCACCAGCACCTCGTAGCCGACGCCGTTACAGTCCACCAGGATTTCCGGGGGATTTTTTTCGGCCAGTTGGCCGGAGAGTCTTCCAATCATGGGCAAATCTTATCAGTCGCGCCTGTTTCCACACCAGACGACGATCCACCGCCAGGGAAGCGCCGGGAGGCTTGCGGATCCGGCCGGAATTCCAGAGTTCCCGTGAAAACGCAGTCATCTATAGAATCCGGCGAAAGAGGGGGAGTCAAAAGAAATGTCGATCTATCGATTGAAGCCGCGTTTTCAGGCCCTGCTCAGGCCCCTGGTGAGGTGGCTGCACGCCCTGGGCGTGACCGCCAACCAGGTCACGCTGGCCGCTTGCGTGATTTCAACGACCCTGGGGCTCTGGCTTTTCTTCGCGCAGCCTTCACCGCTTGCTTTCGGCCTGATTGCCCTGTGGATGCTCGTGCGCATGGGCTTCAATGCCATCGACGGCATGCTGGCGCGCGAGCACGGCCAGCAAAGCCCCCTGGGCGCCTTTCTCAACGAACTGACCGACGTTGTGTCGGATGCCGCGCTTTACCTCCCCTTTGCCCTGGTGGCGCCTTTCAGCCCCTTCTGGCTTGGCACTGTGATCGTGCTGGCCGGCCTCAGCGAATTCGCGGGCGCGCTCGGGCCCACCATAGGCGCATCGCGCCGCTACGACGGCCCGCTCGGAAAAAGCGACCGGGCTTTTGTGTTCGGCGCGCTGGCGCTTTATGTCGCATCGGGTTGGCCCCTGCCGGCATGGACCGCCTGGCTGATGCCGCTGCTTGCCGCCCTCATCGCCTGGACCATTGCCAACCGGACACGCCTGGCCGTGGCTGAGGCAAAAACTCTTGCGACCCATGCCAACAACAACCCCAAGGATTGAATGAGCACTTCCCGCACCCCCGACGAACACCACTTCAGCACGCATGACGGGCAGTCCCTGTTTTACCGGCACTGGCCCGCCACGCAAGGCCCGAGGCGCGGCGCCGTCGTGCTGTTCCATCGCGGCCACGAACATGGCGCGCGCATGGCACACCTGGTGGATGAGCTCAACCTTCCGGAGTTCGACTTTTTCGCCTGGGATGCGCGCGGCCACGGCCGCTCACCGGGCCAGCGCGGCTACAGCCCCAGCTTCGCGACCTCGGTGCGCGACGTGCAGACCTTTGTCGACCACATCGGCAGCGCGCACGGCGTGCCGGAGCGCGACATCCATGTCATCGCGCAAAGCGTGGGAGCGGTACTGATCGCGACCTGGGCGCACGACTATGCGCCCAGGGTTCGCGGCCTGACGCTGGCCTCACCGGCTTTCAAGGTCAAGCTCTACGTGCCTTTCGCGCGCGCCGGGCTGGCATTGATGCACAAGCTGCGCGGCCTGTTTTTCGTCAACAGCTATGTCAAGGCGAAGTTCCTCACGCACGACCCCGCGCGCATCGCGAGCTACGAAAGCGACCCGCTGATCTCGCGCCCCATCGCGGTCAACATCCTGCTGGACCTGTACACGGCGGCCGACCGCATCGTGGCGGACGCCAATGCCATCACCCAGCCGGTGCAGTTGCTTATCTCCGGCGCCGACTGGGTGGTGCACCACAAACCCCAGCACCGCTTCTTCGAGCGCCTGGGCAGCGCCGTGAAAACCAAGACCGAGCTGCCCGGGTTTTTTCACGACACGCTGGGCGAGAGGGACCGCGCGCCGGCGGTGCTGGGCATACGCAGCTTCATCCTGGAGCGCTTTGACGCCCCCACGCCGCCCGTCGACCTGCGCGAGGCCCACCTGCGCGGCGAAACGGCCGATGAATCACGCGCGCTGGCCGAGCCGCTGTCACCCCTGTCGCCGCGTGGCGCCTACTGGGCCCTGACCCGCGGCAGCCTGCGCCTGGGGGGCCTGCTTTCGCGCGGCGTCAAGCTGGGCCATGACACGGGTTTTGATTCCGGCAGCACGCTGGACTATGTTTACCGCAACAAGCCCGAAGGCGCGGGCCCTCTGGGCCGGAACATCGACAAGACCTACCTCAATTCGATAGGCTGGCGCGGCATACGCCAGCGCAAGATCCATGTCGAGGAACTGCTGCGCGAGGCCATGGAGCGCCTGGCCGCGCAGCACCGCGACGTGCGGCTGATGGACATCGCCGCAGGCCACGGCCGCTACGTGCTTGACGCCGCGCTGTCCAGCCCGGTGAAGCCGGCCTCCATCCTGCTGCGCGACTACAGCGACATCAACGTGCGCGACGGCAGCGCGCTGATCGCCGAAAAAGGGCTCGCCGGCGTTGCGCAATTCGTGCAGGCCGACGCCTTCGACCGCACCAGCCTGGCGGGCGTCGTGCCGCGGCCCACGGTGGCCGTGGTATCGGGGCTTTACGAGCTGTTTCCCGACAACGCGATGGTGCGCCGCTCGCTCGCCGGTGTCGGCGACGCGGTGGAAGAAGGCGGCTACCTGGTTTACACAGGCCAGCCCTGGCATCCGCAGTTGGAGATGATCGCGCGGGCGCTCACCAGCCACCGCCAGGGCGAAGCCTGGGTCATGCGCCGCCGCACCCAGGCCGAAATGGACCAGTTGGTGGAAGAGGCGGGCTTTCGCAAGATCGCGCAGCGCATCGACGAATGGGGCATTTTCACGGTTTCCCTCGCGGTCCGCGTCGGCGCATGACACGCCGGTTCGCGCAACGTCCCTGGAAGCGCGCGGCCGCCTGGCTGGCGCTGCTGGGGCCGCTGTTTTACGCGGCCTACGGTTTCGCCAACTGGTGGGCCGCCTCGCGCGCGGCGGTGCCGACGCTTGCCTTCGACTGGGAGCGCTCGCTGCCGTTCTGGCCGTGGACCATCTTTCCCTACTGGACCATCAACGTCTTTTATGCCCTGTCGCTGTTCCTGGCGCGTGACCGCCACACATTGGACCGGCACGGCGCGCGGCTGTTGACCGCGACCTGCCTGGCGGTGGCCTGTTTTGTGTTGTGGCCGCTGCGCTTCAGTTTCGGCCAGCCGGAGGTCAGCGGCGCACCGGCCTTTCTGTTCAATGCCTTGCGCAGTTTCGACCAGCCCTTTAACCAGGCCCCGTCGCTGCACATCGCGCTGGCGGTGATCCTGTGGGACTGGTACCGCCGTTTCGTCACCGCTGCCTGGGCGCGCACCGTGTTGCACCTGTGGGCCTTCGCGATCTGCGCGTCGGTGCTCACGACCTGGCAGCACCACTTCATCGACATTCCGACCGGCGCGCTGCTGGGGCTGGTCTGCGTGTGGCTGTGGCCGCTTGAGCGGGTGGTGTCGCTGCCGCGGGGCTGGCGCCTGGCGCGCGACGCGCGGCGCTGGAAGCTGGCTGGGCTCTACGCCCTGGGGGCGATTGCTTTTCTTGCCGCGGCGTTCGCCTTGGGCGGCCTGGGGCTTTGGCTGGCCTGGCCGGCTGCATCGCTGGCGCTGGTGGCATTGAACTATGCGGGCTTGGGCGCGCGCGGCTTCCAGATGGACGGGCGCGGGCGCATGCGCTGGGCCGCACGCTGGTTGCTGGCGCCGTACCGGCTGGGCGCCGCAGTCAACGCGCGGCTGTGGACGCGCCGCCTGCCGGCATCGGTCGAGGTCGCGCCGGGCCTGCGGCTTGGGCGCATCCCGACGCTTGCCGAATGGGAGGCTGCGGGGCGGCCCCGCCTGGTCAGCCTCAGCGCGGAGTTGCAATTGCCGGCCGTCGAAGGCGCGCGCTGCGTACCTCTGCTGGACCTGGCCGTGCCGGCGCCGCTGGACTTGCAGCGCGCGGCCGGCGCGATAGAAGGCCAGCGCCGCGCCGGCAAGGCGGTATGGGTGTGTTGCGCCCTTGGTTTTTCGCGCAGTGCCGCTGTGGCCATCACCTGGCTGCGCCTGCACGGCGCGGCCGGCAGCCTGGTGCAGGCCGAAGGGCTGGTGCGCCAGGCGCGGCCGCAAATCGTGCTGGGCGCGGCGTGGCAGCAGGCGCTGGACCATGCCACCCGCCGGACGGCAGCATGAACGACATGGATCGCGCACTGTGTTCCGCCACGGCCAGGCTGCTGCAGGCCGCCCGCATAGTGGCCGCGTGGGGACTGGCCCTGAGTGTGGTGGCAATCGCCGTCCTGGCCCTCACCGGGCGCTCATTGCCCATGCTGTCCACGATGGGTTTTGCTGCGGTGGCGCTGGTCGGCGTGCTGGAGCGCTACCTCGCCTTCCGGCTGTATTTCGATGCCGGCCTGTTCAAGGACCTGGCCGGCGGCGCCATCGCGTCACTGGGCGACCTGGACAGCGCATTGCAGCGCCTGGGCCTGCGCCCGGCCAGCGGCCAGCCGCGCGCGCTCGAAGACCGCGTGGCGGGCGCGCGCCAGCTGTTGCAGCGCCATGGCGTTGCCGTGGCCTGCCAGAGTGGGCTGTTCCTGCTGGCGCTGCTGACCCAGGACCTGCGCTGAACGCGCATCACCCCCCAAAAGGAATTGTTTTCATGAGTAGATCCCCTCAAAGCGGTTTAGGCCTGGCGGCCGCCGCATCAGCCTGGCTGATCGTGCTGGCAGCGCGGTTGCTGACCGGCGTGCGCGCCATCTGGGCAGGCACGACGCCCAAGGCGGAGCAGACGCTTTATTTCGCCAACCACACCAGCCATGGCGATTTCGTGCTGCTGTGGGCCACGCTGCCGGCGGACCTGCGCGCCATCACGCGGCCGGTGGCGGGCCAGGATTACTGGGAAACTTCGGCACTGCGGCGCTTTATCGGCAATGACGTGTTCAATGCGCTGATGATCCGGCGCGACGGTGCCGGCGGCCAGGCCGGCTCCGACCCGGTCGGGCAGATGACCGAGGCGCTGCTCGCCGGGGATTCGCTCATCATGTTTCCCGAAGGCACGCGCAACACCGGCGACGAGGTGTTGCTGCCGCTTAAAAGCGGGCTCTACCACCTGGCGCGGGCTTGCCCGCAGGTGCGGCTGGTGCCGGTCTGGATAGAGAACCTCAAGCGCGTGCTGCCCAAGGGCACGCTGGTGCCCATTCCCCTGGCCTGCAGCGTGCGCTACGGCATACCCATGGCGCTGGCCGAGGGCGAAGACAAAAACACCTTCATCGCGCGTGCGCGCGCCGCCATGCTGGACCTGCGGCCGGAATACGACCGGGCGGAGGACACGACGCCATGAACCTTTCCCCCTCCACCCAAACCACGCTGATGCTTTTCGGCGGTGTCTTCGGCGTGCTGCTGCTGGCCTCCAGCATAGGCGCACTGCTCAAGTGGCGCATCGCGCGCGGCGAGCCGCATTCGGTGATCGACAACCTTAACTCCCGCGTCAATGCCTGGTGGGTGATGATAGGCGTCATCGGCCTGTCCTTTGCCTGCGGCAGGAGCGGCGTGATCGTGCTGTTCTACCTGATCTCCTTTTACGCGCTGCGCGAATTCATGAGCCTGGCCTACACGCGGCGCGGCGACCACGTTGCGATCGCGGTGGCGTTCTTCATCGCGCTGCCGGTGCAGTATTTCCTGATCTGGATCGACTGGTACGGGCTGTATTCCATCTTCATCCCGGTCTATGCCTTCCTGGTGCTGCCCATACTCGCGGCGGTGGGCGGCGACACCAAGCGCTTTCTGGAGCGCACCTCCAAAGTGCAATGGGGCCTGATGATCTGCGTGTTCTGCATCAGCCACGTGCCGGCGCTGCTCACGCTGCAAATCCCCGGCTTTGAGGGACGCAACCTGCTCCTGATCGCCTTCCTGGTGATCGTGGTGCAGGGCAGCGATGTGCTGCAGTATGTCTGGGGCAAACTTTTCGGCAAGCGCAAGGTGGCGCCCGAATTGTCACCTTCCAAAACCTGGGAAGGCCTGGTCGGGGGCGTGGCCAGCGCCACCGCGCTGGGCGCGGCGCTTTACTGGGCGACGCCCTTTAACCCCTGGCAGGCGGCGCTGATGGCGCTCACCGTCTGCATGATGGGATTTTTCGGCGGCCTGGTGATGTCGGCCATCAAACGCGACCGCGGCGTGAAGGACTGGGGCACCATGATAGAAGGCCACGGCGGCATGCTGGACAGGCTGGACTCGGTGGTGTTCGCCGCGCCCATTTACTTCCACGCGCTGCGCTATTGGTGGGTTCCGTAACGAGCACCGCCCGCCTCGGAAGGGGGCAAAACGGCGGGCCCCGCGGCCTTGATATTGGAGAGACAATCACCCATCTGCCTGTATCCAGCCGGCCACGCCTGGTGCAACCCTCCCGGAAAGCCCGCCCTTGATTCTTCGCCACACCTTCACGCCGCCCAACAACACCCGCATGGGCCACCTGTGCGGTCCCATGGACAGCCACATCCGCACCATAGAGGCGGCGCTGGACGTCACGATCGCGCACCGCTTCGAGCAGTTCAAGATCGACGGCACCAAGGTGAAGGCGACGCTGGCGCTGGAAGTGCTGCAGGCTCTGTACGAAATCGCCCAGCGGCCCATAGAACCCGAAACCGTGCAGCTGATGCTGGCCGGCGACACAGCCCTGAGCACCGCGCCCGACGGCGGCATCGCGCTGACGACTCGGCGCGCCGACCTGCGCGCCCGCACCACCAACCAGGGTACCTACCTGGAAAACATCGCCACGCACGACATCACCTTCGGCATCGGCCCGGCCGGCACCGGCAAGACCTACCTGGCCGTGGCCTGCGCGGTCGATGCGCTGGAGCGCAGCACCGTGCAGCGCATCGTGCTGACGCGCCCTGCGGTCGAAGCCGGCGAGCGCCTCGGATTTTTGCCGGGCGACCTGAGCCAGAAGGTGGACCCCTACCTGCGCCCGCTTTACGACGCGCTGCATGAGTTGATGGGCTTTGAACGCGTGCAGAAGGCTTTTGAGCGCCAGCAGATCGAGATCGCGCCGCTGGCCTTCATGCGCGGCCGCACGCTGAACCACGCGTTCGTCATTCTCGACGAGGCGCAAAACACCACGCCCGAGCAGATGAAGATGTTCCTGACGCGCATCGGCTTCGGCAGCAAAGCCGTGGTCACGGGCGACGTGAGCCAGGTGGACCTGCCGCGCACGCAGCTCAGCGGCCTGGTGGATGCCGAACGCGTGCTCAAGCGCGTCAAGGGCATCGCCATCACCCGCCTGACCAGCGCCGACGTGGTGCGGCATCCGCTGGTGGCGCGCATTGTCGATGCGTATGACAAATCCCCGGGCGTGGCCGTTGCCGCGGAGGACGGCGCCGCCGAACCCGCGCCGGCCCGCCGTGCCGGCGCAAGGAGCCGCAATGGCTCTTAAGCAATTGAGCCTGTCGCTGCAGTTCGGCGACCTGAAGAACGCTGCGCGCCATCGTGCGGCCCTGCCGCGCCACGGCGTGGCCCGCTGGATACGCCACGCGCTCGCGCAGGACGGCGAGATCACCGTGCGCATCGTGGATGCCGAGGAAGGCCAGGCGCTGAACCGCGACTACCGCCAGCGCGACTACGCTACCAATGTGCTGACCTTCGACTACACGCAGGAACCGGTGGTCACCGCAGACCTGGTGCTGTGCGCGCCGGTGGTGGCTAAAGAGGCGAAAGAGAACAAAAAGACGCTGCAGGCCCACTACGCGCATTTGCTGGTGCACGGTACGCTGCATGCGCAGGGCTGGGACCATGAAACCGGCGAGGAAGACGCCGAAGCCATGGAGGCGGAAGAGATCCGCATCCTGGCGGGGCTGGGATTTAAAAATCCCTATCGCTGAAGCTGCAGGACCTACCGGCCGGGCTACGGATCAGCGCGCGATCTCTCGCACTCTCAAGATTGCCATTTCTCCAGGTAGGCAGCATAGCCGGCACGCCAGGCGGCGCCATGGAAGTTTCCGTGACTTTCATGAACCACGGAAATGGGCCAAGTGCCCATGCTGAGTCCCAGGACCTCCGCCTGACGGCAAAAATCTAGGTCGTAAAAATGGAAGTCAAAGCGCTCGTCAAAGCGCAGATTTTTATCTATCAGCAACTGGCTGTTGCAAGCCATCAGCAGGCCGTCCATTAATTTGACGGGTTGGCCCGATGGGCCAAAGAAGTTCACGGAGGAGGGAGAAAAACCACGCCCGTGGCCCACCACGCCGCTCAGGTGTTCAGGGCTGTCGAAGGTGAATTTGTCATCCAGGAACACCCAACCCGCCTGGCGCGGGACGCGGCGCCGATTGCCGGCCAGGCCCACGATGTCGAATTTTCTGACTGCCTCCCGCAAATGGTCTGCCCAGAAAAAATCGCAGAGGTGCAGGTCGTCATGGCAAAAGACCAGCAATGCGGGCCGCGCCCGCGCCTCCTCGATAGCCTGGTTGTAAACCGACGGCAGTCCGGCCGTGTTCTCTTCAAACAGCCGCACTTCCATCCCCTCGGACGGGTACAGAGCCACAGACCGGCCCAGCGCTGTTCCGGTTAAAAAATCATCAAATTTTGCGCGTGTGGCGACGACGAAACGAATCATGGGTGATCTGCGGAATTGGTGGATGAGGAGGCTGAAAGAATACCTTACCGGCCGGGCGTCGGCCAACCAGTGGGTGGCGGTGGTTTAAAGATGAAGCTGCGCGGCCTTCAGGACTTCCACTTGTCCAGGTAGGCCGCATAACCGGCGCTCCAGGATGGGCCGCCGAAGCCGCCGCCGCTTTCATGCACCACGGAAATCGGCCAGGTGCCCATGCTGAGTCCCAGCCGTTCGGCCTCGCGGCAAAAATCAAGGTCGTAGAAGTGGAAGTCAAAGCGCTCGTCAAAGCGCAGGCCTTTTTCGATCATCAGCTGGCTGTGGCAGGCCAGCAGCAGGCCGTCCAGCAGCTTGACCGGCACGCCCGACGGACCAAAAACGCTCAGGTTGGAGGACGGAAACCCGCTGCCGTGGGCCACTACACCGCTCAGGTTTTCGCGCGCGTCCCAGGTGAATTTTTCGTCCACAAAGGCCCATCCCGGCTGGCGCGGTACGCGGCGCAAATTACCGGCCAGGCCGATGACGTCGTATTTCGCGAGCCCTTCGCGCAAATGGTCGCCCCAGAAAAAATCGCAGAGGTGCAAGTCGTCGTGGCAGAAGACCAGCAACGCAGGCTGCGTGCGTGCTTCCTCGATGGCCTGGTTATAAACGGAAGACAGGCCGGCAGTATTGTTTTCAAACACCCGCACCTGCACGCCGCCCAACGGGTAGTAAAGGGCCAGCGACCGGCCCAGTGCGGTACCGGTGAAGAAATTGTCAAAACTGGAGCGCGTGGCGACAACAAAACGGATCATGAGCGACCTAAAGAATTGGCGGTGTTGGGCCGGCTGCGGAAAATCGCCTGCCGCCTGTTCATCTGCCGGTTTATACCTCAGCCTATTTTTTTACGCTGGCGGGTCAATCCACAGCGGAATCGTTACCGGCCCGTCATTGACCAGGTGCACTTGCATGTCGGCGGCAAACTGCCCGGTTTCCACCTGCGGATGTTGCGCCCGCGCCTGTGCCACAAAATAGTCGTAGAGCCGGCGGCCGTCCTCGGGCGCGGCCGCGCCGGTGAAGCTCGGCCGGTTGCCGCCCGAGGCATCGGCGGCCAGTGTGAACTGGCTCACGACGAGCAGGCCGCCCTTGACGTCCTGCACGCTGAGGTTCATCTTGCCGGCTCCGTCGGAAAAGATACGCAATTTGAGGATCTTGGCGAGCAGCTTGTCGGCCTGCGCCTCGGCATCGCCGCGTTCGGCGCAGACCAGCACCAGCAGCCCGGGGCCGATCTGGCCGACGGTCTCGCCGGCAATCACCACGCGGGCCTCGGCCACGCGCTGAAGCAGCGCTTTCATCAGTCGGTCACGCCGGCGGCAACGAACAGCAGCTTGCCTACCGGCCCTGACAGAAAGCTCACGAACTGCTGGGACAGTTCCTGCTGTTTGCCCGAGGCCAGCGGCGCGGCGGTGTAAGAGGTGTAGTTCTGCACTTCGGCCGGCACCGGGCC
Organism: Polaromonas sp. P1_H6; assembly: GCF_056405195.1. Classification (NCBI taxonomy): domain Bacteria; kingdom Pseudomonadati; phylum Pseudomonadota; class Betaproteobacteria; order Burkholderiales; family Comamonadaceae; genus Polaromonas; species Polaromonas sp. P1_H6. The sequence goes on from NZ_JBFUCN010000037.1 coordinate 23,629, forward strand.
GGCGAACTTCAAGCCCTTGCCCTGGTAGAGCAGGATTTCGGTGATGGCGCCGAAGCCGATCTCGTGGCCCTTGCCCTTGATGACATGCTCCATCACGGCGGCGCCGTCGGGATAGCGCGTGGTCTTGCCCTCGACCTGGGCATAGACCTCCATCTTTTTGAGCAGGCCTTCGAGGTACAGGCCGGTGGACGCGCGGTTAAAGACCAGTGAGTCCGCCGCCAACACGGAGCGCTTGAGCGCATCGGCATTGGCAATGTCGGGCATCGGCGCGCCGTCGCGCACGGCCACGCCCATGCCGACGCGGCCGACATTGGCGCGTGTCTCGGCCAGCTTGCTGGCCGCCGCGAATTCGCCGATCACAGCGGGCGGCGCGATCACCACGTCAAATGCCGGGTTGGACTCCATGCGCTTTTTCAGTTCGGGCGCGGTGTTGAAGTTGATCTTCACGCTGTGGCCGGTCTGTTTTTCAAACGCGGCCGCCGCGGCTTTCAGGCCGGGCTCGATGGCGCCGGCGCTGAGGATGGCGATCTCGGCGGCCTGGGCGGCGAGGGGCAGCAATGCACAGGCAATCGCCTGGGCAAGTCTCACTATGGGTTTCATGAAGAACTCCTGGGAAAAAAGGAACCGGGAAATTATCGGAAAGAGAAGAGAGAAGAGAGAAAAGAAGAATTCAGATCAGGTCGGCCTCATCGTCAAAATGCGCCTCCACATCGCTGGGCAACAACTGGATGGTGGCACGCAGGCCAGGCACGGCGCTCATCAATGCCTGCTCGACGCTGGCCCGCACGGCGGCGGCTCGCCCCAGTGACCAGTTGGCCGGCATGTGCATGTGCATGTCGACAAAGCGCCGCTGGCCGGCACGGCGCGTGCTGAGGTGGTCAAAACGGATGGTGGGATGGGCAAAGCCGTCCAGCGCCTTCTGGATCTCGGCCATCACCTCGGGTTCCACGGCCTCGTCCATCAGGCCCTGCGACGAGCGCCATACCAGCTGGCAGCCTTCCCACAGGATGTTGACGGCCACGCCTATCGCGACCACGGCGTCCAGCCACAGCCAGCCCGTCAGCATCACGGCGCCTATGCCCACGACCACGCCCGCCGAGGTCCATACGTCGGTCACCAGGTGCCTGGCGTCGGCCTCGAGTGCGATCGAGCGGTGCGCTTTGGCCGCGCGAAACATCACCCAGGCCAGCAGGCCGTTGAGGGCCGAGCTGCCCACCGCCAGCGCCAGGCCCCAGCCCATTTTCTCCAGCGGCTGCGGGTTCAGGATGCGATGGGTCGCGGCCCAGATGATGGCCGCGGCCGCGCCTATGATCAGCGCGCCTTCAAAGCCGGATGAAAAATACTCGGCCTTGTGGTGGCCGTAAGGGTGGTCGGTGTCGGCGGGCCGCTGCGCGATGGTCACCATGGCCAGGCCGAACAGCGCGCTGGCCAGGTTGACGAAGGACTCCATCGCGTCCGACAGCAGCCCCACCGAGCCGGTGATGTACCAGGCCGCGGTCTTCAGGGCAATGGTGAGCACCGCGACGGCCACGGAGGCAAGCAGCATGCGCTGCGGCGTCAGGGCCTGGAGGGCGGTCGAGCTCATGGCGCTATTGTGAACGACGGGCCGCGGCGGCGCGCGCGCCAAGGGTTGTTCCCAAGGCCGGCGCCGGACACGGCCGCTAGGATGGATGCGCGCCGCAGGCCCTGCGCGCGACCCAATCCAAGCTTGAACAACTCCTGAGGAATCACCCATGAAAATCCAGAAACGCAGTGTGGCCCTGGTGCTGGGCACCGTGCTGGCCGTCTCGGCCGGCGCCTTGTTCGCGCAGGCCTCGGGCCTTACGCGCACCCTGGTCGGTAAAGCCGATGTGTCGGTGCCCGGACGTGAGGCCGTGGTGGCCCGTGTCGACGTGGCCCCCGGCGCCAAGGCCGGCCGCCACACGCATCCCGGCGATGAGATCAGCTACGTGCTCGAAGGCGAGGCCACCTTGCTGATCGACGGCCAGCCGCCGCGCCAGGTCAAGGCCGGCGAGTCCTTTGTCATTCCGGCCGGCGTGGTGCACGACGCCCACAACAACGCGGCCGTGCCCATCAAGCTGGTGGGCGTCTACGTCGTGGAAAAAGGCAAGCCGCTTGCCTCGCCCGCACCCTGAGCCGCGGCCGCAGCGGGGACTCCCGTCGCCAATGCGACAATGGCTGCGGGAGTACAACAATGACCTTTCCGCATCTGATCGCAGCCACCGCGCTGGCGCTGGCTGTGGCCGGCGCGCATGCGCAGGCCCCGTCGGCAACAACGCCCACGCCACCCTCCGTCCCCGAAGCCCTCGGCACCGCCGCGGCCCCGGTTCCCACCCCTGTTGAAGTTCTCACCCGACAGGCAGGCTTCCTTAAAACGCTGAAGGGCAATGTGCAACTGCAGGAAGCCGCCGGCACCGCGGTACGTCCAGCACAGGCCGGCGATGCCTTGCTGCCCGGCGGGCGCATCACGACCGGCCCCGATTCCGCCGCCAGCCTGGTGCTACGCGACGGCACCACGCTGGTGGTCGGGCCGTCCTCGCACATGGAACTCAAGGCCTTCAGCTTTGACGCGACCACCCATGACGGCAGCTTGCTGGCCTCGCTGCTCAAGGGCTCGCTGCGCATGATCACCGGCCTGCTCGGCAAGTCGCACCCGGAAGCGGTGCGCATCGAAACGCAGTTCGCCTTCGTCGGCGTGCGCGGAACCGACTTCATTGTGCAAGCGGACGCGCAGCCGTGAGCGGCCGTTTGCTTTCCCTTTCGCTGGCCCTGCTGCTGGCGGCCTGTTCCACGCCCGGCACGCGCGTGATGCTGTTGCCGCAAGAGGGCGGCGCGCCGTCCGCCGTGGTGGTGCGCGCCAAGGCCGGCCCCGGCGCCGAAACCACCTTGAGCCAACCCTACCACCGCGCCACCGCGGCATCGGGGGCCGGCGGTGCGCCCCGGCTGGACCAGGCCGACCCGGCCAAAGTGCAGGCCGAGCATCGCTCCTTGTTCGAGATGGCGCCGCCCCGGTCGCAGCGCTACACGCTGTATTTCGACGCGGGCGGCACGGTGCTCACGACCGAGTCGCAGAAGGTCCTTGAAGAAGTGCTGGCCGCGGCGCTGGCCCGCAGCGGCGGCGACATGGTGATCACCGGCCATACCGACACCGTGGGCTCGGGCGCCAGCAACGACGCCCTGTCGGCTGAGCGCGCGCGGCAGGTGCGGCAGATGCTGGCTGAACGTCAGTTCCCGGCTGAGCGCATCGAAGCGGCCGGCCGGGGTGAGCGCGATCTCGCGGTGCCGACGGCCGACGAAGTCGACGAGCCGCGCAACCGGCGCGTCACCATCGAGGTCCGTTAATTAATCAGCCAGGCGACGGGGCGGCGCAGGCTCAGCCCAGCGTCACACGCGCGAACTTGCGCTTGCCGACCTGCAACACATAGGTGCCGGCCGCCAGCTTGAGCGCCTTGTCGCTCACCACGCTGGAATCCACCCGCACGCCGCCGCCGTCGATCAGGCGCGTGGCTTCGCTGCCCGAAGGCGCCAGGCCCGCGGCCTTGAGCAGCGCGCCTATGCCCATGGGCGCACCCGTCAGCGACACCTCGGGTATCTCATCGGGCACGCCGCCCTTGCTGCGGTTGATGAAGTCCTGCTCGGCGGCGTCCGCCGCGGCGGCCGAGTGAAAGCGCGCGGTGATCTCCTTGGCCAGCGCCACCTTGGCGTCCTTGGGATTGCGCCCGCCTGCCACCTCGGCTTTCAGGGCCGCGATGTCGGCTTCGCTCTTGAAGGACAGCAGCGTGTACCACTTCCACATCAGCACGTCGGAGATCGACAGCACCTTGGCGAACATGGTGTTGGCGTCCTCGCTGATGCCGATGTAGTTGTTCTTGCTCTTGGACATCTTGTCGATGCCGTCCAGGCCTTCAAGCAGCGGCATGGTCAGGATGCACTGCGGCTCCTGCCCATACTCTTGCTGCAGGTGGCGGCCCATCAAGAGGTTGAACTTCTGGTCGGTGCCGCCGAGCTCGAGGTCGCTCTTGAGAGCCACCGAGTCGTAGCCCTGCATCAGCGGGTACAAGAACTCGTGCACGCTGATGGGCGTGCCGGCCTTGAAGCGGTCGTTGAAGTCGTTGCGCTCCATCATGCGGGCCACGGTGTAGCGCGAGGCCAGCTGGATCATGCCGGTGGCGCCCAGCGGCTCACTCCATTCGCTGTTGTAGCGCAGCTCGGTCCTGGAGGGGTCGAGGATCTTGTCGGCCTGCGCGCGGTAGGTTTCGGCGTTGACTTTGATTTGTTCGGGCGTGAGCGGCGGGCGCGTGCTGTTGCGGCCCGAGGGGTCACCGATCAGGCTGGTGAAGTCGCCTATAAGAAAAATGACTGTATGGCCCAGATCCTGGAGCTGACGCATTTTGTTCAGCACCACGGTGTGGCCGACATGAATGTCAGGCGCGGTCGGGTCCAGGCCCAGCTTGATGCGCAGCGGGACGCCGGTGGCCTCGGATTTGGCCAGTTTTTGTATCCAATCGTTTTCCGGAATGAGTTCTTCACAGCCGCGCAGGGTGGTCTGGAGGGCCATCTTTACACGGTCGGTGACGGGGAATTTTGTAACAAGCGCTTGATTCATAAGGGTTTTTCACATGTCGGGGGATTGTCCGACAGATATACTGGCGGCTCTCCTGCATCCAGCGGGCCATTTTAGTTGGCCTGCAAATTGCTGATCAGGAACCACATCGTCTGGATGGCTCAGGCCCCACCCCTCAACCAGGGCTGGCCATCAAAGCTCTCCATGTTTTATACAGCAGTCCGGCGCTCCGCAGCGCTCGATGCATTTTTGTTGGGAATTTTGTCTTGAAACTGCCAACCCCTTCCCAGATACTGCTTCCCGTCGCCCACAGCCTTCGCCGCCACCCCAAACGGCTTGCCGCCAGCCTCGCTGTGCTGCTGCTGGGCACAGGCGTCACCGCCTTCGGTGTGGCGCCCATGGCGCCCGACGCCGCCGACCTGCCGGTACGCCAGGTGCTTGAAGCGGTGGAATCCCTGCCGACCCAGGCCCAGACCGATTCGCTGATCGATTTCCGCTTCAAGCTGTTCCGAACCGAAAGCACGCGCAGCAGCGACACCGCCGATTCCCTGCTCAAGCGCCTGAACATCGACGACAGCGCCGCCGCCGCCTTTTTGCGCAGCGACGCCAATGCACGCACCCTGCTCATGGGCCGCGCCGGCAAGAACGTGACCGCCGAAGCCAGCGACAGCCAGCAACTGCTCAAACTCAGCATGCGCTGGCCCACCGACGATGAAACCATGTTCAAGCGCCTGGTCGTCGAGCGCGGCGCCGCCGGCTTCACGTCGCGCATTGAAACCGCGCCTTACGTCGCCACCGCGCGCCTCTCAAGCGGCAGCATCCAGACCTCGCTGTTCGCCGCCACCGACGATGCCCGCATCCCCGACGGCGTGGCCGTGCAAATCGCCGAAATCTTCTCCAGCGACATCGATTTCCGCCGCGCGCTGCGCAAGGGCGACCGCTTCAACGTGGTCTATGAATCCCTGGAAGCCGACGGCGAGCCGCTGCGCACCGGCCGCGTGCTGTCGGCCGAATTCGTCAATGCCGGCAAGGCCTACCAGGCCATGTGGTTCCAGCCCCCGGGCCTGGACGCCGCCGGCGCCGCCAACAAGGGCGGCTACTACACCCTCGACGGCCAGAGCCTGCGCCGCGCCTACCTGAGCTCGCCGGTCGAGTTCTCGCGCATCAGCAGCGGCTTTTCGATGCGCTTTCACCCCATCCTGCAAAAGTGGCGCGCCCACCTGGGCACCGACTTCGCGTCACCCACCGGCACACCCGCGCGCACCGTGGGCGACGGCGTGGTCGAGTTCTCCGGCGTGCAGAACGGCTACGGCAATGTGGTTTTCGTCCGGCACCGCAACGGCCACGAGACCGTCTATGCCCACCTGAGCAAACTCATGGTGCAAAAAGGCCAAAACGTGAGCCAGGGCCAGACCATTGGTCTCGTCGGCAGCACCGGCTGGGCCACCGGCCCGCACCTGCATTTCGAATTCCGTGTCAACGGCGTGCACCAGGACCCGATGATGATCGCCAAGCAAAGCGAGACCATTCCCGTCGCCGCGGCGTCCATGCCGCTGTTCAGGGAGCGTGCGGCTGGCGTGAAGACGCAGTTGCTGGCTGCTGCCACCATCACCCAGACTCGCGCTGAATAAATCGCCCCCACGGTCGCTCACTTCGTGTAGCTTCCTTCCCCCCGAGGGGGCCGCTGCGCCTGCGGCCCGGCAAAGCCGGTTCCGCGGCCCCTACTGGTAGGGGAACGCACTGCGGCAGAATAGCCTTATGCTTGATTACTACATTGGCCTGATGTCAGGCACCTCTCTCGACGGTGCCGACGGGGTGCTCGTGGTGTTTGAGGGCGACAAGCCGCGCGTCCTTGCCGCCGCGACCGAAGCTTTCAGCGATGCCTTCCACGCCGAACTGCTGGCGCTCAACACACCTACCCACAACGAACTGCATCGTGCCTCCCTGGCCGGCAACCAGGTCGCAGCGGTCTATGCCAAGGTCGTCGCCGCGCTGCTGGCCCAGGCCGCGAAGCAACACATCTCGCCCCTGGACATCAAGGCCATAGGCGCACACGGCCAGACCGTGCGGCACCAGCCGCAAAGAACATCAAACGAGCCCGCCGGCGCGGGCTATACGCTGCAGCTCAACAACCCGGCCCTGCTGGCCGAGCTCACCGGCATTACCGTAGGCGCGGATTTCCGTAGCCGCGACGTGGCGGCGGGCGGCCAGGGCGCGCCGCTGGTGCCGGCTTTCCACCAGGGCGTCTTCGGCCGTGAGGATAGCGCGGTGTGCGTGCTCAACCTGGGCGGTATTTCCAATCTTAGCGTGCTGCCGAAGGCGGCGAGCTCGCCGGTACTGGGCTTTGACTGCGGGCCGGGCAATGCGCTGATGGACGCCTGGTGCCGGCAGCATACCGGCCAGCCCTATGACGCCGGCGGCGCCTGGGCGGCCAGCGGCACGCTGCTGCCCGCGCTGCTGGACAGCCTGCTGGCCGAACCATATTTTTCGCAACCGATTCCCAAAAGCACGGGCCGCGACCTGTTCAGCCTGGAGTGGCTGACGGGCAAGCTCCAGCCGTTTGCGGCCGAGCGGCCCGAGGACATCCAGAACACCTTGACCGAGTTCACCGCCAGGGCCTGCATCCTGGGCGTCGATGCTTATGGCAAAGGCAGCGAGTCGCTGATCGTCTGCGGCGGCGGCGCTTTCAACAGCCACTTGCTGGCGCGCCTGCAGGCCGGTTTGCCCTCGCTGCGTGTCAGCACCTCCGACCAGCACGGCCTGCCGCCGCTGCAGGTGGAGGCGGCGGCGTTTGCGTGGCTGGCGCGGCAGCTGGTGCTGGGCCGGCCCGGCAACCTGCCCAGCGTGACGGGCGCGCGCGGCCTCCGGGTTCTCGGCGCGGTCTATCCTGCCTGAGGTTTAAGGCAAGTCCTTGTAAGGCTCGGGCTGCGCCGCATCGCGCGGCCCCACAGTGCTCAACCTGGCTTTCAGCGATTGCGGCCGCCCCGTCAGGAGGGCCGCGTAGCTGGTGGTGTTGGACAGCACTTTTTTCACGTAGTCGCGTGTTTCACTGAAGGGGATGCTCTCGGCCCAGATGGCCCCGTCCAGCACCGGCCCGTTGCGCCAGGTGCGCGGCCGGCCTGGCCCGGCGTTGTAGGCGGCCGCGGCCATGGGCATGGAGCCGTTGAAGTCGTCCAGCGCGAACTTGAGGTAGGCCGTGCCGATCGCGATGTTGGTGTCGCGGTCGTTGAGCTGCTCTTGTGTGAAGCCTTCCAGGCCGATTTTTTTGGCGGTCCAGCGCGCCGTGGCGGGCATGACCTGCATCAGGCCCGAGGCGCCCACGCCGGAGCGCGCGTCCATGATGAAGCGGCTTTCCTGGCGGATCAGGCCATAGACGTAAGCCGGGTCCAGGCTGATGGACTGGGCGCGCTTGGTCACCGTTTCACGGAAGGGCATCGGGAAGCGCTGCTCGAAATCGATCTCGCCCTTGGTGCGCTCGCTGGTGTTGATGCAGCGGTCCCAGATCTGGCGGTCGCAGGCGAACTGGGCGGCGGCCAGCAGATCGCGGTCGCCCATGCCGCCGCGCTGGTGCAGGTTGGTGCTGTAGTTCCACTCGCGCGAGCCTTCGGGGCGCAGGCCGATGGCGATGGCGTAGGCGGCGCGGTTCAGGCCCGGATTGAGCCGCGCGGTTTCTTTTTCTTCAGGCGTCAGCTGCGCGGGCTTGGCCGGCACGGTGATCTTCTGGCCAATTTCCTCGAGCGCCAGCTGCTCATAAAAGCCACGCACCGATGCGAAGGACTGCAACATGGCCAGGGCCTCGGCGCGCTGCGGCGAAATCGTGATGCCGGTGGGGATGGTCTGCGCCACGCCGGGCGTGGTGGCCACGACGACGGGCTTGGGCGCCGCATCCGGCGGTGCGGTGGCCAGCAGCGCGCGCGCCTTCCAATAGCTCCAGGTCGGGTCCTTGCGCGCGTCCTCGCTCATGGCGTTGACGGCCGCCAGCACCAGCGTCCAGTTGGGCTGTGTGCCCGCGCGCAATGCCGCCCGGACTTTCCAGCCCAGCATGTCGTCGCTGAGGTCGGTGTCCTTGGTGACGTTGGCAAAGTACTGCAGCGCGTCGCCGGCCGGGGTGGCGCCCAGGCGCGTGGCTGCCTGCCGGCCTATCACGCCCCAGACCCAGTTCCGCTCTTCGGTGTTCAGCTGCATGCCCCATTTGTTTTCCAGCTGGAAGGCCGCACCCTCGATGTCGCTGATCGCCATCTTGATCAGCGCCAGCGTGATGATTTCGCGCCGCGACTTGCTCAGGGCGAGGTGCTTGCCGGCCAGGAACTTGATGGGGCTGGCGTTGAGGTCGTTGACCATGCCCGTGGCATCCGGGGCGACGATCTGCACGGCGGCTGCCGCCGAGCGCGGGCGGTTGGCTTCGGTGGCCAGCCGGGCCTTGACCCAGGCGTCCTGCGGCTTGAGGTTTTTGGTGCCTACCAGCCGCTCGGCGGCCGAATTGCAGCCGTCGTCGGCCTCGCGCTGCGCATACCAGTTTTTCTTCACCTCATCGGCCAGGCGCGCATCCGCCACCGGATTTTTCAGGTGTTCAACCAGCAGCGCGTAGCAACGCACCTCCTTGTCGTCGTTCATTCTGTAGTTGGGGTATTCAGCGGCAAAACCTGCCCAGTCGCGGCGCTGGCCCAGCAGCAGCAGCCAGTCGTTGCGCAGGCGGTCTTCCTGGTAGGTGCCGGCGTAGCGGCTGAAGAAGTCCTGCACCTCCTGCGGGCCGGCCTCGCCCAGGCGCAACTTGAGCTCCCAGTAGGCAGCCCAGGGCTCCAGCGCATGGCCGCGGGCCTGCGGCAGCAACTGTGCCAGCCGGCCCCTGTCGCCGCGCTTGAAGGCCTTGTTCATCTCGATGATCACGTTGTCGCCCGCGCTGGCGGGCGCCTGCGCCGCGGCCGGGGCCAGCAGCGCGAGAGAGGCCAGTGCGCCCAAAACAGGCGCCAGTGCCGCCGCCCGCAGGGGGTTGATAAGAAATTTGTATAGCATCTGGGACATTATGGACAAATTAAGTACTCGCAAGGCGCTGGTCGAAGCGCGACTGAACATGCCAGACCGCCTGGAGCGCGCCGACCTGCTGCAGCGTGTGATGCGCATCTGGCTGGTCGGTTCCACCCATGAGGTGATTGGTGCCTATTGGCCCATCAAAGGGGAGTTTGACCCGCTTCCCGCGCTGTACCGATGGCAGGAAGACGCGATCCTGAGTCAGGATTCTTCGTCAAACCCGGCACTGGCCGAGGTGGAGACCGCCCAGCTCGCCACCGAAAGTATCGCGGCCCGCTCGCCCCGCAAAATCGGCCTGCCGGTGGTCAACAAGCTGCACAAAACCCTGACCTTCCATGCCTGGTACCCCGGCTGCCCGATGGAAGAAGATGCTTACGGCATCCCCAAACCCAAGGACACCGAGGTGATTGTCCCGACCCTGCTGTTTGTGCCCTGCGTGGGGTATGGGCCGGGGGGTTACCGGCTGGGTTATGGCGGGGGGTTTTATGACCGGACGCTGGCGACGCTGCAGCCGAGGCCGTTTACTGTGGGGTTGGGGTATACGAACGGCTGGTTGCCGGATATGGAACCCGAGCCCCATGACATTCCTTTGGATGCGATTCTTAATGACAAAGGGGTGGTTTGGCCGGTTTGATTGGCCGGGGTCTTGCGCCGGCTTGCGCGCCTCGCCCTCCTCTAAGATCTGCTGGCCGGGGGTTGCCCGGCAGCAAGTAACTTTCTTTTGCTTCGCCAAAAGAAAGTCACCAAAGAAAAGGCGACCCGCAGTCTGGGTCCCTACGCTTCGCTACGGGCAACCTGCGGTGCTCGAGCCAAGCGGGGTCCGGCTAAACTC
>NZ_JBFUCN010000038.1:0-33743 GCF_056405195.1 Polaromonas sp. P1_H6
TTCTTTTGCTTACTTTTCTTTTGGCGAAGCAAAAGAAAAGTGAGTAGCCGCCGGGCTACCCCCGGCCAGCAGAACGTAAAAGAGAGCACAGAGGAAGCGCACTCGCCGGAGCAAGACCCGGCCCACCCTTATCTTGGTAAAAACAACAACCAATAAATCAACAACAAATTCACCACAACACTAACCGCCAACAACAACCTCCACAACATCACCGGATCCCGCTCAATCAAGGGCGTCCCCTGCGGCGCGGTGAGCGGCCGCGAAGCACCCCGCTCCAGCGCCAGCAACAGCTCCTCGGCGGTTTCGAAGCGCCGGCGCTTGTCGCGCGCGACGGCCTTGAGCACCACGTGGTCCAGCCAGATCGGCACTTCGGGGTTGATGCGGCTGGGCGCGACGGGGTCGCGGTAATAGCGGCCGGCCTGGTAAGGCAGCACCTCGCCATAGGGCAGGCGGGTGGTCAGCAGCTGGTACAGGGTGACGCCCAGCGCGAACAAATCGCTTTGCGCGTCTGGCAGTTCCTCGGGGCCGTCAGCAGCGGCGGCGCTGAAGCCCCATTGCTCGGGGTTGATGAAACTGGGCGTGCCGGCGTGCAGCTTGCGCATGGCTTCGGGTTCGCGCCCGCTGAGCGCCACGCCCAGGTCCAGCAGGCGCAGCACGCCGTCTTCGCCCTGGTGCAGATTGGCGGGCTTGATGTCGCGGTGGATCACGCACTGGCGGTGCAGCCTTCCCAGTGCGCGCGCCGCCTGGGTGGCCACGCCCAGCACCTGCTCGACGCTGAATTTATGCCGGCGGTCCAGCTGCTGCTGCAGTGTCTCGCCGCTGTGCCAGTCATACAGCAGGTAAAACGCGCTACGTTCCTGGCCGTTCGGCAGGCGGTCGTGAAGGTTGACCAGGTGCGCCGCCGCCCTGCCCGACTGCATGCGCAGGGCCAGCCAGGCTTCGTGGGCCAGCATGGCGCGTTCTTCTTCGTCGTGCGAGCGGGCGGGGTTCAGGGTCTTGAGGGCATACAGCACCCGCGTGGCGGGGTCGCGCACCTGGTAGAGCACATTGATGCCGTTGTCGGCCACCGGGGCCGTCACAGCCAGGCCGTCCATCACGTCGCCCACCTTCAGGCGCGGCGGAATGGGCAGCGTCTGCGCGATGCGGGTCACGTCCTGCAGCGTGGCATCCAGCAGGCCTCGCACACGAACCACCACGGCCGTCACGTTGTCGTCGCTGCCGGCGGCCAGGGAGGCGTCCACCAGGCCCTGGCTGGCCACCTGGGCGCCGCCGGCCTCCTGGAGGCCGGCGAAATCCTTCAGCCGCGCATCGCGCAGCACGCCGTGCACACCGTCGGTGACGAGGACGAACACATCGCCCACCTGCAGGTCGCCCTGCATGTAGTCGACCACCACATGGTCTTCAGCGCCCACGGAACGCAGCAGCTGGTGCTTGAAATCGGGATGGTTGACGGCGTGGTCGTGCGTGAGCTGCTGCAGCGTGCCGCCGCGCAACAGATAGGCCCGCGAATCGCCCACGTGCGCCAGGGTGTAGGACTGCCCGCGCAGCACCAGCGCCGTGAGGGTGGTCAGGCCCATGGCCGGCTGGCGCCGGCGGTTGATGCCGGCCAGCCAGGCATTCTGCGCGCCGATGATGCGGTCCAGGGCCACGGTGGTGTCCCAGGTCTCGGGCGTGCCGTAATAGTCGCGGACCAGGCTGGTGACGGTAGTTTGCGCCGCCTCGCGGCCCATGCCGCCGGTGCTCACGCCGTCGGCAATCGCGACGATGGAGCCCATGCCCTCATAGCCGGGCTCGGGCAGCATGGCCGCGCAGAAATCCTCGTTGCTGCTTTTGCGGCCTGCGAGGGTTGCAAAGCCAATGTCCAGATCAAATGCCATGCACCAATGTAAGCAAGTTCAATGCCCGATATTGGTGCATTGCAGCAATGCACTGTTCCGGGGGCAGGGCCGTTAAGGGACTAGCTAGCCCACCAGCATCTGCATGCTGCGCTCGTACTGCACCGAAAGCTGCTCAAAGACGTCGAGCAGTTCTTCACTGGCGATGGCCAGCCCTTCAAGGCGCCTGGCATCTTTGCCTTTGGCGATGCTTGCGGCGCCTGCGCGCATCTGCGTCCAACCCGCAGCCGCCTTGTCGAGCGACGCACGAATCTCTTTGCTGGTCAGCGGGATGTCGTTGAGGTACTGCAGCGCCTTCTCGAATGCCGCCTGCGACTCGGCCATGCCCGCCTCACTGCGCTGCGAGACGGCCACGCCGCCCAAGGCCTGGAGCAGCGCGTATTTCGCGAAACGCTGGCTCAGCATGCGCTGGCGCCCGGCCAGGTTGAGCATTTGCAGCGGCGGCATGGCGCCGGCGTTTTCCAGGCTGCCGGTCATGCGTTCGGCTTCCTGCAGCAGCAGTTCGGCCAGCTCATCCAGGTGTGCCATCTCGCCGGCGGCCGGGCTCCCCTGCAGGGCAGGCTTCAGGCGGGTCCAGGTCACCGTGACCTGCCCGAGCAAGTCGCCAAAAGTGGGCTGCGACAGGCTTTTGCCGAGGGCGGCGATGTTGGCGTCGATGCGCAGCACCGATTCCTTCAGCAGCTCTGTCACGCGTTCGGCCTGCACCCCCGCCAGCCGCAGCAGGGCCAGCTTGACCAGGCGCTGCGACAACATGCGCAGCTGGCCGGAGCGGTTGACGTCTTCGGCGAAGCGCGCCGAATGGATGATGTGCTGCGACACCTGGCCCAGGCGCTGGTTGGTGTGCATGGAGGCGGTCCGCAGGATCTGGAAGGCGTCGTCGTCGGACACCTGGCGGGCTCGCATCAGGATGCCTTTGGCGCGGTCCACCACCTTGCGCTCTTCCAGCCGGCTGGCGACATCCTTGATCTGCCCCTGCAGGGCCTGCTCGCGCTGAAAGCGTGCCTGGGCCAGGTGGATCAAGGGCCGCAGGCGCTGCGGGCCGTAGCCGTTGACCACATAGGCATGAACACCCACTTCCAGGGCGCGCGTGATCCTGGCGGCGTCGCTGTCGGTGGTCAACACGATCACCGGGCACGGGGCGGTGTCACTGACCACCTGCAGCAGCCTGAACAGGTCTTCGCCCGGCAGCGCATCGTGGCAAATCACCACATCGGGTGCCTGGCGCAACACCTCTTGCACCAGTTTGCTGCGCTCGCTGACGACCGCCAGGACCTGGATGCCGGCCGCTTCCAGGTCAGCTACCAGCGGATTGCCGCCGGCGGGGCCGTTGAGGTGTACCAATGCGGAAGTCATACAAATCAATAGGTTGAGAGGGAAAACAGGGTAAATCAGAACGCAAGTCGCGGGCCATGCGCCGGTTGCATCCGGCGGCGCGCATCGCAGGCCAATGATATGGCACAAGTTTTGCATTAGCCATTGCGGGCGTAACGACGCGCCCGACCTTAGCGAATGCACTGCGGGTCCTGCGTACAACGACGTACGTAATGGTGTGCCTCATACCGGGTTTTAAGCCCGGGTCCCTGTTTGACCGGGAGAGAGCATCATGAATTTCACCTTGTTTCCGACAAGCCGGACCGGCTTGAAAGCCTTGAAGACAGGCCACTGGATGCGTGCGTGCGCGAGTTGCGCTACACGGCCGTGGCATGACGTTTGCACCTGCAACCTTTGAATCCCTGGAGTAGCCCCATGAAAAAATCAAAACTGGTGATGGTCGGAAACGGCATGGCCGGCGTGCGCACCCTGGAAGAATTGCTCAAGGTCGCCCCCGACCTGTATGACATCAGCGTCTTCGGCGCCGAGCCCCATCCCAATTACAACCGCATCCTGCTGTCGCCCGTGCTGGCCGGTGAACAGACGCTGGACGAGATCGTCCTGAACCCCTGGGACTGGTACAAAGACAACCACATCACGCTGCATGCCGGCAAAAAAGTGGTGGAAATCGACCGCGTCAAGCGCGTGGTGCGCGCCGAGGACGGCACCGAAGAGGAATACGACCGCCTGCTGATGTGCACCGGCTCCAACCCCTTCATCCTGCCGGTGCCGGGCAAGGACCTGCAGGGCGTGATCGCCTACCGCGACATCGCCGACACCAACGCCATGATCGACGCGGCGAAGAAATACAAAAAAGCCGTCGTCATCGGCGGCGGCCTGCTGGGCCTGGAAGCGGCAAACGGCCTGATGCTGCGCGGCATGGAGGTCACCGTGGTGCACGTGATGCCCTGGCTGATGGAGCGCCAGCTCGACGACGTGGCGGGCAAGCTGCTGCAGAAATCGCTGGAAGACCGAGGCCTCAAATTCCTGATCGGCGCGCAGACCCAGGAGCTCACCGGCAACGACGAAGGCCGCGTGAAGTCCATCAAGTTCAAGGACGGCAGCGAAGTGGCCACCGACCTCGTGGTCATGGCGGTGGGCATACGCCCCAACACCCAGCTGGCCGAGTCCATGCGCCTGCACTGCAACAAGGGCATCGTCGTCAACGACACCATGCAGACCGTCACCGACGCGCGCATCTACTCGGTGGGCGAATGCGCGGCGCACCGCGGCATCGCCTACGGCCTGGTCGCGCCGCTGTTTGAGCAGGCCAAGGTGGCGGCCAACCACCTGGCGCAGTTCGGCATAGGCCGCTACTCGGGTTCGCTGACCTCCACCAAGCTCAAGGTCACCGGCATAGACCTGTTCAGCGCCGGCGAATTCATGGGCGGCGACGGCGCCGAGGAAATCGTGATGAGCGATCCCTTCGGCGGCGTCTACAAAAAGCTGGTGATCAAGGACGACAAGCTGGTCGGCGCCTGCCTCTACGGCGACACCGTGGACGGCAGTTACTACTTCAAGCTGCTGCGCGACGGCCGCAGCGTGGCCGACATCCGCGACAAGCTGATCTTCGGCGAGTCCAATCTCGGCGATGCCGGCCACGAAGGCCAGAACAAGGCCGCGCTGATGTCCGACGACGCGGAAGTCTGCGGCTGCAACGGCGTCAACAAGGGCGCGATCTGCAAGGCCATCAAGGAAAAAGGCCTGTTCACGCTCGACGAGGTGCGCAAGCACACCAAGGCCAGCGCTTCCTGCGGCTCCTGCACCGGCCTGGTCGAGCAGATCCTGATGTTCACGGCCGGCGGCGACTACTCGGCCACGCCCAAGCTCAAGGCCATGTGCGGCTGCACGGACCACGGCCACCAGGCGGTGCGTGACGCCATCCGGGCCAACAAGCTGCTCAGCATTTCGGACACTTTCAAGTTCATGGAATGGAAGACGCCCAACGGCTGCGCCACCTGCCGCCCTGCCGTCAACTACTACCTGATCAGCACCTGGCCCAAACAGGCCAAGGACGATCCGCAAAGCCGTTTCATCAACGAACGCAGCCACGCCAACATCCAGAAGGACGGCACCTACAGCGTCATCCCGCGCATGTGGGGCGGCGAGACCACGGCCAGCGAACTGCGCCGCATCGCCGACGCGGTGGACAAGTACAAGATCCCGACCGTCAAGGTCACGGGCGGCCAGCGCATCGACCTGCTGGGCGTGAAGAAAGAAGACCTGCAAAACGTCTGGAAAGACATCGGCATGCCCTCAGGCCACGCTTACGCCAAGGCCCTGCGCACGGTGAAGACTTGCGTGGGCAGCGAATGGTGCCGCATGGGCACCCAGGACAGCACGCAAATGGGCAAGGACCTGGAACGCGCGATGTGGCGCATGTACGCGCCGCACAAGGTCAAGTTCGCCGTCAGCGGTTGCCCGCGCAACTGCGCCGAATCCGGCATCAAGGACGTCGGCATCATCGGCGTCGATTCGGGCTGGGAGATGTACATCGCCGGCAACGGCGGCATCAAGACGGAAGTCGCCCACTTCTTCACCAAGCTCAAGACCGCTGCCGAGGTGCTCGAGTACACCGGCGCCTTCTGCGAGCTCTACCGCCAGGAAGGCTGGTACCTGGAGCGCACGGTGCACTATGTGAACCGCGTGGGCCTGGACTATGTGAAGAAAAAAATCCTGGAAGACCACGAAGGCCGCAAGGCGCTGTGGGAGCAGCTGCAGTTCGCGCTCGACGGTGAACCGGATCCCTGGTTCGACCTGAAAGAAGCGTCCGTGGACACCCGCCAGTTTGAAAAACTCGCTCCCGCCTGACCGCTTCATCGCTTGCTCGCCCAAAGCCCGAATTGAGAGATCACTATGTCTGAATGGAAAAAAATCTGCCTGGTCACCGACATCCCGGTGCTCGGCTCGCGCCGTGTTTCACGCGCGAAAGGTATCGACGTGGCCGTGTTCCGCAATGACCAGGACCAGGTGTTCGCCTTGCTGGACCGCTGCCCGCACAAGGGCGGCCCGCTGTCGCAGGGCATTGTGTTCGGCACCAGCGTGGCCTGCCCGCTGCACAACTGGACCATAGGCCTGGCCGACGGCTGCGCCAGGGAGCCCGACGAGGGCTGCACCCCCAAGTTCAGCTGCAAGGTGGAAACCGGCCAGGTCTTCCTGGACGCCACCGAGCTGGACACGCTGGCGCTGGACCTGCAGCCGCCGCGCGCCGGCCCGGGCGCTTCCGCGGGCGCACTCGGCGACGAGAGCTTCAGCGTACAGGCACCCCACACCGCGTGATTTGAAGGCGCCCCCGAACCTCCATGACTGATACTCGATCAACCTGTCCTTATTGCGGTGTCGGCTGTGGAGTGATTATTGAGTCACAAGATGACGAGATCACGGGTGTGCGCGGCGACCCGGATCACCCGGCCAACTTCGGCCGGCTCTGCACCAAGGGTTCGACGCTGGCGCTGACCGCCTCGGCCGCTGTCACGCGGCAGACGCGCCTGTTGCAACCGATGCGGCGCGAGCACCGGCATGAGGCGCCCAAGCCGGTGTCCTGGGACAGCGCGCTGGACTTTGCCAGCGAAAATTTTGCGCAGATCATCCGCGACCACGGCCCCGATGCAGTGGGCTTTTACATTTCGGGCCAGTTGCTGACCGAGGACTACTACGTCTTCAACAAGCTGGCCAAGGGCCTGATAGGCACCAACAACGTCGACACCAACTCGCGCCTGTGCATGAGCAGCGCGGTCGCCGGATACAAGCAGACGCTGGGCGCCGATGCGCCGCCCGCCTGCTACGAAGACGTGAACCATGCGCAGTGCATCTTCATCGTCGGCAGCAACACGGCTTATGCCCACCCCATCCTGTTCCGGCGCATCGAAGAAGCCAAGGCCGCCAACCCGGCGCTGAAGATCATTTTTTGCGATCCGCGCCGCACCGACACGGCCGAGATCGCCGACCTCTACCTGGGCATACAGCCCGGCACCGACGTCTCGCTTTTCAACGGCATGCTGCATATCATGCTGTGGGAGGGCTGGACCGATGCGGCCTACATCGCGGCGCACACCACGGGTTTTGACGCGCTCAAGGCCACGGTGCGCGACTACACGCCCGACCTGGTGGCCGAGACCTGCGGCATCAAAAAGGAAGACCTGCTCGCCGCGGCCAGGCTGTTCGCGACCTCGGCCGCCACACTGAGCCTGTATTGCCAGGGCCTGAACCAGTCCAGCAGTGGCACCGCGAAGAACGCCGCCCTCATCAACCTGCACCTGGCCACCGGCCAGATCGGCAAGCCCGGCGCCGGGCCGTTCTCGCTGACCGGCCAGCCCAATGCGATGGGCGGGCGCGAGGTCGGCGGCCTGGCCAACCTGCTGAGCGCCCACCGCGACCTGGCCAATCCTGAACACCGCGCTGAAATCGCCGCCTTGTGGGGCGTGCCCTCGGTGCCGGAGAAACCCGGCAAGACCGCCGTCGAAATGTTCCAGGCTGCCGCCGACGGCGAGATCAAGGCCTTGTGGATAGTCTGCACCAACCCGGCCCAGTCCATGCCCGACCAGGCCACGGTGCGTCGCGCAATGGAGCGCGCCGAGCTGGTGATCGTGCAGGAGGCTTTTGCCACCACGTCCAGCTGCGACTATGCCGACCTGCTGCTGCCCGCCACCACCTGGGGCGAAAAAACCGGCACGGTGACCAACAGCGAACGCCGCATCAGCCGCGTGCGGCCGGCCGTAGCCGCGCCCGGGGAAACGCGCCATGACTGGGCGATTGCAGTGGACTTCGCGCAGCGGCTTGAGGTTTTGCTGAAGGCAGCGGGTTCCCGTCCCGGCCTTCCCTCTCCGGAAGAGGACGTGAGAGAGGCCCCACCCCTTCCGCGCCCCACCCTTTTCCCCTACCCCCTGCAGGACGCCACCCTCGCCGTGGAGGTCATCTGGAACGAACACCGCGAATCCACCCGCGGCCGCGACTTGGACATCACCGGCCTGAGCTACGCGCTGCTTGAGGAAGAACCGCGGCAGTGGCCCTTCAAGCCGGGCGACACGGCGGGCAAGGCCAGGCTCTATGAAGACGGCGTCTTCCCCACTGCCGACGGCAAGGCCCGCTTTGCCAACACCGTCTACAAGCCGGTGGCCGAGCCGCGCGAATCACGCTACCCGTTTTCGCTGACCACCGGCCGGCTACGCGACCAGTGGCATGGCATGAGCCGCACCGGTACGCTGGGCCGTCTGTTCGGCCACGTGGCCGAGCCGGCGGTGCAGATGAACGCCCAGGACATGGCGCGCCGCCTGCTAAAAGACGGCGACCTGGTGTACGTGACCTCCAAGCGCGGCTCCATCGTGGTGCCGCTGCAAGCCTCGCCCGAAGTGGCGGTCAGCCAGGCCTTTATCGCCATGCATTGGGGCGAGGAGTATTTGAGCGGCCAGTCCACCAGCGGCACACCGCTGGCCGGCGTGAATGCGCTGACCACCTCGGCCTATTGCCCGAGCTCCAAACAACCCGAACTCAAACACGCAGCTGTCAAGATCCTGAAGGCCGAGATGTCGTGGACATTGCTGGCCATGGCGTGGCTGCCGGAGGGCGACGTGTTGACAGTGCGCGAACAGCTCAAGCCCCTGATGGCGCAATTTCCTTTTACCAGTTGCGTGCCGTTTTCGAACAACACACCACTGGCCGATCGGGGCAGCGAACGCAGCGGTGTGCTGTTTCGCGCCGCAAGCCATGAGACGCCGCCCGACGAAATGCTGGCGGCGCTGGAACGCATTTTTGGCCTGGATGCGCCGGACGTGCTGCGCTATGCCGATCGCAAGAAGGGCCAGCGCCGCACCATGCGGCTGGTGCGCAACGGAGGCGACGCCCACCTCGCGGGTTTTGTGCTGGCGGGCGACACCAGCGCCCAGGCCTGGATCAGGACCCTGCTACAGGACGAGCTGGCCGCGCAATCCTACGGCCGCCTGCTGCTGCTGCCCGGCGCCAAGCCGCCGTTGGCGGTGCAGTCGCGCGGCAAACCGGTATGCACCTGCTTTAACGTGAGCGACATGGCCATCGATGAGCATCTGGCGCTGCTCAGCCGGGGCGGCGGTGGTGGTGGCCACCTGGGCACCGACGAAGAAAAGCTGGCTTCACTGCAAGCCACGCTCAAGTGCGGCACCAATTGCGGCTCCTGCGTACCGGAACTCAAACGCCGGGTGCGTTCGGCGCGCAACGACGCTGTGGCCCCAGCACCGCGCACCGTGATCCCGATCCGGCAAGTCGTTTAAGCTCATAACAAGAAGTTATCTGCATTCGCGGACAATCACGCTTATGGGTATTAGCCAGTACATCAAGGAAATCGGGCGCGGCAAGGACGGCGCCCGCGCCCTGACGCGCGAGCAGGCCACCGACCTGATGGGCCAGGTGCTGGACGGCACGGTGACCGACCTCGAAATCGGCGGCTTTTGCCTGGCCATGCGCATCAAGGGTGAAACGCCCGAAGAAATGGCGGGTTTCCTCGACGCGCTGCACCAGCGCCTCGCGCATTTCCCCGCGACCGAAACCCCCACTGTGGTGCTGCCCAGCTACAACGGCGCGCGCAAGCTGCCGGTGCTGACACCCCTGCTGGCCCTGCTGCTGGCGCGCGAAGGCGTGCCGGTCCTGGTGCACGGCACCCCCACCGAATCGAGCCGGGTGTTCGCCTCCGAAGTGCTGCAGGCCCTGGACATCCATGCGCTGTCGGCCGTGCGCAAAATCGGCCTTGGCGAGGCGGTCTTCGCGCCGACCGAGTTGCTGCTGCCCTCCCTCAAGCGCCTGCTGGACGTGCGCCGCGCCGTGGGCCTGCGCAACCCGGCGCACAGCCTGGTCAAGATCATGAGCCCCTGCCTGGGCAAAAGCCTGGTGGTGAGCAGTTACACCCATCCGGAATACGCGATATCGATGGCGCGGACCTTTGAGCTGACCGGTGCCAACGCGATGCTGCTGCGCGGCACCGAAGGCGAAGGAGTGGCCGATGCCCGCCGCATGCCGCAGATGGAGGCATTCATCAGCGGAAAACGCTCGCTGCTGCAGGAAACCCAGGCCGGCACCCTGGCTTCCCTGCCCGAGCTGCCCAAGACGGTGGACGCCGCCGCCACCGCGGCCTATATTCAATCGGTGCTGGCCGGCGACAAGCCGGTGCCGCCATCGATTGCCAGGCAGGTGGAACATATCTTGCTGCTGTTGCCTCAAATCAAATAAACCACCATGACCCACGGAAAAGTCACCCTTGTCGGCGCCGGGCCCGGCGACCCGGAACTGCTGACGCTCAAGGCCCTGAAAGCCATCCAGCGCGCAACCGTGCTGCTGGTGGACGACCTCGTGAGCGACGAAATCGTGGCCTTCGCGCAGCCCGGCGCGCGCATCGTCTACGTGGGCAAACGCGGCGGCTGCAAGTCCACGCCCCAGGCCTTTATTGAAAAACTCATGCTGATGGCCGCTCGCGAAGGCGAAGACGTGGTGCGGCTCAAAGGCGGCGATCCCTTCATCTTCGGCCGCGGCGGCGAAGAGGTCGAGCACCTGCGCGAGGCCGGCATCGAAGTGGACGTCGTCAACGGCATCACCGCAGGCCTGGCCGCCGTCACCTCGCTGGGCGTGCCGCTCACGCACCGCCAGCATGCGCATGGCGTGGTCTTCGTCACCGGCCATGCAAAACCCGGCGACAGCGGCACCGACTGGAGAGCCCTGGCCGCCACCGCGCACAGCGCGCGCCTCACGCTGGTGATTTACATGGGCGTCAGCGGTGCGGAGCGCATCCAGGACGAGCTGCTGTCGGGCCTGCCGGCCGCCACGCCGGTTGCCGTGGTGCAGAGCGCCTCGCTGGCCACGCAGCGCCACATCACCACCACCCTGGGCGAGTTGGCAACGGCGATACGCGATGCCGGCATGGCCAGCCCGTCCGTCATCGTCGTGGGCGACGTGATCAGCGGTGTGGCGCTGGCCGCTGCGCATCCCGACGCAGTCCGCGCGGCCTAAGTCCCGCGTCACACCGCTGTCACGCGCGGTGCCTAAGCTTCCGGTCTTTCGACTGGAGCATTCATGTCTCACCGTTTTCTGGCCGGCGCGCTGCTGGTGCTCAGCATGGCTTCTGCGCAAGCGCAAAGTTTTTCATTCGGCCTGTGGGGCGACATGCCCTATCAAAAAGCCGGCGACGACCCGAAGATTCCCGCACTGCTCAAAAGCATCAACAAGTCGGACATCGCTTTTTCGATCTACGACGGCGACATCAAAGACGGCAGCTCCAAATGCAGCGATGACATTTATGCAGCGGCGCTCACCATGTTCGGCGAACTGAGCAAGCCCGTCATCTATGTGCCTGGCGACAACGAGTGGACGGACTGCCACCGCCTGAACAACGGCGGCTATGACGGCCTGGAGCGCCTGGCCTACCTGCGAAAAACCATGTTCCTCACCGCGCGCAGCTTGGGCAAGCGCACCCTGCCACTGGTTCACCAGGCTCCGCTGGGCGAGAAGTTCGTGGAGAACACGCGCTTTGCGCACCAGGGCATCGTGTTCGCGACACTGAACGTGCCAGGCAGCAACAACAACAAGATCCTCGACGACAAAGACTGCACCCAGAAGAGCGCGCGCACCGCGGCCCACTGCGAAGCCTCGAATGCCGAATACCTGGAGCGCGACGCGGCGAATGTGCGCTGGCTGCAGGAGGCTTTCGCCCAGGCCAAGGCCGGCAAGGCGCGCGGCCTGGTGCTGGTGATCCAGGCCGACCCGGGCTTTGACCTGCCGGAAACCGAAGACAAGGACGAGAGCCAGGCGCCAGGCGTCAGCGGTTACCGCAACTTCATCAGCAGCGTCATCGCCGAAACAGAGCAGTTCTCCGGCCAGGTCTTGCTGGTGCACGGCGACACGCATTTCTTCAAGGTCGACAAGCCGCTGTACAGCCCGACCAAGCTGCTCGCCAACCTCACACGCCTGCAAACCTTCGGCAGCCCGCTGATCCACTGGGTTCGCGTGACCGTGGAGCCTAAAAATCCCAATGTGTTCACGATCCATCCGGTCATCGTGAAGCAATAGGCTCCGGCCCCCGAGGCCGTGCAGGCGGGGCAAGCGCTGCACGGCTTCTCGTCTCGCGGCTACACTCCCGAAGTCAAACAACAGCAGAGGGAAAGACGCGATGCTCGAAAAACTCAACGACTTGACGGGAAGCCACGGCGAACTGCGGCCCGGCCGCGGCATCATGAGCGGCGTGATCGCGCTCGGCCTCGGCGTGCTGTGCTTCCTGGGCGTGCTGGCCTTTCATTTCCCCGAATACCTGACCACGCCCGAGCTGCGCAGGAGCTACAACGTCGACATCATCCGCATCGTGATGTTCACCTCGCTGGTGATCGCCGGCGGTATCTCGCTGGTCAACATCATCTTCAACCGCTCGCGCTGGCTGGCCGGCGCCGCCTTCCTGCTGGTGGTGGCCACCGCGCTGCTGGGCGGCCACAAGGTGCCGGTGAACGACTTCGCCGACAACACGCCCTACATCGGCCTGGACTGGTTCATCCTGGACTTGCTGGGTTCGTCGCTGATCTTCATCTTCATTGAAAAGCTGTTCGCGCTGCGCAAGGACCAGCCGGTATTTCGCGCCGAGTGGCAGACCGACCTCCACCACTTCATCGTCAACCACATGATCGTGGGCTTCGTGCTGCTGGCCACCAACCTGATGGTGCACAAATTCTTCGGCTGGGCCGCCAATGACGGCATCCGCGGCTGGGTGCAGGGCCTGCCCTTCTGGGGCGGCGTGCTGCTGATCGTGCTGGTGGCCGACCTGGTGCAGTACTGGACGCACCGCGCCTACCACGAGGTGCCCGTGCTGTGGCGTCTGCACGCCGTGCACCACAGCGCCAAGAGCATGGACTGGCTGGCCGGTTCACGCCAGCACATCCTGGAACTGCTGATCACCCGCACGCTGATCCTCGCGCCCATCTACGTGCTGGGCTTCTCCAAGGAAGTGATAGACGCCTACATCGTGATCGTCGGCTTCCAGGCGGTGTTCAACCATGCCAACGTGAGCGTGCGCCTGGGCCCGCTGCGCTACATCATCGTCACGCCCAACTTCCACCACTGGCACCACAGCCAGGACCAGGAGGCGCTGGACCGCAACTACTCGGCGCACTACGCCTTCATCGACTACCTGTTCGGCACGGCCGTCAAAAGCACCAAGCTTTGGCCCGAACGTTACGGCGTGCTCGGCGACTATGTACCCAACGGTTTCCTCAAGCAACTCAAGTTTCCGTTCACCTGGAAGCCGTGAACCTGGCGCAATGGTTCAGGGGTGGATTTGACCCATCAATTTGACGCCGTCGTGATAGGCGCGGGCGCCGCCGGCCTGTTCTGCGCGGCCCAGGCGGGCCAGCGCGGCCTCAAGGTACTGCTGGTGGACCACAGCGAAAAAGTCGCCGAAAAAATCCGCATCTCGGGCGGCGGCCGCTGCAACTTCACCAACCGTGACGCCACACCCGCGCAGTTCCTCAGCGAGAACCCGCACTTCTGCCGCTCGGCGCTGTCGCGCTACACGCCGCAGGACTTCATCGCCCTGCTGCAGCGCCACAACATCCCTTTCCACGAAAAGCACAAGGGCCAGCTGTTCTGCGACCGCTCGGCCGAGGATGTGATCAACATGCTGTTGGCCGAATGCGAGGCCGGAAATGTCACGCGCTGGCAGCCCTGCGGCATCCAGGGCCTGAAAGGCCCCCAGGAGGCGGGCGGCAACTACGAACTTCAAAGCGACCGCGGCCTGGTCACGGCGCCGCAGGTGGTGATCGCCACCGGCGGCCTGTCAATTCCCAAGATCGGGGCCACCGATTTCGGTTACCGCATCGCGAAACAGTTCGGCCTGCGCCTGGTGGAGCCGCGCGCCGCGCTGGTGCCGCTGACCTTTGACGGCGAAGCCTGGGCGCCCTATGCCCAGCTGGCCGGCCTGGCGCTGCCGGTGCTTATTGAGACCAGCCCCGTCGATGCGACGCCCAAGCAGCGCAAAAAAGCGGTGGTCTTCTCGGAAGACCTGCTCTTTACCCACCGCGGCCTGAGCGGCCCGGCCGTGCTGCAGATTTCCAGCTTCTGGCGCGAAGGCCAGCCGATAAGCATCAACCTCGCCCCCGGCGTGGACCTGCCGGCCCTGCTGCTGCGCGCCAAAGGCAGCTCCAAAAAACTCATCGCCAACGAACTCGCCACCCTGGTGCCCAGCCGGCTGGCCGACGCCTGGGCCAGCACCGACCCGGCGCTGCAAAAACCCATCAGCGAGGCGACCGATAAAGCGCTGCTAGGCCTGGCCGCGCGCCTGGCAGACTGGCAACTGACGCCGAATGGCTCCGAGGGTTACCGCAAGGCCGAGGTGACCGTCGGCGGTGTTGACACGCGCGACCTGTCGTCGCAAACCCTGGAGTCGAAGCAGCCGGGGCTGTACTTCATCGGTGAAGTGGTGGATGTGACCGGCTGGCTGGGCGGCTACAACTTCCAGTGGGCCTGGGCCTCCGCGCATGCCTGCGCGCAAGCGCTGACACCGGCGCGCTAGGCCTGCCGGGCCTCCTGGGCCAGCTTCCACTCGCGCGGTGACTGGCCGCTTTGCGCCTTGAAGGCGCGCGACAGCGCCGCCTCGCTGCCATAACCGACCTCCGCGGCAATCAGCTTGAGCGGCCGGTCGCGGCGCAGCGCCTGCTGCGCCAGCCCCACCCGCCAGCGCTGCAAATACACGCCGGGCGTGCAGCCGACCGTATCGCGGAACTGGTTGGCGAACACACTGCGCGACATGCCCGCATGATCGGCGAGCGCCTCCAGGCTCCACTCTTGCCCGGGACTCTGGTGCATCGCGACAAGGGCGTGGCGCAGGCGCGGGTGCGAGAGCCCCGCCAACATGCCGGAGCGGGTTTCGCCGCTTTCCATCAGGTGCCGCAGCACCTGGATCAGCACCACATCAAAAAGCCGGTCCAGCAGCGCCTGCCGGCCGCAGCGCTGCTCAAAAGCCTCTTCGAACAGCAGTTGCAGGACGCCGGCGGCGCCCTCGATCTGCGCCAGCGGCAGGCACACAAAGGACGGCAGCGCCGCGGCGATCGGGTTGGCCGCGCCGCCCTCAAAGCGCAGGTGCGCGCACACAAAGTCGGCGCCACGCCGGCTATCCGTGATGAAGCGGTGCGCCATCGGCCTTGGGTAAAGCAGCAGGCAGGGGCCGCTGACACGCATCACCTCGGCGCCGCCATGGCTGATGCCGACTTCGCCGCTGCGCACGAGGTGAAGCTGGCCGGTGCCCTCCTCCTCGCCCAGTTCGTTGACGCCGCAAAGTGCGCCGGAATGGAACACATTCGCGCTCACCGAGAAATGCCGTAGCAGGGCTTCAAGCCGGTCGCTCATAAATACTCCAGATCAATTTTTTAGGATTATTAAGCACTTATCGTATTTTGCGAAGCGTAAAGTTTGTTCTGTCGATCCCGACTTGTTGCAACCCTCTCAAAGGAACACCATGAACGCTCTCACCCGTCTCGCCGCCGCCGCCGCACTGGCCGCCGCCGTCACCGCCAGTCCCGCGATGGCCGCAGACGCCGCTACGGCGCAACCCGCGGCGTCCGCCGCACGCAGCGCCAGCTACATCACCACCCCGGACGGCGTGCAAATTTATTACAAGGACTGGGGCCCCAAGAATGGCCCCGTGGTGAGCTTCAGCCACGGCTGGCCGCTCAATTCGGACAGCTGGGAATCGCAGATGATCTTCCTGGCATCGAAAGGCTACCGCGTCATCGCCCATGACCGGCGCGGCCACGGGCGCTCCAGCCAGCCCTGGGACGGCAACGACATGGACCACTACGCCGCCGACCTCGCAGCGGTGATCGACACGCTGGGCGTGAAAGACGTGACGCTGGTGGGTTTTTCGACCGGCGGCGGCGAGGTGGCGCGTTACATCGGCCGTTACGGCACCGCGAAAATCAAAAAAGCCGTGCTGGTCAGCGCCGTGCCGCCCCTGATGCTGAAAACGGCGGCTAACCCGGGCGGCCTGCCGATCGAGGTGTTCGACGGCATTCGCCAGGGCGAACTGGCCAACCGTTCGCAGCTTTACCTGGACATCGCCTCGGGCCCGTTTTTCGGCTTCAACCGCCCCGGCGCCAAGGTCTCGCAAGGTTTGATCCAGTCGTTCTGGGTGCAGGGCATGCAGGCGGGCCACAAGAACACCTATGATTCGATCGCGGCTTTCTCGGCCACCGACTTCACCGAGGACCTCAAGCGCTTTAACGTGCCGACCCTGGTGATCCACGGCGACGACGACCAGATCGTGCCCATCGACGCCTCAGGCCGCGCCGCCGCGAAACTCGTGAAAAACGCCAGGCTGATCGTCTACCCCGGTGCGCCGCACGGCCTGGCCGACACCCACAAGGAGCGGCTCAACCAGGATTTGCTGGCTTTCATCAGAGAGTAAATCCACCCCCGTCCAGGCTCACTGCGTGTAGCCTGTTCCCCCTCAAGGGGGCGGCGCCTGCGGTCTGGCAGAGCCAGTCCCGCGGCCCCCACTGGATGGACAGCCGACAGCCCCAAGGCGATGCGAAGCGAGCCGCCCAAGGCCAGCATGAGCCGCGGAACCGGCTTTGCCGGGCCGCAGGCGGGCGGCCCCCTCTGGGGGCAGGGAGTTACACGAAGTGAACGACCGTGGGGGTGGTATATAATCCAAGGCTTTGCTAGCAAACCCGTGCCTGGCCTGATCCTGATCAGATCGATAAAGGCGCACCTTTTGGATCAATTGAACAATGACCACCATCCGTGTAAAAGACAACGAGCCCTTCGACGTGGCTCTGCGCCGTTTCAAGCGCACCATTGAAAAACTCGGCCTGCTGACCGACCTGCGCGCCCGCGAGTTTTACGAAAAGCCAACGGCGGAGCGCAAGCGCAAGAAGGCAGCCGCCGTCAAGCGCAACTACAAGCGTATCCGCTCGATGCAGTTGCCCAAGAAGCTGTACTAATCCTTTAGTACCGCCTCACGGCAACAAAAAGCCCGCACGAGGACGCTCTGCGGGCTTTTGTGCTTTCTGGCACCAGCCCCACGCATCCCTTCCCTCTTCCCGCCCTCAGGAGCCCCGAATGTCAGCCCTCAAAGACCAGATCACCGAAGACATGAAGACCGCCATGCGCGCCAAGGACAGCGAGCGCCTGGGCACCATCCGCCTGTTGCTGGCCGCCCTCAAGCAAAAAGAGGTCGATGAGCGCGTCGTGCTGGACGATGCCGCCGTGGTCGCCATCGTCGACAAGCTGATCAAACAGCGCAAGGACTCGCTGGAAGCCTTCCAGAAGGCCGAGCGCAAGGACCTGGCCGACAAGGAAGCCGCCGAACTGGTGGTGCTGCAGGCCTATTTGCCCGCACGCCTGAGCGCCGACGAGGTTGCCGCCGCCGTGAAAGCCATCGTGGCCGAACTGGGCGCCAGCGGCCCCGGCGACATGGGCAAGGTCATGGGCGCGGTGAAAGCCAAACTGGCCGGCAAGGCCGACATGGGCCAGGTCTCGGCAGCGGTGAAGGCGGCGCTGGCTGGCTGATTACAAACAGACTTCCTGCCGCACCTTCCTATTCGTCAGAAGTGGCTGGAAACAAGAACTTCACAATGGCCGCAAAAGCAAGTCCGGCTTGCACCACAGTTGCTCCAACCAAGGCCATAAGCGTATTTCCGTCAACGATTCGGTAGTTTGAAAAATGCCCGGCAATCCAGGCGAGAAGAACCAGCAGATAAACACCTCCGTTGAGCCAAGTGAACACACGGATGACAGCGTTAATAAGGGTATCGCGCTGGGTGCTCAATCGCTCCCATTTTTGATGCGTGAATTGCCCGTCCTGGACTGACTTATCCTCGGACAGGGCTTTGACTGCAAGCTTGGGCGCAGCAGTGGCGGCCGCGGCCTCAATTTCCTGACGGACGGCAGTCTCCGCCACCCCATCACTCATTGAGCACCGATCAGCAATTCGCGAATTTCACCGTTGGTATCTCGAACAAAAATGCGTTCGCCTTTGGCACTCAACTCGGTCACCGTATCAGCAATCGCCAAGCTTCTTCGCATTGCCTCCGATGAAGTGGACGCATCAAAGCGGTTCTTTAGCCGCTGCAACGCAACATCAGTACTCGAACCCACATCGAATTTAAGAACACGTACATCAGCCATTGAATTCTCCAGTTGGGAATTAAAGAATCAATATAGTACCAAAAAGGTGAAAATACAAGACTAAAAATACACCTAAAACCCGCAGGTTTCAACTCCCCGCCACCTTCATGCGGTTGATGAGAATCGAGCCTACGGTTTTGGCGCCGTAGTTGTAGGCGTCCGCGCCCACGGCCTCAATGCCCATGAGCATGTCCTTGAGGTTGCCGGCAATCGTGATTTCCTCGACCGGGAAGGCGATGCGGCCGTTTTCGACCCAGAAGCCCGAGGCGCCGCGCGAATAGTCGCCGGTCACGTAGTTCACGCCCTGGCCCATCAGCTCGGTCACGAAGAGGCCGCGACCCAGCTTGCGCAGCATGGCGTCCAGGTCGTCGGCCGGGCGGGTCAGACGGCTGGTCAGAACCAGGTTGTGCGAGCCGCCGGCATTGCCGGTGGTGCGCATGCCCAGCTTGCGGGCCGAGTAAGTGCTCAGGAAATAGCCCTCGACGCGGCCGCCGGCCACCACCTTGCGCGCCTGGGTCTTTACGCCCTCTTCGTCGAAGGGCGCGCTGCCCTTGCCTTTGCGCAGGTGCGGGTCTTCGTTGATGTCGATGTGTTTCGGGAAAGCCGGCTTGCCCAGGCTATCGGCCAGAAAGGTGCTTTTGCGGTACAGCGCACCGCCGCTCACGGCATGCACAAAACCGCCCAGCAGGCCCGCGGCCAGCGGCGACTCGAACAGCACCGGGCACTGCGTGGTCGGGATCTTGCGGCTTTTCAGGCGTGCCAGCGCGCGCTCGGCGGCGTAGCGGCCCACGGCCTCGGGGCGCGCCAGTTCAGCCGCGTCGCGCATGGAGCTGTACCAGGCATCGCGCTGCATCTGGTCGCCCTTGCCGGCGATCGGCGCCACCGAGATGCTGTGGCGCGAACTGGCATAACCGCCGCGAAAGCCCTTGGTATGGGCGCTGAAAAAATGGCTTTGCTGGGCTGACACGCCCGCGCCTTCGCTGTTGGTGATCAGGCGGCTGGTGCCCAGCGCAGCGGCTTCGCACTTCAGGGCCAGTTGCGCGGCCTGTTCGGAGTCGATGGACCAGGGGTGGAACAGGTCCAGCTCCCGGTGCACGCGCGCGATGTCGCGGTCGTCGGGCAAGCCCGAGGTTTCGTCTTCGGCCGTGAAGCGCGCGATGTCGTAGGCCGCTTTCACAGTCTGCTCGATGGCGGCCTTGGAGAAATCGCTGGTGGCGGCATTGCCGCGCTTTTTGCCGATGTAAACCGTGATGCCCAGCGACTTGTCGCGGTTGCGCTCCACGTTTTCGAGCTCGCCCTTGCGCACGCTGACCGACAGGCCGCAGCCTTCGGAAGCCTCGGCCGCGGCATCCGTGGCACCCAGTTTTTTGGCGTGGCCCAGCGCGGTGTCAACGAGGTCTTCGAAAAAATCGCGGTGGTAGCTGAAGCCGCTTTCGGGCTGCTGGGAGGGACGGGAAGCGGCGCGCTTTGCGGCGCTGGAACGAGAGGAAGCTTTTTGGGTCATATGGGTAGCTATGATACTGACTGCCATGAACAACAAGACTCCCAAGGCCATCAAGGGCTACTGGTCCAACGGACGCTTCGTCAAACCCGAGGAAATCGCGCTTGAAGAAGTCGGCCCGCCCAGCAAAACCCAACTCAAGGCCGAGGCCGATGAAAAACAGGCGCTCGGTGAAGCGCTGCTGACCCTGCGCGCCGACCTGATGGCGCGCCTGGACCTGCCCGACAAGCTGCGCGACGCCATCGCCGACGCCAAAAAAATCACCAACTTCGAGGGCAAACGCCGCCAGATGCAGTTCATCGGCAAGCTGATGCGCCCGCTGGACCCGGAACCGATCCGCGAAGCCATCAACGAACAGCTCAACGGCTCGGCCGACCTGACGCTGGCGCTGCACCTGGCCGAACAGTGGCGCGACAAGCTGATCGCCGACGACGCCGCGCTGGGCACCTGGCTCGAAGAACATCCCGGCACCGATTCGCAGCAGCTGCGCGCCCTGGTTCGCCAGGCCCGCAAGGACGCCAAGCCCGAAAAACCCGGCGAGGCGCCGCGCCACGGCAAGTCCTACCGCGAAATCTTCCAGCTGGTGCGGCAAACCCTGGCAAAAGGCCCGGACGAGGCTGAGGAACCCCAGGCATGAGCCAGGCTTTTGAGGCGGTCAGGATCGGCATTGTCTCGGTCAGCGACCGCGCCTCGGCCGGTGTCTACGTCGACAAAGGCCTGCCGGCGCTGAAAGACTGGCTCACGCGCGCGCTGCGCAACCCCATCACTTTTGACGAACGCCTGATCCCCGACGAGCAGGCCGGCATCAGCGCCGCGTTGATCTCGCTGGTCGACGCCGGCTGCTCGCTGGTGCTGACGACCGGCGGCACCGGCCCCGCGCCGCGCGACGTGACACCCGAGGCCACCTTGGCCGTCGCCCACAAGGAAATGCCCGGCTTCGGCGAGCAGATGCGGCAGATCAGCCTCAAATTCGTGCCCACGGCCATCCTGTCGCGCCAACGCGCGGTGATACGCGACAAAAGCCTGATCCTCAACCTGCCCGGCCAGCCCAAGTCCATCCAGGAAACGCTGGAGGGCCTTAAAAACGAGGCCGGCGAAGCTGTGGTGCCCGGCATCTTTGCCGCTGTGCCCTATTGCATAGACCTGATAGGCGGCCCTTACCTCGAAACCGACCCGGCCGTCTGCAAGGCCTTCCGGCCGAAATCGGCCATCCGCACGCCGGCACCATGAAGCCGCCAGCGCCGTCTGCCATAGAGACGGCCGCCGGGCTGGCTGCAGGCACGCTGGACGTGGCGAGCCTGCTCACAGAAACCTTCGCACGCATAGACGCGACAGACGCCACGCTGCGCGCCTTCACCGCCCGCCTGGACCTGCCCACGGCGCTGGCCCAAATCCCTGCCCTCACAGGCCCGCTACGTGGCTTGCCCGTGGCTCTCAAGGACATCTTCGACACCCGCGATTTCCCCACGCGCTACGGCTCGGCGCTCTACCCGGCTGAACCGGTGCACGCCGACGCGGCCATGGTCGGCGTGATCCGCCGCGCAGGCGGGCTGCTGATCGGAAAATCCAGCACCACCGAATTCGCTTTCCTCAAGCCCACGGCCACGCTGAACCCGAATGCACCGGGCCGCACGCCGGGCGGCTCCTCGGCCGGCTCGGCGGCGGCGGTCGCGGCAGGCCTGGTGCCTTTTGCCATCGGCACGCAGACTGGCGGCTCAGTGATACGCCCGGCGTCCTATTGCGGCGTCACCGGCTTCAAACCCAGCTTCGGCCTGCTGCCCACGGCCGGGCTCAAATGTTTTTCCTGGTCGCTGGACACGGTCGGCCTGTTCGCCGCCAGCGTGCCCGAGGTGGCCTGGTTTGCCCAGGCGCTCGGCGGCCGCGCGCTGGCACTCGATGCTGAACCTTCCCCGAAACCCTGGGTGGTCGGTGTGCCCGAAGCCTATCCCTGGGCCGAACTGTCCCCAAGCGCCCGGCAGGCACTGGAAGCCGGCAGCAATGCATTGAAGGCAGCCGGCGCGGACGTGAGGCGCATCACCCTGCCCGCCTGGATCAAGGAGGTGTTCGACGCACAGGACATCATCCAGGGTTACGAGGTCTGGCGCAGCCTGGCCTGGGAAGTGGACCACCATTCCGAAGCACTGTCGGACATCCTGCGCAACTACCTGCTGGCGGTCCGCGGCATCACGCCGGCAGCCTACGAAGCCGCGCAACGCACCGCGGTAGAAGGCCGCAAGGCCTGTGCAAGCTGGTTTGAGGGATTCGACGTACTGATGACGCCCAGCGCGCCCGATGAAGCGCCCGAGGGTTATGGCAGCACCGGCGCCGCGATCTTCAACCGCGCCTGGACCTTGCTCGGCGTGCCCTGCGTGAACGTGGCCGGCGCCACGGGGGTGAACGGTTTTCCCATGGGCCTGCAAATCATTGGCGCGCCGCATGCCGACCGCGCCTGTCTGCAGGCCGCCGCTTTCCTGGAGCGCGCGCTCAGGGCGGTCTAAAAACGGCGGCTTACTTGCCGACCAGCTGGTTCAATTTTTCAGCTTCAAAAGTTTCCGTAAGCGCCGCATCCTTGGGCACGCAGTCCTTGTTCATGGCGGTTTGCGAGCCCGAGAGCTTTTCAATCGCCTGCCACAGCAGGGCGATCTGGTGCTCCTGGCCGGACGCGTTGTCGATCAGGCCGCGCATGGCCTGGGACAGCGGGTCGTCCTCCAGCGTGATGCCGTAGGCCGAAAACTGCGTGGTCGAGACGTCGGCGCTTTCGCCGGTTTTCGACAGGATGATGCGCGCGGGAATGCCCACCGCCGTGGCCCCGGCCGGCACGGGCTTGATCACCACCGCATTGCTGCCGATCTTGGCGCCGTCGCCGACCACAAAACCGCCCAGCACCTTGGCCCCCGCGCTGACCACCACGTCGCGGCCCAGCGTTGGATGCCGTTTGGCGCCCTTGTAGAGCGAAGTGCCGCCCAGCGTCACGCCCTGGTAAATCGTGCAGCCGTCGCCGATCTCGGCGGTTTCACCGACCACCACGCCCATGGCATGGTCGAAGAACACCCGCTCGCCGATCTTGGCGCCGGGATGGATCTCAATGCCGGTCATCCAGCGCGAAATATGCGAGATAAAGCGGCCCAGCCATTTGAAGCCGTGGTTCCAGCACCAGTGCGCGCGGCGATGCAGCACCAGGGCATGCAGGCCGGGGTAGCAGGTCAGCGCTTCCCAGGCCGTACGGGCGGCGGGATCGCGGTCGAGGATGCACTGGATGTCGGAGCGGAGTCGGGAAAACATAGGCGAAGTCTACTGAGGGCGCGGGATGGCTGCCGGAGCGGCGTTTTTGCCCCCCGCTTCGGAGGCCTTTTGCAGCATGGCCTTGGCCACGCCGCGCAGGATGTGGATTTCCTCGGGGCTCAGCTGCGCGCGGTTGAAGAGCTGGTTGAGCCGCGGCATCAGTTTTTTGGGCGAAGCCGGATCAAGGAAGCCTATGCCGGCCAGCGCCTCTTCCCAGTGCTTCAGCATGCCGGCCACCGCCGCCGCATCGGCCTGCGCGGGCTCGGCCGTCGCCGGCTGCACGCTAAAGCCGCCCAGCGCCTGGCGCCAGTCGTAGGCGATCAGCTGCACCGCCGCACCCAGGTTCAGCGAGCCGAACTTCGGGTCGGTCGGGATGCTGAGCGCCACATGGCAGCGGTAGACGTCATCGTTCTGCATGCCGAAGCGCTCGGAGCCGAACAGGAAAGCCACCGACTCGGGCCTCGCGGATGTTTCCTTGTCCGGCTCGCCATCCCCCAGCAAGCCCGCGAAGTGCTCGCGCGGCGCGCGCGTGGGCGGGCCGAAGTCTCGCGGCGTCATGGCGGTGGCGCACAGGTGGGCCATGCCGTCCAGCGCCTCGTCCAGCGTGGCGACGATGCGGGCATTTTTGAGCACGTCGAGCGCGCCGCTGGCCCGCTGGATGGTTTCTTCGCGGTTCAGCACATTGGCCCAGCGCGGCGCGACCAGCACCAGGTCCTCAAAACCCATGGTTTTCATGGCTCGGGCGGTGGCGCCGACATTGCCGGCGTGGCTGGTGTTGATCAGGATAAATCGGGTACGCATGGGACAGGATTGTCCTATGCGGATGGCTTCAGGACCTGGACCAGCGCCCTGATCTTCGGTGACATCGCGCCTTTGCGCCAGATCAGGTCGGTTTGCGCGCAGTCGCTGCCGGGCGGCAAGGCATGCACGCTCAGGCGCGCGCGCTCGGGAAAAGTCGCCAGCACGCTGAGCGGCACCAGCGAGATGCCCATGCCCACCACCACGCAGCCCAGCATCGCGTGGTAGGAAGTGATCTCAATGGTCTGCACCGGCATGCTGTTTTTTCCGGCGTACCACTGCTCAAGCCGCGCCCGGTGCGGACAGCCTTGCTCAAAGGCGACGATGCTGCGCGGCGGCTCGGCGCCCCGGGAGGTGATGGCGGCATGGCCGGCCGCCGCCACGATCACCAGTTCCTCGCGATAAACCGGCTCGCGCTCGAAGGGGCCGTCAACGATGGGCCCGGTCACCAGCGCCGCATCGATGGCACCGGCCAGTACCGCCGCCGCCAACTGCTGCGGGTTGCCGGTTTTGAGCGTCAGCTTGACCTCGGGGTACAGGCGCACAAAGTCGCTGAGCGGCCCGGGCAGGCGTACCGCCGAGGTGCTCTCCATGGCGCCCAGCACCAGGGCGCCGCGCGGGCGGCCGTCCCGCACCGCATCGCGCGCCTCTTCGGCCAGGGCCAGCAGGCGCTGGGCATAGTCCAGCAACACCTGCCCGGCCGGCGACAGGTGCAGGCGCTTGCCTTCGCGGATGAACAGCGGCGTTCCCAGCTTTTCCTCGAGCTGGCGTAGGCGCGTCGTGACGTTGGACTGCACCCGATGCAGGCGCTCGGCCGCGCGCGTCACGCCGCCGGCCTCCACCACGGCCCGAAAAATCACCAGGTCACTGAGCTCCATGAATCTCTCTTGAAGATATAAACAATCCTTATTATTCATTTTTCAGAATTGAATGTCACGCGTATCGTCCAGCCTTCAACACTTCAAAACACAAGGAACACCATGGCAAAGGCTTACTGGATCGTGCACGTCTCGGTGCGCAACATCGACGAATACCCGCGTTACCTGACGGCGGCGCGGCCCGCTTTCGAGAAGTTCGGAGCGAATTTCCTGGTGCGCGGCGGGGCTTACGAAAGCATGGAAGGCAGCTCCCGCGAGCGCAACGTCGTCGTGGAGTTCGCCGACATGGCGACCGCGCGGGCCTGTTACGCCAGCCCCGAATACCAGGCGGCGCGGGCCATACGCCAGCAGCATGCCGACGCGGATTTCCTGATCGCCGAAGGCGCCTAGCCGCGGTTCCCGGGGTCGCCTGGACGCGGTATCGCCCCCCGGAGGGAGCCATATCGCGGGTTTATGGGAAAATACCGCCATTGCCCGCCGCCCGCATCGCCGGCGCCGGTTTATCCCGTTCTTCCCTACAAGTTATGTCCAGCAACCTCCATCCCATGCTCAACGTGGCCATCAAGGCTGCGCGCGCTGCCGGCGCCATCATCAACCGCGCGGCGCTTGACGTCGAAGCCGTCCGCGTCTCGGTCAAGCAGACCAACGACTTCGTCACCGAGATCGACCAGGCCGCCGAGGCCGCGATCATCGAAACCCTGGTGACGGCCTACCCCGGCCACGGCATCCTGGCCGAAGAATCGGGCAGCGAGCATGGCGCCAAAGACTCCGACTTCGTCTGGATCATCGATCCGCTGGACGGCACCACCAACTTCATCCACGGCTTCCCGGTCTATTGCGTCAGCATCGCGCTGGCCGTCAAAGGCAAGGTCGAGCAGGCCGTGGTCTACGACCCCACCCGCAACGACATTTTCTGCGCCACCAAGGGCCGCGGCGCCTACATGAACGACCGCCGCATCCGCGTGGCCAAGCGCACCCGCCTGCAGGAATGCCTGATTTCCACCGGCTTTCCCTACCGCCCTGGCGACAAGCTCAAGACCTACCTCAACATGCTGGGCGAAGTCATGAGCCAGTGCGCCGGCGTGCGCCGCCCCGGCGCCGCGGCGCTGGACCTGGCCTATGTGGCAGCCGGTTTCAGCGACGGCTTTTTTGAATCCAACCTCAAGCCCTGGGACGTGGCGGCCGGCTCGCTGCTGGTGACCGAAGCCGGCGGCCTGATCGGCAATTTCACCGGCGAAGCCGACTTCATGGACCACGGCGAATGCGTGGCCGGCAACCCGCGCATCTACGGCCAGCTGGTCGGCACCCTGGGCAAGTACAGCAAGTTCGCCGGCGCCGGCGACAAGGCCGCCGTGCGTCAGGCCCTCAAGGACACGAGCGCCGCGCAGGAGCCTGAAGAAGGTGCCGAAGAAAGCGCGGCGCCCGCCGCCCCGGCCGAAAAACCGACGCTCAAGGCCAAACGCATCAAAGCCGCGGACAGCGCGGCCGCCAAACCGGACGCCCCGTTCTAAACAAAACAGCAAAGCCCGCCACGCGGGCTTTTTTTACGTCCGCGCGTTTCGGTAAAGGTAAAGTGTGTCCAGGCACACCATGAACCGGCCCGACCCTGCCCTTTCTCCCGCGCTGGCAACCCGCCTGCAGCGCCGGGCGCAGGGCTGGCTGCAAAAAAGCCTGCACGTGCTGCTGAGCCAGTACGTCGCCAACGGGCTGACGGTCTCGCTGGGCCTGGTGCTCATCATGCTAGCCATCTTCGAGGCGGCCGGGCTGGCCGCCGCCTCCACGGCCGCGGTGGGCGTGCTGATCACCAGCCTGCCCGACGTGCCCGCGCCGCGCCGGCGCAAGATCATGCAGATGCTGCCCGCGCCGCTGCTGGGCGCGCCGCTCTTCATGCTGGTGCAGCTGGTGCGCCACGACGAGCTGCTGCTGGGCATCGTGGTCACGGCCGCCACCTTCCTGGCCGTGATGATGATGGCCTGGGGCAAGCGCGGCGGGCCCATCTGTTTTTCGCTGCTGTTTTCCACCCTGTTTTCCATGGCCGCGCCACCGGTGGCCACGCTGGGGCAGATCGCGCTGCACGGCGCCTGGTTCCTGGCCGGCGCCGGGCTGTACCTGCTGTGGGCGGTGTTCACCACCCATCTGCTGAACCAGCGCTTTCGCGCGCAGCTGCTGGCCGAATGCCTGCACAGCTTCGCGCAGATCCTGCGCACCCAGGCCCAGCGCTTCGGCCCGCAGCCCGACCATTCCGCGCTGCTGGCGCGCATGCTGCAGCAACAGGCCGCGCTGGCCGACCATCTGCAGAACACCCGCGACGTGGTGCTGGAGTCGCCCACCACGCCGGAGCGCCAGCGCCTGGCGGCCATGCTGCTGAGCCTGCTCGAGGCGCGCGACCACCAGCTCGCCTGCGACCTGGACCTGGATTTCCTGCTGGAGCACAGCGCCAGCGTGGCCGTGCTGCCCGCCCTGCAGCTGGCGCTGGACAGCACCGCCGCGCGCCTCGAGGCGCTGGGCATGGACCTGCTGCTGGGCCGGCGCGGCGCGGCGATCACCGCCATCACCGACCTGCGGCCGCAGCTCGCCGGCGCGCTGCCGCCGCGCACCAAACGCATAGACCCGCTGGCGCCCGACCCGCTGCGCATAGACACCACCGACCCGCTGGCTTTGCTGCACAACATGGCCGACCGCATAGGCCACATCAACGACGAAGCCGTGAAACTGGCGGCGCTGGCGCGCGGCGACATCCCGCCCGGGCTGTCGGCCGTGCGCACCCAGTGGCAGCTGTTCGTCAGCACCACCCACTGGTCCTGGAAGCCGCTGCTGGGGCAGTTGGGCTGGAGCGCGCCCATCCTGCGCTACGCCCTGCGCTGCGCGCTGGCCGTGGCGGCCGGCTATGCGGTGTCGCTGCGCCTGCCCTGGGTGGCGCATGAATACTGGATCCTGCTGACCATCGTGGTCGTGATGCGCGGCAACCTGGCGCAAACCGTGCAGCGCCGCAACGCCCGCGTCGCCGGCACGCTGCTGGGCTGCGCGCTGGTCATGTTGGTGCTGGCCGCGCACCCGGGCGCCCGCGCCATCTTCGGCGTGATCGCGCTCAGCATGGGGCTGGCGCATGCCTTTGCGCTGCGGCGCTACCTATTTACCTCGATCGCGGCCACCGTGGCCGGCCTGCTGCAGGCGCATCTGCTGCTGGCGGGCGTGCAGCCCGGTTTCGCCGTGGCCGAGCGCCTGGCCGACACCCTGCTGGGCGCGCTGATCGCCTGGCTGTTCAGCTATGTGCTGCCGGCCTGGGAGCGCAACCAGATTCCGGCGCTGGCGCTGCGCAGCGGACGCGCCCAAGCCAAACATGCGCAGCTGGCGCTCGCGCTGCTGGACGAGGCCCGGGCGTCCGACCTGCCCTGGCGGCTGGCCCGGCGCGAGGCCTACAACAGCCTGTCCGATCTCACGCTGGCCGCCCAGCGCAGCCTGGCCGAGCCGCAAAAGGTGCGCCCGCCGCTGGAGCCGCTCGAGGCCCTGCAGGCGCGCAGCTACCAGTTACTGGCCCAGCTCACGGCCGTCAAATCCCTGCTGCTGCTGCACCGTGCCCAGCTGGACCTCAAGGTCGCCAGGCCGGCGCTGGCGCAGGCCTCTAACCGCATCGAAGCCGAACTGTCGGACACCGGGGCCACGCCGCCCCCAACCGGCCCGGCCATTGCCGGCCAACCCTTCCAGCCCCGGCCCGACCCGCTGATGATCACCGACCTCACGCCCTGGCTGCTGCGCCGGCTGGAGCTGGCCTGCGCGATGGCACGGGAGCTGCGGCAGGCCCAGGCCCGCGTGCTGGCCGAACCGGCCAAACCGGCCGGGCCAGCAGCCATTGATAATGCGGGATTGGCCCCGGCGCCCGCCGCTTCTTCCCACCCAACGCATGAGTGACAACCTCCCCGTGAGACCCGAACTAGCCAGTCCCGCCAGCCCCGTGACTCCCATGAGCTCAGGCATGCCGCCGCTGGCCGCCCACACGCCCATGATGCAGCAGTACCTCGGCATCAAGGCCGAGTACCCGGACACGCTGGTGTTCTACCGCATGGGCGATTTTTATGAGGTCTTTTTCGCCGATGCAGAGAAAGCCGCGCGCCTGCTCGACATCACGCTGACGCGGCGCGGCCAGTCGGCCGGCGAGCCGGTCGTGATGGCCGGCGTACCCTTCCATGCGCTCGAAGGCTACCTCGCCAAGCTCATCAAGCTCGGTGAATCGGTGGCGATCTGCGAGCAGGTCGGCGACGTCGCCACCAGCAAGGGCCCGGTCGAGCGCAAAGTGGTGCGCGTGGTGACACCCGGCACGCTGACCGACACCGAGCTGCTCAACGACAAAAACGAATCCATCCTGCTGGCCGTGCACCAGGGCGCGCGCAACACCTGCGGCCTGGCCTGGCTCAGCGTGACGCAGGGCGAAATCCACCTGGCGCACTGCGCCAACGACGAACTCGAAGCCTGGCTGGCGCGCGTGGCCCCCAGCGAGCTGCTTTACAACGTCGACGTGACGCCGGCCTTCGAACAGCGCCTCAAGAGCCAGCGCTGCGCCTCCACCGCGCGCCCGGCCTGGCAGTTCGACACCGCCCTGGGCGCGCGCCGCCTGCTGGACCAGCTCAAGGTCGCCTCGCTCGCCTCGTGGAACGCCGAGGCACTGAATGAAGCCCACGCCGCCGCCTCCGCGCTGCTCGGTTATGCCGAACACACGCAAGGCCGGGCACTATCGCATGTGCAAGGCCTTCAGGTGGTGCGCTCCGGCGAGCTGATCGAACTGCCGCAAACCACGCGCCGCAACCTTGAGCTCACGCAGACGCTGCGCGGCGAAGATTCGCCCACGCTGTTTTCGCTGCTGGACACCTGCACCACCGGCATGGGCAGCCGCGCGCTCAAAAGCTGGCTGCTCACGCCGCGCCGCGACCGTGCGCAGGCGGCGGCGCGCCTGGACGCCATCACGCATTTGCGCGGCGGCCCGCAGCAGACGCTGCGCGCCAAGCTCAAGGGCTGCAGCGACGTCGAACGCATCACCGCCCGCATCGCGCTGCGCCAGGTGCGGCCGCGCGAGCTGGTCGCGCTCAAAGACACCCTGCAAAAAGCCGAGCTGGCCGCGCCTGCCGGCAGCGACTTCCCGGAACTGCTGACCCGCATCTTTGAAGACCTGCAGCCACCGGCCGGCTGCGCCGCGCTGCTGGGCCGCTATGTGCTCGACGAACCGGCCGCGCTGATCCGCGACGGCGGCGTCATCAACCACGGCTGCGACGCCGACCTCGACGAGCTGCGCGCCATCCAGACCAATTGCGACGGCTTCCTGCTGGACCTCGAAGTCCGCGAAAAAGCCCGCACCGGCATCGCCAACCTGCGCGTGCAGTTCAACAAGGTGCACGGCTTCTACATCGAAGTCACGCAGGGCCAGCTCGACAAGGTGCCCGACGACTACCGCCGCCGCCAGACATTAAAAAACGCCGAGCGCTACATCACGCCCGAACTCAAGGCTTTTGAAGACAAGGCCTTATCGGCGCAGGAACGCGCCCTGGCGCGCGAGAAGTGGCTGTATGAGCAATTGCTCGACCAACTGCAGGACTTCATCCCCGCGCTGAGCCGCCTGGCGCGCGCGCTGGCCTCGCTGGACGCGCTGTGCGCGCTGGCCGAGCGATCCCTCACGCTGAACTGGGCCGCGCCGGTGTTCGTGCGCGAGCCCTGCATAGACATCGTCCAGGGCCGGCACCCGGTGGTGGAGGCGCGCCTGGCCGAAACGGGCGGCGGCTCCTTTATCGCGAATGACTCCGCCATGAGCGGCAAGCACCGCATGCAAGTCATCACCGGCCCCAACATGGGCGGTAAATCAACCTATATGCGCCAGGTGGCCCTCATCGTGCTGCTGGCCAGCGTGGGCTCTTATGTGCCGGCGGCCAGCTGCCGGCTCGGGCCCATAGACGCGATCCACACCCGTATAGGCGCGGCCGACGACGTGGCCAATGCGCAATCGACCTTCATGCTCGAGATGACCGAGGCGGCGCAAATCCTGCACGCCGCCACGCCGCACTCCCTGGTGCTGATGGACGAGATCGGCCGCGGCACTTCCACCTTCGACGGCCTGGCGCTGGCCGGCGGCATCGCCGCCTACCTGCACAACAAGACCCAGGCCTTCACGCTGTTCGCCACGCATTACTTCGAGCTCACCGAATTCCCGGCCCAGCACCACGGCGCCATCAATGTGCACGTGAGCGCGGTCGAGTCCGGCGCCGACATCGTGTTCCTGCACCACATCGAGCCCGGCCCTGCCAGCAAAAGCTACGGTATTGCGGTGGCCAAGCTGGCCGGCGTGCCCGCCGCCGTCGTCAATCACGCCCGCCATGCGCTCACTGCGCTCGAAGCCCACCAGACGGAAGCACGCGCCCAGGTCGACCTGTTCGCCGCGCCGCCTGAGTCGGCCGCCGCTGAGCAAAGCGCCGTCGACAAGGCATTGGGTACCATAGACCCTGATGCGCTGACGCCTCGCGAAGCGCTTGACGTCCTGTATCGCCTCAAAAAGATTTCCGTCTCCCCGTGACCCAGCGCAACCCGACACCTTCCACGCCTTCCACGTCCCCCACACTCCCAGACCACCTCATGACCTACTGCGTCGCCGCCAAACTCAACGCCGGGCTGGTGTTTTTGTCAGACTCCCGCACCAACGCGGGCCTGGACCACATCAGCACCTTCCGCAAGATGATCGTCTACGAAAAGGCCGGCGACCGCTTCATGGTGCTGCTGTCGGCCGGCAACCTGTCGATCTCCCAGTCCATCCGCGAGATCCTGCAGGTCGAGCAGCTCAAGGACCACGAGGGGGGCGAGCCCATCACCATCTGGAACGCCAAAAGCATGTTCGACGCCGCCCGCGTGCTGGGTTCGGCGATTCGCCGCGTCTACGACCGCGACGCGGAGGCGCTGAAAAACGCCGATGTCGACTTCAACGTCTCGCTGGTCTTCGGCGGACAAATCCGCGGCGAGAACATGCGCCTGTTCCAGATGTATTCGGCCGGCAACTTCATCGAAGCCACCGACGAAACGCCTTACTTCCAGGTCGGCGAGTCCAAGTACGGCAAGCCGGTGCTGGACCGCGTGCTGACCCCCGCCACGCCACTGGCCGAAGCCGCCAAATGCGTGCTGGTCTCCATGGACTCGACCATGAAGTCCAACCTCTCGGTCGGCCTG
Organism: Polaromonas sp. P1_H6; assembly: GCF_056405195.1. NCBI lineage: Bacteria > Pseudomonadati > Pseudomonadota > Betaproteobacteria > Burkholderiales > Comamonadaceae > Polaromonas > Polaromonas sp. P1_H6. The sequence continues at coordinate 32,046 of NZ_JBFUCN010000038.1, forward strand.
CCGCTGGACCTGGTGGTCTACGAAGCCGACACCTACCAGAGCGACAAGATCGTCTGCATCGACAACGACAACCCCTACTACCGCATGATGCACAGCAGCTGGGGCCAGAAGCTGCGCGAGGTTTTTGACAGCATCGAAGACCCGGTCTGGGACGACGCGCACACCGACATCCCGCTGAAGATGCCGGCCACGCGCCACGAGCCGCTGAAGAAGATCAGCACGCCGGATGAAAAATTAATCTAAGCCGTGCCCTCCTCTTCAAAACCGCTGGTCATTTTTTCCCACGGCAACAGTTTTCCGGGTGCTACCTACAGCGCGGTCTTCCAGAGCCTGAAAGCCCGCGGCTTCCAGGTCAAGGCCGTCGACAAGTTCGGCCACGACCCACGTTACCCCGTCACCAGCAACTGGCCGCACCTGGTGCAGCAACTCGCCGACTTCACGGCCCGCGAAGTTGAAAAGTGCGGCCAGCCAGCCTTCCTCGTCGGCCATTCGCTGGGCGGTTTCCTGAGCTTGATGTGCGCCGCGCGCAACCCTGTACTCGGCGGCCAGCCCGTCAAGGGCGTGGTGCTCGTCGACTCGCCCATCCTGGGCGGCTGGCGCGCCCGAGCCTTGAGCGTCGCCAAACGCGCGCAACTGGTCGGCGCCATTTCGCCCGGCGCCATCAGCCGCAAACGCAAAAACCAGTGGCTGGGCAAGGAAGAGGTGTTCGAGCACTTCCGCGGCAAAAAAGCCTTTGCCGCCTGGGACGAACAAGTGCTGCGCGACTACATCGAACACGGTACCTATGAAGGCACAGGCGAGGACGAAGGCAAGCAGTTGCTCAGCTTCGACCGCGATGTGGAAACCGCGATCTACAACACCCTGCCTGACAACCTGGAAGCACTACTCAAACGCCATCCACTCAAATGCCCCGTGGCCTTTATCGGTGGGCGGCAGTCGGCCGAGATGAAGCAGGTCGGGATGGCGATGACCGAGAAGGTCACCAAGGGGCGGATCATGATGCTCGATGGGAGCCATCTGTTCCCGATGGAAAAACCGCTGGCGACGGCGGCGGCGATTGAGGCGGCTTTGCGGAATTTTGGGGCCTAGCCGGGGGCGGATTTTGCGTCCGCCCTGGCCGGCACACCTAATGCCAGTTGGCCGCCAGCACAGGCGCGAGCGCCGTTTGCTGTGAAGCCGTCAAGCTTGTTTGGCCCATGGCCGGCGGCGCAAATGAGGCCATGGCCTGCACCAGGTTCTGCACCTGGCTATCCAGCAGCAGCTTGCCGTCGCCGGACTTGATTTGCTCGACGTGGTACTGGCTGCCCAGATACCAGTTCTGCACGGTGGCTTTGTCGGCGGTGCCGATGATGCTGACCTGCAGGTCGTTGCCGGTTTTGCCAAACCACAGTTGATTGGCGTTGACGCCACTTAGGAATTGCAGCACGTCGGTATTGCCCGCCGTCGCATCATTTTCCTTGACGATGTCACTGCCGTTGCCGCGCCCAATCACGTAACTGTCGCTACCGGCCCCACCGATCAGAGTATCGTTGCCATCGCCGCCGCTCAAGGTGTTGGCGGCGGCATTGCCAACCAGGACATTGTTCAGGGTGTTGCCCGTGCCGTTGATGGCCGCCGTTCCAAGCAGCGTGAGGTTTTCTACATCGGTGACCAGCGTGTAGCTGATCGCCGAATAGACAAGGTCCGTACCCTGGCTGG
>NZ_JBFUCN010000039.1:0-29464 GCF_056405195.1 Polaromonas sp. P1_H6
TCCTGGCTGGGCCGAGGAGCGCAGACGTAGGCGGATCAGGGATCGCGCTTGTTTGAGCCGAAGGCGAGTTTGCGCGAGACCCCGCCGTAGTCGAGCACCGCAGGTTGCCCGTAGCGAAGCGTAGGGACCCAGACTGCGGGTCGCCTTTTTTTGCTTACTTTTTTTGGCGAAGCAAAAAAAGTGAGTCGCATGCCGGGCGACCCCCGGCCAGCAAGCCCAAGCAAAGGGCACAGGCGCGCAAACCGGCGCAAGACCCGGCCATGGATCTGCGCATTCAGGCGCGGCAGCAAGTAGTCACAAGTCCCGGGGCGCAACTTGTCTGCCCGCGCAGACAACCCAGCCCCATGATCTCCTTGGTGTTTTCTTCCCGGCCCCTGAAAGCTGTCGGCGAATCCCGACAGCCGGCCGCCGCCGGTTTTCTCCAAGTCATTGATTTCATTGGATAAATGTTCTGGCACGCATCTTGGATAACAAGGTGCATGTCGATCAAGACCATTTACATGGAAAACAAGGAAATCAAGCCATGAACTCAGAGCAAATCAACCTGGTGCAATCCACCTTTGCCGATGTGCGCCCCATCGCGCCGGCGGCCGCCGAGCTTTTTTACACCCGCCTTTTTGTCCTCGATCCCTCGCTGCGCCCCATGTTCAAGGGCGACCTGGCGCACCAGGGCCGCATGCTGATGGCGATGCTCAACTCCGCCGTCAACGGCCTGACCCAGCTCGACACCATGGTGCCCGTGGTGCGCCAGCTCGGCGCGCGCCACGTCAAGTACGGTGTGCGCGATGCGCACTACGCCACCGTCGGCAGCGCCTTGCTGTGGACGCTGGAGCAGGGGCTGGGCGACAAATTCACGCCCGCCGTCCGTGAGGCCTGGACCGCCGCCTACGAGATGCTGGCCGGCGTGATGCAGGCAGGCGCTGTCGAGGCGCGCTCGCACCATCCGGCCGCGGCCTGATTTTTCCGCCGCGCAAAAAAACGCCATCGCCATTGAACCGCGCAGGCGGACCAGGCGACTCATACATGTCGCGCCGGCGCCGCGTGCCCGGTGATCCCTTCACTTCTTCTTTTTCTTTTATTGCGAGTCCCTCCATGAAAACCTCCTTGAAAAAATATGCGCTCTGCCTGGCCTCCCTCGTCACGCTGTGCGGCACGGCCCACGCGGTCGGCACCATCACCGGCCTGACTGCCGTGCCGGCCAACCCGGTCGCCGGCGAGTCGGTCAAATACAAGGTCACCACCAGCGGCAGCGGCGCTTGCGGCGCGCGTTTTGTGTACGCCGGCGGCCCTTATGAGCCTTCGGACAACGCGCTCGTCAACAACCAGCCGGCGGGCGGCGGCGTGATGGACAAGACCCTCTCCAAGGCCGGCACCTACACGGTCACGGCCATGGGCAGCCCTTCGCTCAATCCCAAGTGCGGCGGCGAAGCCAAGATCACCGTGGTCGTCAAGGACAAGCCGGCGCCTGCGGCACCGGCCACGCCAGCAACGCCGGCGGCTCCCGCTCCCGCCGGCAAGCCCGCGGCCGGCATGGGCATGGGTGCCCTGCAGCCGCAGGCGCCGGTGATCGCGATGGGCGCCATCACGATGTCCGAAGCCATGACCTGCCCGACGCCTTACACCAAATACACCAACGGCGTGGACGTCTCCAAGGGTGAGGCCTATTGCGTCAAGTCCGATGCCACCTGCCCCGACGGCTATGCCAACAACCGCAACCAGCAGACCGGCCAGCTGACCTGCACGCCCAAAGTGCCTGTGGCCGCACCCGATGGCTGGACGCACGGTTCGGGCAACGGCGAACTGAGCTTCAACTCCATCCCCCAGCCCATGGTCAAGTGCCCCAAGTCCACGCCCGACTGGCAGTGGGGCACGACTTACTACAAGGAAAGCTGGAACCGCATGGGCTGCCGCGCCAATCTCAAGCCGGCGTATTGATCGGGCCGAAAGCCTTGCACCCGACACCCAGGAGCCTTCCCATGATCAGAACCATTCCCCTGCAAGTCCATGCGGCGCGACGCCCGCATGCCATTCCGACCCGCAGCCTGGCACGCCGCGTGTCGCGCACGCTGGGCACCCTGGCCGCGGCCTTCTGCGCCGCGCTGCTGTGCGCCGCCCTGGTCGGCTACGGCATCGCCCGCGCGGCGGCACCGGCCCGGCTTCCGGTGGCCGGGCCACTGACGGGCGCCGCCACGGCGCCAGGCGCTGCTGACGGCAAGGAGGCCGCCGAAATGAAGGCGGCGGTGCAGGCCCTTGCGGCCTTCCCGAATCCCTACCCGCCCGCCGCGGGCATGGCGCCCTGAATTTTTCCGCGCGGGATTGAACCTCGCGCCGGCCCGTCGCGACTCAACAGGCGCCAGGCCCTCACTCCACTCTTTACCAGGACACACACACCATGAACCGTTCCCTTCTTTCGCTGGCTGCCCTTGCGGTGCTCGGCCTCAGCATGCAGGCCTTTGCCACCGACAAGCCCGCCGCGGCGGACGGCAAGGCGCCCACGCGCACCCTGCCCACGCCTTTGCCCACCGCCGTCGTCAAGCCCGTGCTGACCACGCCGCCACCACCACCTCCTCCTCCTCCCCCGGCCCCCGTCACCAAGCTGGTGTCGGCCAAGTTCCTGAAGGCCGAAATCAAGGTCGGCGAATCCGTCGCGATGAAGTTCGACGGCATCAACCTGGGCGCCGGCAAGATCTGCGGCGGCACGGTCACCTGGGGTGACGGCACGAAGTTCGACAACATGCTGGCCGACAACGGCCAGTGGAGCACCATCAACAAGACCTTCTCGCAAGCCGGTACCTTCACGGCGGTGGTCCTGCCCAAAAGCTACGGCGGCAACCCCTGCGTGAGCGATGCGCCGATCTCGGTCAGCATCAAGGTCAACCCGCCGACGCCGCTGCCGCCGTCCATGATGACCAAGCTGGTCGTGACGCCCATGCTCAACCCCAAGGTGCGCCTGATCAGCACCAAGTGGGTGGGCACCGCGCCCAACTCGGCCTGCAGCTACATCCTGAACTTCGGCGACGGCACCAGCAAGAAGACCGGCGCCGGCGCGATACAACCGGGCTCCGACGAGCAGCACACCTACGCGTCCGGCACCTACTCGGTGATCATCACGCCGTCGAACGCCGACTACGACTCCTGCACCCTGGGACCGGATGCCGGCCCCAAGACCTTCACGGTCGAGTAAGCCCTTTTCCTTTCCTTTCGCCACAGCGCTTCGTGCAGCCCGGATGCATGCGGTTTCAACCCGGAGAAAAACACCATGAAAACCCTGAACATCCTGGCTGCCGCGGGCGCGCTGGCGCTGCTGGCCGCTCCCCTGGCACAGGCGGGAACGCTGAGCGGCGCGAGTTCCACGCTCAACGGCGTCTCCACCACCACCAATCCGCCCAAGCTCACCGCGCCGGGCCAGGTCCTGCAGATCAAGCACATGATGGGCGTGGCCTATTACGGCCCCGACAAGAACGTCAATTTCGCCTGCAATGCCAAGCTCGAATACAGCGACGGCACGGCATCGGAAATGGTGCCCATCAAATACCCGATGGACGCGGTGGGCCGCATGCGCCAGTACACCAAGCCCGGCAAGTACACGGTCTCGCTGACCGGCGTCGCGCACAACGGCCTGGTGGCCTGCCTGGGCTCGGCCTCCACCACGCTGACGATTGAAGACGGGCTGCCGCACGCGCCAGCGCCCAAGCCGGGCGCGGCCAACGCCGCGGCGGCCGTGATGGCGCCCGCCGCGCAGGCCGCAATCCAGGGCATGGTGCCCGTGAACCTCAAGGCCAAGGTCCAGCAGGTGGTGCTGCGCGGCGGCAACCTGTACAGCCCCGGCACGGTGTCGCTGTACTCGACCATCTTCCTGGACAAGCCCGACAGCAACTGCCTGCTGAACTTCAGCGTCACGACGCTCAACACCGGTCCCGACGCGCTCAATGTCGAGTTGATGAGCCAGTCGCTCAACGGCGGCTTCACGACGGCGGCGTCGACCGAGTTCAATCCCGGCACGCTCACTTTCACCAACCAGGGAAAGTTCCGCGTGACGGTCAAGGCGCGCACCGACGTCGAGAGCCACTGCGCGGGCAGCGCATCGGCCGACTTTGAAATCAAGCGCCAGAAGATAGGCGGCGACGCGCCGCCTGTGACCGGCCCGGCGCCCAACTACGGCTCCTTCATCTCCAAGGTCACCGCGGTTGAAAAACTCGACTCCTGGGACATCACCGTGCACGGCGCCGGCGACGCCTCCTGCAAATACCACGTGCGCGCCTGGACCCTGCCCGAGATGAGCATCTTCAAGGAGCAGGCCATGGTCTATGAAAAGAACGTGCTGGGCGCGGGCAAGGGCCTCATGACGGTGCCCAAGCAGGGCGCCAAGAACGTGCTGATCGAGACCGTGCAGGACAACGAGGACAAGGTCGACAACAAGGGCTGCCTGGGCACGCCCAAGCTCGAGCTGGTGCCGACGCCCGCCGCCGTGATGCCGCCCAAGCCCAAGAAGGGCGTGATCATGGCCCTCTCGGTGGCCAAGGCGACCTATGCGCCCGGCGAGCCGATTCCGTCGACGCTGAAAGTCCAGGGCGACAACTGCAGCTTTGTCTTCAGGGTGCGCAAGCTGCCTTTCATCAACCTCAGCGACGACGTCGTCTTCGCGGCCAAGACCCAGAGCCTCGATTGGGACCTCAACAACCTGGGCCAGACCCTGCCGGCCGGCAAGTGGACCGTCATCAGCCAGCCCGGCAACGAGGCGATGGCGCCCGGCGAGATCCGCTGCGAAATCGCACCGATCGCCGGCAGCGGCCAGGTCTTCTTCACCGTGGCGCCGTGAGCATCCAATTTTTAAAACTCCAGAAACCGACAGAACACCATGAATAAAGCCAAACTCTTCACCGCCGTGATGGCAATTGCCCTGGGGGCGCATGCCCATGCGGCGGGATCCAACTACACCGACATCCAGATCGACACGCTGACGCCAAAAATGGGTGAGCCCATCACGCTGAGCTTCACCGGTGTGACCGATCCCTCCTGCATGGTCAAGATCTCCTCCAACGTTTCCGCGTTCTCCATGGAGGGGGGAGGGCAGGTCCAGAACGGCAAGCTGAGTTTTGTACCCTCGACGGCCATGGGCCCTATCAGTGAGGGCTTCACGATGATTGTTGGGCAGGGCATTTTTAATTCGCGTTGCGAGGGCCCGTCCAAGACCTTCAACGTCCAGGTCAACGCCAGCCGCATCGGCAGCGTCAACGCGGAAACCAATATCGTTGCGCAAGGCAAGCCGGTCAACATCCTGGTCGGCGGCGTCGACTACAGGAGCTGCGACGGCGCCGCGCTGGACTTCGGCGACGGCACGCCCGCGCAGCAGATTTCGGGCGGTTTCCCGATCAAGACCTCCCATGTCTATGCGCAGGCCGGCGTTTACAAACAGAGCGTGAAGGCGACTGGCGCCACCTGCTACGGCAGCGCCGTTTCCCAGTTCAACACGACGGTGCAGGATGCCACCGCGATGAGCAAGATCACGGGCATGCAGGTGGCTTATGCCAACCCCGAGAAGACCGGGGCCAAGATCATGGTCAACGGCAGCCCCGGCGGCGCCTGCGAGCGCGCTTTCGTCAATTGGGGTGATGGCTCCTCGCCCGAACCGGTGTCGGGCAACTTCCCGCTGAACGCCAGCCACAACTACCCGAACGGCGGCAACCAGACCGTCAAGGTGGCCGCGGCCGACGGCTTCAAATGCCTGGGCCAGGCCCAGGTCGTGGTCTACACCTACCCGGTGCAAGCCAAGTTCACCGGCGTCACGCCGGCCACCTCGACCGCCGCGGTCAACCAGGAGATCACGCTGGAACTCGCCGGCAGCGGCATCTGCCAGAACGTGTCGGTCGCCCTGGGCGACAACCTGAACATCATCAGCGTCGGCGCGGTCAACTTCAGCCCCTACAACAATTTCAAATGGCCGGTCAAGGTCAAGTACACCAAGGGCGGCAGCTACACGCTGTACGTCAAGGACAACGGCGCCAGCGCCTGCGGCATCCTCAATCCCAAGGTCACGGTGACCGAACCTATCCAGTTCAATCCGGTGCTGGTGTTGCCCGCTCCCAAGCCTGCCGTGCCGGTGGTGGCCACACCGCCCAAACCCAAGCCGGCTGTTCCCGCGAAACCCTGCGCCAAGAAAAACGGCCAGCAGATAGACCCGAACTGCGTCGACAACTGACCCCGGGCGGCGCGCGCACCCTTCTTCACCCTTCACGAAAGACCACCATGAACAAAAAACTCCTTTCCGCCGGCCTGCTGGCCTGCGTCCTTCCCCTGATGGCCCATGCCAAAGGTGATGCGGCGGTGCACGCGCCGCGCGCATCGCAGCCGGCGGCGACCCCCGCGCCCGCCGGCGCCGCCGGCCCCAGCCTACAGGGACTGCCGCCGCCGGTGGCCGCCACCACCCAACCCAACATCACGGTGCCGCACACCAAGATCACCCAGGTCCAGTCGCCCACCCAGGTCAAGCCGGGCACGCCGCTGACCGTCAAGGTCTTCGGCACCGGCCTGGAAACCCAGTGCGCGACCACGGTGCTGATAGGCCAGAACGGCAACGCCTACTTCAAGAAGGGCCCGGTGCAATACGGCACGGGCGCCTGGCCGCGCGTCGCGACCTTCCTGCTGGAGCCGGGCACCTACCAGGTGCGGATCTCCATGACCGAAGGCGGGCCCAGCACCACGCAGGCCGAGCGCGAAGCCTGCGGCGTGATCTCTGGCGGCAACAACACCGGCATTGCGGGCGACGGCACCATGGTGGTGGTGGGCGATGCCATCGCCAAATAAGCGTGCAAGCAAACCCGCAAGCAAACCCGGAAGCAAACCGCGCAAGCAGCAAGGCACACCCATGTATAAATCACTGATCACCGCGCTGGCCCTGGTGGCCGCCTGCGGCGCGGCCCTGGCCCAGGGCGGCAGCACACAAGGCGGGACCCCTCCGCCCGGCACCGGCAGCGGCGTGGCGACGCCGCCCCCGGCCGGCAGCGGCATTCCGGTCAGCGAGGATTTTTTCAGGGGCCAGTGCATGACGGCCCTGGCCAACCTGGCCAGCCAGAAGCTGCACACGCAACTGCTCAAGGACAAGGCCGTCAGCGGCCAGGTGCTGGCGTCCGCGGCGATTCCCCCGGGCGCGCTGGGCGCGAGCTGCAACAACGCCTGCGACCAGTATGCGAAGCTCTCGCACCTGATTTCCTGGGCCCATGTGTCGCCCGGATTTTTGAGCGAACCCCAGCACACCCAGCAGATGGTGTACCGCAACATTCCCCAGCCGGCGCTGCCGGGCCAGGCGGCACTCGACAGCTGCCTGCCGCAGCAGGCCACGATGAACTGGTGCCCGCCCTCGGGCGCCGGTGTCGGGGCCGGGCCTTCGCGCATTGAAAACCCGCTGGACAAGATCAGGGTCTGCATCAGCGCCGGCGACGCCTTGCAGCAGATGAACTTCAGCGCGGCCGATGCGGCGCGCAACTGCGCCAGGCCCGCCATCGTCGATGCCGCCGAACGCGTCAAGGCGGAGCACAGCTGCGTGGCGGATGCCGCCAAGGCCGATGCCAAAGCCGCCGCCGACAAGGCCGCGGCGGACAAGGCGGCGGCCAGCGGCCTGGTGCTTCCCAAGGGTCCGCTGCTTTTGGTGCCCACGGCCCGCAAAAGCCCCTAGAAAGATAAGGCCGCCGGGTGGTCAATTTTTGGGCATCCGCTGGCACGCCAGTACCGGTGCGGCTTTCAGGACGGTCGCCGGACTTTATCCACAGGGTAGCCCACAGCAACTGAGGGTAAGTTTTTTGTGCGGAAGCACAGGCTTGAACCTTAGGCCTCTTTACGCCGACTCATATCCGTGCAAGGCAAAGCGCCGCACGGAACTTTCGACTCACTCATCACCCGGTAAGGATTCACCCATGAACACACAACACATACTGGCTGCCACCTTGCTGTGCCTGGTCGCCGCCGGTGCCGCGCTGGCCCAGCCGGCACCGGCAGCACGCACCGCGCCCGCCGTTCCCAAGCTGGTCGTCTCCGCGCCCGGCATGTTCACGACCTTCAAGGCCACCGCGAGCGAAGTCGTCGCGGGCAAGGCGCTGGGCTTCAAGTTCGAAGGCAGCGGCCACTGCAAGCTCAAGCTCAGCGGCGGTGACGGTTACGCCGTGGACGTTGAAGGCGAGCTGCCTTTCAACGCCGTCTATGTCTACGGCACGGGCTCGATGTCGTCTTACGACGCGTTCAAGAACTACACGGCGAGCGCAACGCCGGTCGGCACTTGCAAAAGCAGCGGGCCCGCCACCACGGTTGTCGTCAAGGTCATCAACCCGGCGCCGCAGGGCGTCAGCGCGCCGGGCAACACCAATGCCAACGCCAACACCATGTCTTCCAGCAAGCCCGGGCTGACGGTCAAGCCTTAGACGGTGAACGGTTTCAGAGGGTTTTGTATGTCTGTGTATCCGGGCCGGCCGCGGATACAGCCGCATGCCATAAGGCGGCCGGGGCGACATGGTGGGGATACGCAAGGGCGGTTCAATCACGGAGGTGCCCACTCCTGAACCCGCCAGACCATGACTTTCCTCCTCCTTGCCTTTGCCGCCGGTGTGCTGACCATCGTCAGCCCCTGCATTCTTCCCGTGTTGCCTTTTGTGCTGGCACGTGCCGGCAGGCCCTTCCTGCGCAACGGCCTGCCCTTGCTGTTGGGCATGGCGCTGTCCTTCACGGCGGTGGCCACGCTGGCAGCAGTGGGTGGCGGCTGGGCGGTGCAGGCCAATGAATACGGCCGCCTCGCGGCGCTGGGGCTGCTGGCCGCGTTCGCGTTGACGCTGATGTTTCCGGGTTTTGCCGACTGGCTGTCGAGGCCGTTGGTGGCGCTGGGCGCGCGTCTGGCCTCTTCCAGTGAAGGCGGCGAAGGTGGCGCATCGGGCGATCCTTCGTTGCTCTCGTCGCTGCTGCTCGGTGCGGCCACAGGTTTGCTGTGGGCGCCGTGCGCGGGGCCGGTACTGGGCCTGATCCTCACGGGTGCGGCCATCCAGGGTGCGAACGCGGGCACCTCCTTGCTGCTGCTGGCTTATGCGGGCGGCGCGGCGACCTCGCTGGCCTTGTCGCTGCTGGCCGGCGGGCGTGTGTATGCGCTGCTGCGGCGTTCGCTGGGCATCAGCCAATGGGCGCGACGCGGCATGGGCGCGGCGGTGCTGGCCGGTGTGGCGCTGATCGCCACCGGGCTGGACACCGGGCTGCTGAGCAGGCTGTCCTTGGGCAGCACCTCGAAGATTGAACAAACACTGATCAACACGTTTCAAGCAAGGGAGCCCCAGGAAGCGCAGATGACTTCGCCCGATGCCGCCACGCCCGCTGCCTGGAACGACAGCACTTTCGCGCCGCTGGCCGGCGCGACCGGCTGGATCAATACGCCACCGCTGGCCGGTGCGGACCTGCGCGGCAAGGTGGTGCTGGTCGATTTCTGGACTTATTCGTGCATCAACTGCCTGCGCACCTTGCCCTACATCCGGGCCTGGGCCGACAAATACCGGGAGGCCGGCCTGGTCGTCGTCGGTGTGCATTCGCCGGAGTTCGCGTTTGAAAAAAATGAAGGCCATGTGCGACTGGCCGTCAAGGACCTGGGCATCAACTATCCCGTCGCCATCGACAGCAACCATGCCGTCTGGCGCGGCTTCGAGAACCAGTCCTGGCCGGCGCTGTATTTTGTCGACGCCCAGGGCAGGGTGCGCCACCAGGTGGTCGGCGAAGGGCAGTACGAGGCGTCCGAACGCCTGATCCAGAAGCTGCTGGCCGAGAACGGCAAGGGCGCGCGCGGCGATGGGTTGGTGACCGTGCAGGGCGAAGGTGTGCAGGCCGCGCCCGGCGACCGGGTGATGTCCGGCGAGACCTATGTGGGCCATGAGCGTGCCGCCAACTTTGTACCCGAGGGCGGCCTCCAGCCCGATCGCCGGCATGGCTACGAGCCAGCCACCAGAGTCAGGCTGAACCGCTGGACGCTGGGCGGCGAGTGGACGGTGGAGGCCGAGCGCGCCGTCGCGGCGCAAGCCGGTGCGCGCCTGGCCTACCGCTTTCGCGCGCGTGACCTGCACCTGGTGCTGGGGCGCGAAGCCGGCGCGGCGCCCGTGCGCTTTCGTGTGCGGATTGACGGCCAGCCGCCAGGCAAGGGCCGGGGCACGGATATCGCCGCTGACGGCAGCGGCGTGATCGATGCGCACCGCCTGTACCAGCTGGTGAGGCTGCCGGCCTCGGCGGGCGACCACCTGTTCGAGATCGAGTTTCTCGATCCCGGCGCGCAGGTGTATGCCTTTACCTTTGGGTGAGTCGCTCCCATGAAAAAACTCTGGATGGCCTTGGCCTTTCTGGCGGGCGGTTTCGCGCATGAGCTGCGTAACCCGCTGAGCTGCCAGTGCATCAGCTCCCGCCCGGCGGTGGTTTGGCGCACGGGCCGCGGGCGGGGCTGATCGATCGGGGATTTGTACCGCAGTGTGTCCAGCTGCTTTGTGCGTACAGAACATTGCGTTCCCGAGATACCGGGGATACGCCGCCCCTTTGTAATTCATCTTGTGCTTCGCGAGCGATGCATTTTTCAACTTCTTCAATTGCTTAAAAAGGAAAACACCATGACCGCCATCAACCTCCTCGACAAAGTCCTGTACACAGGCAAGACCCGCACCACCGGCGGGCGCAAGGGCGAATCCCGCAGCGCCGACGGCCGCCTGGACATCAAGCTGTCGCCACCCGGCAGCGCGGGCGCGGGCACCAACCCCGAGCAGCTGTTCGCCGCCGGCTGGTCGGCCTGCTTCATTGGCGCCATGGGCCGCGCCGCCGCCACGCAGAAAGTCACGCTGCCGGCCGGTGTGGCGGTCGATGCTGAAGTGGACCTGGGTACTGCCGGCGAGGCCTTTTTCCTGCAGGCGCGCCTGAACGTGAGCCTGCCCGGCCTGGACGCCGCGACGGCGCGCGTCATCGTCGATGCCGCCCACCAGTTGTGCCCTTATTCCAAGGCCACGCGCGGCAATATCGATGTCGAGGTCAACCTGGCCTGAGTCCCGTAGAGTTCGCAGAGCCGACATAAACCAAAGCCGGCCTGCCCGATCAATCGGGCAGGCCGGCTTTTTTGTGCGCCTTACTCCGCGGCCGGCGCCGGCATCACCAGCCGAGCCACCAGGCCGCCGCCGGGACGGTTGGCCAGGCTCAGGCGCGCGCCTATGGAAGCGGCCAGTTGCTGCGCGATGGCCAGGCCCAGGCCGGTGCCGCCGGTGTCGCGGTTGCGCGAACTCTCCACGCGGTAAAAGGGCTGCAGCACGGCCTCGAGCTCGGACTCGGGGATGCCGGGGCCGCGGTCCAGCACACAGATCTCGATGCCCTCATCGGCATCGACGCGCACGGCCAGCTCGACCTCGGTGCCGAACTTGAGCGCGTTGTCGCTGAGATTGGTCAGGATGCGGCGCAGCGCCAGCGGCCGGCTCATCACCGGGTGGCCGATTTGGCCACTCACCGTGATGGATTTGCCGGCGTCTTCGTAATCGCAGCGCAACGTGTCCAGCAGGGCGTCGAGGTCCACCCTGCGCGGGGCCTCGTCGGCGCCGTGCAGGCTGCGCGCATAGGTCAGCGCCTCGCGCACCAGGGCCACCATCTCATCGAGGTCGTGCTGCAGCTTGTCGCGCTGCGCCTCGTCGTCCATCAGGTCGGTGCGCAGGCGCATGCGCGTGATCGGCGTCTGCAGGTCGTGCGAAATCGCGGCCAGGATCTGCGTGCGCTCGGCCAGGTAGCCGGCAATGCGCCGCTGCATCGCATTGAAGGCGCTGGAGGCGCGCGCCACCTCGGTCGGGCCGCCCTCGGGCAGGGCCGTGCCCTTGAGGTCGGGGCCCAGCGCATCGGCCGCATGGGCCAGCCGGCGCAGCGGCTGGGTGGCGATGCGCACCGCGAAGAAGGCGCAGACGGCCAGCAGCGACAGCTGCAGCAGCATCAGCGCCGGCAGCCAGGGCGAGATCGGCGTGGCCGCGGCCCAGAGGTTGATGGTCAGCGGCGCGCCGTCGCTCAAGCGCAGGTGGATGTGCACGCGCTTGGGGTCGCCGGCGATGGCATTGACGGTGGTGCCGTAGCGTTTGTCCACCGCATTGGCGATCGATGCGCTGACGCGCGCCACGATCTCGTTGTCGCCGCCTTGCTCGGTGATGCCGCCGTCCAGCTGGTAGCGGTAATTTTTGCGGTCTATCAGCGGTAGCCAGGCCGCGCGTTCGGCCGCCGGCACCCGGTCCAGGATGGCGACGGAACTGGTGATGTCTTTTTCGAGGTTGTCCAGCATCAGATCGCGGCCCACCATGCCGCGCTCATACATCACCAGCAGGTAGGACATGGCCTGGGCGGCGAGGATGCCCAGCAGCAGGATCAGCATCAGGCGCGCGAACAGGCTTCGCGGCCAGCGGGGCCAGCTCGACATAAGGCTCATGCAGCCTCCGGCCGGCCCTGCACCGCGGCGCTGAACACATAGCCTTCGCTGCGCACCGTCTTGATGTAGCGCTGCTCGCGCGCGCCATCCCCCAGGCGCTGGCGCAAGCGGCTGACCAGCAGGTCGATGGAGCGCTCGAACAATTCGGCGTCGCGCCCCTGCGTGAGGTTCAGCAACTGGTCGCGATTCAGCACGCGCTGCGGGTGGTCCAGGAAGACGCGCAGCAGGCGGTACTCGGCGCCGCTGAGCGGCACCAGCGTGCCGCTGGCGTCCAGCAGGTGGCGGCCCGTGGTGTCGAGCTGCCAGTCGCCGAAAGACAGCAGGTGGGATGGTTCATCGACCTGCAGGTTGGGCGGCAGCATGCGCGTACGGCGCAGCACCGAACGTATGCGCGCCAGCAGCTCGCGCGCCGCGAAAGGCTTGGCCAGGTAGTCGTCGGCGCCCATCTCCAGGCCCAGGATGCGGTCGGCCTCCTCGTTGCGCGCGGTCAGCATCAGGATGGGAATGGTTTTGTACTTGCCGGCGCGCAGGTCGCGGCACAGCGTCAGGCCGTCCTCGCCGGGCAGCATCAGGTCGAGCACGATCAGGTCCACCGCCACATCCTCGAGCGCGGCACGCATGTGGCGGCCCGACTCCACCTTGGTCACGCGCAGGCCGTTTTTTTCGAGGTAGCTGCCCAGCAGCTCCCGGATTTCGCGGTCGTCGTCAACGATGAGGATGTGGTCTGGCTGCTGCATGGCTGCGTCCTGGAAAATTCGTCACCCCGGCATTTTGCGCCAGGGCCCTGGGGGAAGGCCGCTTCACTGGGCCAGCAAGGCCTGGATGGTCTTTTCGGTTTCGGCATAACGTCCCTCGCCGAAATGGCTGTAGACGATCATGCCTTTTTTGTCGACGAGGTAGACGGCGGGCCAGTAGTTGTTGCTGAAGGCGCGCCAGGTGGCGTAGCTGTTGTCCTGGGCTACCGCATGTTTGACGCCCAGGCGCTCCATCGCCTCCCGCACGTTCTTGGTCGATTTTTCGTACGCGAACTCGGGCGTGTGTACGCCGACCGTCACCAGGCCTTTGTCCTTATATTTCTCATGCCAGGACTTCACGGACGGCAGGTGGTTCAGGCAGTTGATGCAGGTGTAGGTCCAGAAGTCGACCAGCACCACCTGGCCCCGCAGGTCCGCCATGCGCAGCGGCGACGAATTGAGCCAGCTGTCTATGCCGGCGAACTCCGGCGCCGCGGTGGGCGTGCGCCCCAGTGAAAAGAAAGCCGAGGCATAGGGCGTGGCACAGGCGGCGGCTGTGGCGACAGCGGCGGTGGCCAGAAATTGGCGGCGAGCGTTCATGGTCAGGTCCTTCAAGGTGGGGGTGACAGGCGGCGACGGAGGAAGTCGCCGGCCCATGCAGGCATTGGAAGGCCCTGAGGTATCCCCGGTGTGTCGTGCGCAGGGCGCTGCGTAAGGCCGGGTATCGCGGGGAGGGGTGGATACAGTGGAATACAAAAAGCCCACGAAGCGGCGCGAAGAAGCGCGAACGAGTGCGGAGGCGCGGTGGGTTTTGTTTGCTCGCTTGTGCTTTCGCTTAACTGCGCGGACTAAAAGTCCTCGGGAAATACATCACCGCGCTCCTGTCTTTGAGGCGATAGCCCATGGCTGGCCGGGGTGAGCCGACGTCCAGCAAGCCGTCTTCCTTCAAAAAGTCCGCCGCCAGCGCACGGGTGCGGAAACCGCTTTTGTCGATGGGCCGGCCCAGCACCACCTCATACATCTTCTGCAACTGCGGAAGCGTGAAGGGCTCGGGCAGGAGGAAGGCCGGGAGCGAGGTGTATTCCACCTTGCTTCGCAGTCGCTCCAGCGCGGCCTGCAGGATGTCGCCGTGGTCGAAGGCCAGCCGCTTGCGGGGCGACAGCTC
The DNA here is from genome assembly GCF_056405195.1 of Polaromonas sp. P1_H6. Lineage (NCBI taxonomy): Bacteria > Pseudomonadati > Pseudomonadota > Betaproteobacteria > Burkholderiales > Comamonadaceae > Polaromonas > Polaromonas sp. P1_H6. Next base: position 14,345 of record NZ_JBFUCN010000039.1, read on the forward strand.
GGCCACGGGATGCCATCTGGCCGGCCTGGCCTCGTCCTGCACCAGCTTCACGGCGTCGGCGGGCAGCAGTGCGAAGTAGGCGTGCGTGGCCGACCAGCCGCGCGGATCGCGCGTCTTGCCGCCCCAGCTGCCCAACTGCTCCAGGTAGGGGCTCCTGACGCTTGTCTTGTCGAGCAGCTTGCGCCTGGCGCAGGCCTCGAGCGAGTCGTCCTTGTCCACATCCACAAAGCCGCCGGGCAGGGCCCAGGCATCGGGAAAAGGTTCTTGATGACCGGTGGGCCGCTTGACCAGCAGGACCTGCAATTGCTCGTCCAGCACGCTGAAGATCACCACGTCGACCGTGGTCAGCGGTTTTTCAAAGTCCAGGTGTTTGGGTTTGGTCGCCATGTTTTTTCCGGCTCCTGTTTGACAAACTTGAATTAAGTTGTATTATGCAACTTATAAATAGGTTGTTTAGTACAACCTATAAGGTAATCCAGCAGAATCGGCGGCAGTGCAGTTAATCAATCTCAACAGAGCCATCTCAACGGAGGACAGCATGAAGAAAAACATCCAGCTTTTGATCATCGACCCGCAAAATGACTTTTGCGACCTGCCGGCCGGCTGGCTGCCCGTCGACCCGGTGACGGGGAAAGCCACATCGCCGGCCTTGCCGGTGGCGGGCGCGCATGCCGACATGCTGCGCCTGGCTACGCTGATTCGTGAAGGCTCTGCAGGCATCTCGGCGATCGGCGTGACCCTGGACTCCCACCACAGGTTTGACATTGCCCACCCGACCTTCTGGAAGACCGACGCCGGTGCGGCCGTCGGGCCCTTCACACCGATCACGGCGGCGCAGGTGCGCAAGGGCGACTACCTGCCCAAAGATGCGGCCATGCTGCCCAGAGCGCTGGCCTACATCGACGAACTCGAGCGGCGCGGGCGCTACACCCTGATGGTCTGGCCGGTGCACTGCGAAATCGGTAGCTGGGGCCACAACGTTCACCCCGCCGTGAAGGCCGCCTACAACGCCTGGGAAGACAGCCGCCTGGCCATGGTGCAAAAGATCGGCAAGGGCAGCAACCCCTGGACGGAACACTACAGCGCCATGCAGGCCGAGGTGCCGGATGAAGAAGACCCCGCGACGCAGCTCAACACGGCCCTGATCGCGTCGCTGGACCAGGCGGACCTGCTCATCATCGCCGGCGAGGCCAGCAGCCACTGCGTGAAAGCGACCACCGAGCACATCGTGGAAAACCTGCCCTCCGGCAAGACCGGCAAGGTGCTGCTGCTGACCGACTGCATGAGCCCGGTCGGCGGTTTTGAAGCCCAGCACCAGGCCTTCCTGGACGACATGGCCCATCGCGGCGCCGTGCTGTCGACCAGCGCGGAAATCCTGAAAGCCCTGCAAGCCAACGCCTGAGCGACGTTCTATCTTCATCACAAAGCCACTATGCAACCCATCATCCAAAGCCTGCTAGACACCGACCTCTACAAGTTCACCATGTGGCAGACCATGCTGCACAGGCATCCGCAGACCGAAGCCGAATACACATTTGTCTGCCGCAACCAGCCGGGCTACCCCTTGAGCGAGCTGCTGGCGGAGGTCAATGTGCAACTCGACCATCTTTGCACCCTGCGCTTCCAGCCCGAGGAACTGGCCTACCTGCGTGGCCTTCGCTTCATCAAGAGCGACTTTGTGGACTTCCTGTGCATCTTTGAATTCCAGCGCGAGTTCATCAAGGCGACGGCCGACGGCCCCACGCTGGTGATCAAGGCCGTGGGCCCGCAGGTGCACATCATGGCCTTCGAGATCTTTGTGCTGGCCATCGTCAACGAGCTGTACTTCCGCCGCTCCGACCAGGCCACCGCTTTGGCGGAAGGGCGCAAGCGCCTGCAGGACAAGATAGACATGCTGCGCGCCTTCGAGAAAGAACCCGCGCTGCGCAATCCCTTTGAGTTCTTCGACTTCGGCGTGCGGCGCCGCTTCTCGCGCGACTGGCAGACCGAGGTGGTCACCACCCTCAAGCGCGAAATACCGCAGTACTTCAAAGGCACTTCCAACGTGCTGCTGGCCAAGGAACTGAGCCTGGTGCCCATAGGCACCATGGCCCACGAATACCTGCAGACCTACCAGGCGCTGGGCATGACCTTGCGCGACTTCCAGCGCGCCGCGCTCGAGGACTGGGTGCAGGAGTACCGCGGCGACCTCGGTGTGGCGCTGACCGATGTGGTCGGCATGGACGCCTTCCTGGCGGACTTCGACCTCTACTTCGCCAAACTGTTCGACGGGCTGCGCCATGATTCGGGCGACCCGTTTGTCTGGGGCGAGAAGGCCCTGGCCCACTATGCCAAGCTGCGCGTCGACCCGCAGAACAAGCGCCTGGTGTTTTCGGACGGGCTGGACGTGCCGACCGCGCTCAAGCTTTACCGTGCCTTTGCCGCGCGCACCCAGACCGGCTTCGGCATAGGCACCAACCTGACCAACGACGTCGGGCTGGTACCGCTGAACATCGTGATGAAGCTCACCGGCGCCAATGCCAGGCCCGTGGCCAAGCTGTCGGACAGCCCGGGCAAGACCTTGTGCAACGACCAGACCTTCCTGGCCTATTTGCGCCAGGTCTTCCGTTTCCCCGCTTCAACTTAAGGGCTTGAGGACCGCATGCTCAAAATCACCGCCGCCCAACTGAACTACACCATAGGCGACCTCTCCGGCAACGTCGCCAAAATGGTCACGGCCGCCAGCAAGGCCTGGACCGACCAGTCCGACATCGTTGTCTTCTCCGAGATGTCGCTCACCGCCTATTACCCCGGCGACATGCTCGAAGAAGAGGGTTTTATGGAGCGCGTCGATGCGGCTCTGCAAGACCTGCTGCTGGCCTCCCGCCAGATCCCGAATCTCTATTGGGTGATAGGCCTGCCCGCGCGCCGCGAAGCGCCGGGCAAGAAGCTGCGCAACTCGCTGTGCGTGATCAAGGGCGGCGAGGTGCTGCTCGAATATGCCAAGCAGCTGCTGCCCACCTACAACATCTTCGACGAGCGCCGGCATTTCGAACCCGGCCAGGACGTCGCGAAAGTTCTGCGCATACGCGACGCCAAGGTGGGCGTGCTGATCTGCGAGGACGGCTGGAACGACGAAGGCCTGGACTACGCGATCAACCCCTTCGACCGCATGCGCGACGCCGCGCCCGACCTGGTGATTTCCATCAACGCCAGCCCGTCCAACATCGGCAAGCGCGAACAGCGCCACCAGATCTTCGGCGCCGCCAGCAAACGCAACCAGCTGCCCATCCTCTACGTCAACCAGGTGGGCGGGCATGACCAGCTCGTTTACGACGGCGCATCCTTCGCGGTGGAGCCGCAGGCCGGTGTGGTGTTTGAGGCCGAACGCTTCGCCGAAGACGTGACGACCCTGCGCTTCGAGAGCGGCCGATTCCTGACGCTGGCCGGGGATGAACCCGCAGCCGTTCCGGCGGAGGGGCTGCCGACCATGGAGTTCTACCGGCGCCAGATCGTGCTCGGCCTGCAGGACTATGCGCGCCGCTGTGGCTTCAGCCGCGCGGTGATCGGTTCGTCGGGCGGCATTGATTCAGCCTTGACGCTGGCACTTGCCGCTGAGGCGCTGGGCCCTTCCAATGTGACGGCCATCACCATGCCGTCGCGCTTCTCGTCGGCCGGCTCGGTCGATGATTCGGAAATCCTGTGCCGCAACCTGGGGGTTGAGTTGCTTCACCACCCGATCGCCGATATCGTGAACGAATTCACTGGCGGCTTTGAGGCGGCCTTCGGCCAGGCGCTGCAAGGCATCGCGCTGGAAAACCTGCAGGCGCGTGCGCGCGGCACCATCCTGATGGAATACTCGAACAGCTTCGGCCACCTGCTGCTGACGACGGGCAACAAGTCCGAGATCTCGGTGGGCTACTGCACGCTGTACGGCGACACCAACGGCGGCCTGGGCCTGATCGGCGACCTCTACAAAACCGAGGTGTTCGCCCTGTCGAGCTACCTCAACGACGCCGCGGGCAGGGAAATCATTCCGCAGGCCATCATCGACAAAGCGCCCTCGGCGGAGCTGGCGCCCGACCAGAAGGACGTGGACAGCCTGCCGCCTTACCCGGTGCTCGACGAAGTGCTCAAGCTCTTGATCGAAGGCCGGCGCCTGGCCGGGTGGGAGTACGAGAAAGCTTCCGCCTTTGTCGCGCAGCTGCGCCTGCAGCCCGAGGGCCTCGCGATGACAGAACGCATCAAGGGCATGATCGCCCGCAACGAATACAAACGCCGGCAGGCGCCCCCCATCATCCGTTTGCGCGCGCGGGCTTTTGGCTCCGGCCGCCAGATGCCGATTGCCGCCAAATTTAATTAGCTTCATCAGGCTCCCATGACATCAACTTCCAAACAACACGAGGTCTCGGTCTATATCGGCCGCTTCCAGATCTTTCACAACGGACAGCTTGCGCTGCTGCGGCGAGCCCTCGAAGCGGCGCCGCTATGCATCGTGGTGCTGGGGTCGGCTTACCAGGCACGCACGCCCAAGAATCCCTTCACCTGGCAGGAACGGGCGGAAATGATCCGTCTGGCCTTGCCCGAGGCGGACCGGGACAGGGTCCGTTTTCTGCCTGTGCGTGACTACTATGACCAGGAGCGCTGGGTGTCCGCAGTCAAGCACGGCGTGGCGGAACTGGTCGGCGATAAGGCCGGGGGCTCCTTGGTGCTCGTCGGGCATTTCAAGGATGCGACCAGCGAGTACTTGAAGAATTTCCCCGGCTGGACACTCGATGCCGTCGAATCGCAAGGCCGGATTGACGCCAGTGCTTTGCGCGACGCCTACTTCGGCAATGCCGGCGCCGCGCTGGAACCGGCACTCGCCGCCCTTGTGAGCCAGGCACCGGCCAGCACCGTTGCATTCCTTCGTACCTGGGCGGCCTTGCCTTGCTTCCATGAACTCGCGCAGGAGTGGGAGAGCCTCAGGCAGGAAAAAGCCAAGTGGGCCGGCTCGCCCTATGCGCCGGTTTTTGTGACGGTGGATGCGGTCGTGAAGTGCAGCGGCCGGGTATTGCTGATCCAGCGCGGGCGTTCCCCCGGCAAAGGCTTGTATGCGGTGCCGGGCGGATTCATCGAGCAGCGCGAAACCGTGTACCAGTCAGCCCTGCGTGAGCTCGAAGAAGAAACCGAGCTGCGTTTGCTGGACGGTGACATGAAAAACGCCCTCAAAGCAGTCCACGTGTTTGACCACCCGGACCGCAGCCTGCGCGGGCGCGTGATCACGCATGCCCATTTTTTCGACCTCGGTTCGCGCAGCCTGCCTGAAGTGCAGGCCGCGGATGATGCGGCGGCGGTGGAGTGGGTGCCGATCGAGAAACTGGCCGCCATGGAGGATCGCTTCCACGACGACCATTTCCACATGCTGGATTTTTTCTTCTCATTGACGGATCGCATTTGAGCGGTGCCGCGCACGGTGATGCAGCTCATCCAACCACCCACCCCGCTTTCCGCCCTGTCTCTTGACCGAGCGGTGTTCCTGGCTGGCTCCATCGACCTGGGGAAAAGCGTGGACTGGCAAGCGGAACTGGCCTTGTCTCTTGCGGATTGCCCAGGAATCTTGCTCAACCCTCGCCGAGCGCAGTGGAATTCAAGCTGGTTGGCGGAAGCCAGCTTTCCACCGTTTCGTGAGCAGGTCGAATGGGAACTGGCCGCGATGGAGGCGGCGGGGATGATCGCGTTCTACTTTGCACCGCAATCGCAAGCCCCCGTCACCTTGCTGGAACTCGGCCTTGCGGCCCGGGGACGCAAGGCCGTGGTCTGCTGCCCTCCGGGTTACTGGCGAAAGGGAAACGTCGATGTCGTGTGCGAGCACTACAACATTCCGATGGTTGCGACGCTTGACGATCTTGGGCGGGAAGTCCGGGCTTATCTGTCTTCGGTTCGCGTGTCGGCGCAGGCCTGAAGCCGCGCTCCGGCCAGGCTTTCAGTTTGGGGGTCTCCATGCCGATATCCATAGCGCTCTAAGGATCGGAGATTCCTGGGCTAACTTTTCAGACAAAAACCAACAGCCATTGCCCGCAAAAAGACGAAGTTACAGCTTTCGGACTACTTAAAAATTACACTTGCTTGCATGTCCGGCAATAAGGCCCGGCAATAAAAAAAACGGAATCGGGGAGAGCGTGATTGGCCAAGCCACACGATGACTTGGGTAGATCACTCGAGGGGGTGCCGGAGCGCACCCAACAATTTGTCAAAACACACCGCGGCGCACGCAAGCTCGTCGCCGGCGTGGTCATGGCCGTCCTGGCCGGCCATGTGTGGGCCCAACCCGCGCCACTCAGCACTGCCGACCAGGAACAGCGCCGTGCCGAGGAGCGTGAGCGCTTGCTGCGCGAGCAGCAGGAGAAGGGACGTGATGAGCGTGCTCCACCGCCGCCTCAGCCCGAGGCCACCAAGCTGCCCGCCGCCGAGTCGCCCTGCCTGCCAATCCGCGAACTGAAACTGCGAACCCTTGCGGGCGAGCCAGCCGAGCTGGCATCGCAGTTCGCGTGGACGCTGGATGCGGCGGCGGGGCCCGATGCAAACGATGCGCCGCTGGGCCGCTGCCTGGGCACCCAGGGCATCGCCATCGTGATGAAGCGCGTGCAGAACGCCGTCATCGCCCGCGGCTACGTGACCACCCGCGTCCTGGCCGAGCCGCAAGACCTGAACACCGGCATCCTCACCCTCACGCTGGTCCCCGGCCGCATACGCGCCATCCGGTTTTCCGAAGGCAGCGATACACGCGGCAGCGCCTGGACGGCACTGCCCGCGAGGCCCGGCGACCTGCTCAACCTGCGCGACATCGAGCAGGGCCTGGAAAATTTCAAGCGCGTGCCCACGGCCGAGGCCGACATCCAGATCGAGGAAGCAAAGACTCCCGGTGCCCGGCCCGGCCAGAGCGACCTGGTCATCAGTTACAAACAGGCTTTTCCGTTTCGCCTCTCGGTGTTTGCCGACGACAGCGGCTCCAAAGCCACCGGCAAATACCAGGGCGGCATCACGCTGTCCTATGACAACTGGTGGACGCTCAACGACCTGTTCTACGTCTCGCTCAACGCCGACCTGGGCGGCGGTGACCCAGGCGGCCGCGGCACGCGCGGCAGCACGGTCCACTATTCGGTGCCCTTCGGTTACTGGACGCTGGCCGCCACCGTCAGCGACAACCGCTACTTTCAAAGCGTCGCCGGCCTCAACCAGGACTATGTTTACCGCGGCACCAGCAGCAACGCCGAACTCAAGCTCTCGCGCCTGGTCTATCGCGACGCCAGCCGCAAGAGCACCGTCAGCCTCAAGGCCTTCCAGCGCCGCTCCAACAACTTCATCGACGACACGGAAGTCGAGGTGCAGCGCCGCGTGGTCGGTGGCTGGGAACTGGGTGTCGGCCACAAGGAGTTCATAGGCCAGGCCACGCTCGAAGGCAACCTGGCCTACAAGCGCGGCACCGGCGCTTTCGGCTCGCTGCCCGCGCCCGAAGAGGCATTTGGGGAAGGTACCTCGCGCTTTGCCGTGATCAACGCCGACGCCAACCTGCAGCTGCCTTTCAAGCTGGCCGGGGTCGGCCTGCGCTACAGCGCCGCCTGGCGCCTGCAGCAGAATCGCACGCCCCTAACCCCGCAAGACCGCTTTTCCATCGCCGGGCGCTATACCGTGCGCGGCTTCGACGGCGAGTCGTCGCTGAGCGCCGAACGCGGCTGGCTGCTGCGCAATGAACTCAGCACCGCGCTGGGCGAGACCGGCCAGGAGGTTTACATCGGCCTGGACCACGGCGAAGTCGGCGGCCCCAGCAGTGAATTCCTGGTGGGCAAGCACCTGACGGGCGCCGTCATCGGCGTGCGCGGCAGCTTCAAGAAAGTGCAGTACGACATCTTTATCGCCGCACCCGTCAAAAAACCCGAACTCTTCCGCACCGCCGGCAGCACTTTGGGCGTGAGCCTGAGCGCCAGTTTTTAGCCGCCTGTCATTAAATTATTTTCAGACTGAAAAATTATGATCAAAAACCTGTACCGCATTGTCTTCAACACCTGGCCTGGCCTGCAGACATGCCGTCGTGTCACTCTCGGTCTTCATTCTGTGATCCTTGGCTCCATGCTGGGCTGTGCGTCTTACTCAACCGGAAAACTGGATGCCGAGCAGTCGGTCAACGCTGCAAAAGTGAGGGTGTTCAGGCCTGTCGCCATTTTTATGTACCCCGGAAAGTCCTGTTATCTGAGTGGCAGTCCTGGCGAGATAAAAACGCTGTCGCTTCCTTTTGCGAAGAAGTTGACGGTGGGCATGCCGTCTACAGAAGATATGCCCGACACATACGATGAATTCCTGGTCCCAGGCAACAGCCCGTTGACAGTGCGGATGTGGATCAGGAATCCCGGCGCCCGATTCCAATGCGATCCCGGTGCGGTGGCGTTTACCCCGGAATCTGGAAAGAACTACGACACGGCCCTTATTCTGGAGTCAGGCTATTGCCACATCCGCGTTCGCGAACTCGTAGAAGGCTCTCCTGGAAAAGCCTTGCCGCAGCCTCTGCGCGTCATGCCCGCCACGCGATGTCCCGATTGACCTCTTACCTTGATCACGACCGATGCTGTCCAGGCTACCGGCGTCACGGCCGGCATCAGCCTGAATTACTACTTCTTAGCCCCATTTCTCTATGAACCAGCACCTGCACCGCATCATCTTCAACGCCACACGCGGCCAGCGTATGGTGGTGGCCGAAACCGCCAGCGCGGGGGGCAAGGCCGCGGGCGGTGAAACTTCGGGCGCAGTGGCCTCGCCGGGCTTGTCTGTGCAACTGCACCCGCTGCGCTTTGCCATGCTCACCGCGCTGGGCATGGTCTTGTGGCTGCAGCCCGCCGCGTTCTCGACAGTGCATGCCCAAATCGTCGCGGCCCCCGGCGCCCCCGCCAACCAGCGCCCCACGGTGCTGCAGACCGCCAACGGCCTGCCGCAGGTCAACATCCAGACGCCGTCGGCCGCGGGTGTCAGCCGCAACACCTACAGCCAGTTCGACGTCCAGCAAAACGGCGCCATCCTCAACAACAGCCGCACCAACGTGCAAACCCAGCTGGGCGGCTTTGTCGGCGCCAACCCCTGGCTGGCCACCGGCCCGGCCCGCGTCATCCTCAATGAAGTGCAGTCGGCCAACCCCAGCCAGATCCGTGGTTATGTTGAAGTGGCCGGCCAGCGCGCCGAAGTCATCATCGCCAACCCGGCCGGCATCAACGTCAACGGCGGCGGTTTCCTCAATGCCAGCCGTGTCACGCTGACCACCGGCAGCCCGGTGCTGAACGGCGGCGCGCTCGAAGGCTTCCGGGTGCAGGGCGGCAATGTTAGCGTGGGCGGCGCCGGGCTGGACACCAGCACAGCCGACTACACCGCCATCCTCGCCCGCGCTGTGCAGGTCAACGCCGGCATCTGGGCGAAAGAACTGCGTGTGGTCACGGGCGCCAACGACATTGATGCGGCGCAGCACAGCGCCACGCCCATCGCAGGCGCGGGCCCAGCGCCCAGCTACGCCGTCGACGTCGCCCAGCTGGGCGGCATGTATGCCGGCAAGATTTACCTGGTGGGCACGGAAACCGGCCTGGGCGTGCGCAACGCCGGTGTCATTGCCGCCACCGGCGGCGACCTGGTGCTGCAGGCCAACGGCTGGCTCACCAACACCGGCAGCCTGCAGGCGGCCGGCAACACACAGCTAGCCACCGCGGGCGCGATCAGCAACAGCGGCACCGTCTATGCCGGCGGCAACACCACACTGGCCGGCCAGGGCGGCATCGGCAACAGCAGCACCGGCATCATTGCCGCGCAGGGCAACACCAGCCTGCAGGCCACGGGCGCGTCCATCAACTCCGCGGCGGGCTCCGTGCTCGCGGCCGGCATGAACACCGACGGCACGCTGCGCGTCGGCGGTGACCTCGCTGTGGCGGCTTCGGGCGCCGTGGCGCTGAACGGCCAGGCCCTGGCGGGCGGCAATGTCGCGGTCTCGGGCTCACAACTCAACCTGGCCGACGGTAAGCTGGGCGGGCAGAACCTCTCGCTGGCGGCCAGCACCGGAAACATCGACGTCAGCCGTGCCACCGTCAACGCACAAGCCACGCTGGGCGCCAGCGCGGCGCAAACCCTGCGCACCGATGCGGCCGTCATCTCGGCCGGCCAGCTCAAGCTCACGGCCAAAGACATCTCCAACGCCGGCGGCGAGATCGTGCAGACCGGCACGGGCAACACCACCATTGCACTCACATCGCCCACCGGCACGCTCAACAACAGCGCGGGCCGCATCGCCACCAACAGTCAGAACCTGACCCTCTCCGCGCCCACCCTCAACAACACCGGCGGCAGGATAGAACATGCCGGCGGCGGCACACTGGCCATCAGCGCCACCACCTTGAATGGTGACGGCGGCACCATCGTGAGCACGGGCGCGGCCAGCCTCTCGGCCGCCACCTTGAACCACAACAACGCCACGCTGTCGGCCAACAGCCTCACCGTGGCGGCCGGCACGCTCAACAACCGCGGCGGCACCTTCAGCCAGAGCGACCTGGGCGCGGCCAGCGTCACGGCCACCGGCGCCATCGACAACAGCGCGGGCAAGATCCTCAGCAACGGCAACACCACCGTCAGCGCACAAAGCCTCAACAACCAGGGCGGAGTGGTCCAGGCCACGGGCACCTCCAGCCTGGGCATCACCACCACGGCGGCGCTGGACAACAGCGCCAACGGCCAGGTCGCCGCCGGCGGCGCAGCCACCCTCAACACCGGCACCCTGGACAACAGCGGGGGCAAGGTCACCGCGGGCGGCAGCCTCACCGCCACTGCCGGCGGCGCCCTCACCAACGTCCAGGGCCTGCTGGCCGCCAACGGTGCGGCCACCTTCACGGCCGCCAGCCTGGACAACAGCCGCGGCGTCATCGCCTCCGTGCAAAACAACGCAAGCGTCACCACCACGGGCGCCACCACCAACGACAGCGGCCGCATCGAGGCCGCCGGCGACGTCACACTCGCCAACGCAGGCCTCAGCAACAGCAAGGCCGCGGGCCAGGCCACGGCGGGCAGCATCACCGGCCGCAACATCGCCATCAACGCCGGCGGCCAAAACCTCAACAACGCTTTCGGCACCATCGCCGCCGCGCAGGGCGCCACACTGCAGACTGGTGCGCTCAACAACAATGCCGGCCTGATCCAGGCCGGCGCGGCGCTGGGCATCAACACCGGCGGCCAGGCGCTCACCAACACCAATGCCGCTTCCTATGCCGGCGGCGCGGGCGGCATCACCTCGCAGGGCGCGATGACGCTCGCCACCGGCGATCTCAACAACGCGGCCGGCTTTATAGGCGCCAAGGGCGCGCTCACGGCCAATACTGCCGCCGTCGGCAATACCGCGGCGGGCCAGATCGTCAGCGAGTCCTCGCTCAACTTCAGCAGCACCGCCTTCGACAACCGCGGCGGGCAGGTCCAGGCCCTGGGCGATGCCGGCATCAACACCGGCACTGGCGCCATCAACAACGCGGGCGGCCTGTTGCGCAGCGCCGACACCGCCACGCTCAGCGCGGGCAGCGTCATCAACAGCAATACCCTGGGCGCCAACCTGGGGCTCGAAGGCAACAACGTCGCCATCACGGCCGGCGCCATCAGCAACGACAGCGGCGCGATCCGCACCAGCACCAACGCCACGCTGACCAGCGGCGGCAGCCTCAACAACACGGCGGGCCTTGTCAGCGCAGGCAACACCGTCACCGTGCAAGACACCGCCGCCAGCCCGGCCGCGCGCACCCTGGCCATCACCAACACCGGCGGCACCTTTGTGGCCGGCCGCTCGCTGGCCGCCAGCGCCGCCAGCCTCAACGGCACCGGCAGCCTGCTGTCGCAGCAGGATTTGTCGCTCTCGCTGGCCGGCGATTTCAGCAACACCGGCACCATTAGCGCTACCGGCAACAACACGGTAGCCGTCACCGGCACCCTCACCAACAGCGGCAAGCTGCAGGCCGGCGCCACGCTGGACGTGACGGCGGCGACGATTGACAACACCGCAACCGGCGAGATGACCGGCACCACCACCAAAATCACCGCCACCGCCGCTAACACCCTGATCAACCGCGGCCTGATCGACGGCGTCGACACACAGATCAACACCGTCACGCTGAACAATCTCGGCACCGGCCGCATCTACGGCAACACCCTCAGCATCGCCGCCACCACCATCAACAACGACGCCGAAACCGTGGGCGGCGTCACCACGGCCGCCACCATCGCCGCGCGCCAGCGCCTGGACATAGGCGCGACCACCATCAACAACAGCAACGGCGCGCTGATCTTCAGCGCCGGCGACATGGCCATAGGCGGCAGCCTGGACGGCAGCCGCCGCGCCACCGGCCAGGCGACGCTGATCAAGAACGCCTCCGCCACCATCGAATCGCTGGGCGCCATGGCACTGGCGGCCAGCAGCATCCAGAACACCAACCCCTCGTTCAGCTACACCCTCAACACCACTGGCCCAGTCAGCAAGATGGACATGGTGGCGAGCGACGGCACGGTTCGCGCAAGCACCGATTTCGCCTGGACCACCACCGGGCAGCAGGGCAGGTTCATCGCTTCGACGGCCCCGGGTTTCCCCGTCATCGGCGGCCTGTTGCCGGGCAGTCCCTACGCCGCGCCCATCTACAAGACCTATTACGAAGGCCCCAACGCCTTTGAGGCCGAAGCCACCACGCCGCCCTCGGGCGACAACAACAACGGCGCCTACTTTCCCGACGTGCTGAACTACCAGAACACCGACCCGGTCTGGGCGTTGTTCGGCATGGCCAACCCCGCCAACACCACGCCCGGCCCGCGCCCCACGCGCACCTGGGTGGGCAGCCAGGACCAGGGCTCATTCGTCGACCCCACACCCCAGGAACTCGCTGCCTGGCAAACGGCATCTGCCCCGTGGCAGGCGCTGCAAGTCAAGCTCAATGATTTCCGCGCCGCGGCCCAAAGTTCCCTGCTCCTCTTTTCGGTCAAGCGCGAGTACACCGAAACAGACCAGAGCGCCACCGTCAACACCGGTCGGCCGGGGCAGATCCTGAGCGGCGGCAACATGACGCTCAACGCCAGCGGCACGCTGCTCAATGACAACAGCCGCATCATCGCGGGCGGCGTGCTCACGGCCACCGCCCAGGCCGTCAACAACCAGGCCACGCAGATCACCGCGGTGCAAAGCCGCTCCGGCAGCGCCACCCGTTTTGGCATCATCGGCCAGGACTGCTTCCTGGGCTCCTGCAGCGATATCTACGGTTTCATCGTCGACCCGTATGCGCAGAACATCCCGCACACCATCGTCACTGGCATCGCCGTCGCGCAGTCCAACGCCGCCGTGCCGGGCACCGGCACCGTGCTGGCCAGCCTCACACCCGGCAGCGTCAGTACCACGCCCGGCGCCATCGGCACACCCAGCGCCGCCGCGCGCAGCGCCGGCATCGTGCAGGTCACCTCCAGCGTAGGCGCTATCGGCAGCCTGGCCGCCAATGTCCCCGTCTTGCGCACCATTGCCCCCAACCTCGGCATCCCCAATACCAGCCTGTTCCGCACCAACCCCGGCCCGGCCGGCGCCTTCCTGATAGAGACCGACCCGCGCTTCGCCAACTACCGGACCTGGCTGGGCAGCGACTACATGCTGGCCGCCTTGACGCTGGACCCCACCGTCACCCAGAAACGCCTGGGCGACGGCTTCTATGAGCAACGCCTCATCAACGAGCAGGTCGCCCAACTCACCGGCCAGCGCTTCCTCGGCAACTACAGCAGCGAAGAAGTCCAGTACAAGGCCTTGATGGACGCCGGCATTACCTTTGCCGGCACCATGAACCTGCGCCCCGGCATCGCCCTGACCGCCGCGCAGATGGCGGCCCTCACCAGCGACATCGTCTGGCTCGTCGAGCAGACCGTGACCCTGGCCGACGGCAGCACCCAGCGCGTGCTGGTACCCCAGGTCTATGTGCGTGTGCAGGCCGGCGACATCGACGGCGCCGGCACTCTGCTGGCCGGGCGCGAGCTCAACCTCAACCTGGCAGGCGACCTCAGCAACAGCGGCACCATGGCCGGCCGCACCGTCATGGCCCTCACGGCCGAGAACGTCAACAACCTGGGCGGGCGCATCAGCGGCAATGCCGTGGCCGTCACCGCGCGCACCGACCTCAACAACATAGGCGGGCAGATAGACGCCGCCAACAGCCTCAACGTGACGGCCGGGCGCGACCTCAACATTGCCACCACCACCACAGCACCCACCAGCACGCTCAGCAGCGTGGGCCCCACCGTCTCCAGCTTCACCGGCATAGACCGCGTGGCCGGCCTCTACATCACCAACCCCGGCGGCACCTTGCTCGCCAGCGCTGGGCGCGACGCCAACATCGTTGCCGGCGTCATCCAGAGCCAGGGCAGCGCCCAGTTGCAGGCCGGCAACAACATCAACCTGAACACAGTCACCAAGTCCGACAGCGTCGACGCTACCCGCGACGAGCGCAACTACACCCGCTTCTCCCAGAGCCAGGACGTCGGCAGCCAGATCAATGCCACCGGCAACCTGAGCCTCGTCGCCGGCAAAGACATCAACGCCACCGCCGCCAGTGTGACCAGCCAGCAGGGCGCCCTGGTCGCCAGCGCCGGCAACAACGTCAACATCAATGCCGGTAAAACGCAGAGCTCGTTGGCGACCGCCACCTTTGTGGAAGACTCGGACGCGTTCAGCTCGGGCAGCACTGAAGTGCGGCAGAGCGCTTCCGCCGACAAGGCGATCAGCTCATCCCTGAGCGGCAACACCGTCACCGTGGTGGCCGGTAATGACATCAACGTCAAAGGCTCCAGCGTGGTGAGCGATACCGGCACCACCCTGGTGGCCGGCAACAACCTCAGCATTGAGGCCGCCACCAACAGCAGCAGTTCGGCCTCTTTCCAGGAAAGAAAACAAAGCGGCCTGCTCGATGACGGCGGCGGCATCAGCATTGGCACGCAAGAGCGATCCACGCAGCAGAAGGCGCAAGGCACCAGCGCCGCGGCCAGCACCGTGGGCAGCATCGCCGGCAACGTCACCCTGCAAGCCGGCGAGGCCTACAAACAGGTCGGCAGCGACGTGATCGCCCCCGCAGGCGACAT
>NZ_JBFUCN010000040.1:0-28677 GCF_056405195.1 Polaromonas sp. P1_H6
CCGTCCTGGCTGGGCCGAGGAGCGCAGAGACAAGCGGATCAGGGCTGGCGTTGTTTGAGCCGAAGGCGAGTTTAGCCAGACCCCGCTTGGCTCGAGCACCGCAGGTTGCCCGTAGCGAAGCGTAGGGACCCAGACTGCGGGTCGCCTTTCTTTTGCTTACTTTTCTTTGGCGAAGCAAAGA
Organism: Polaromonas sp. P1_H6; assembly: GCF_056405195.1. Classification (NCBI taxonomy): domain Bacteria; kingdom Pseudomonadati; phylum Pseudomonadota; class Betaproteobacteria; order Burkholderiales; family Comamonadaceae; genus Polaromonas; species Polaromonas sp. P1_H6. Next base: position 182 of record NZ_JBFUCN010000040.1, read on the forward strand.
AAAGTGAGTCGCCGCCGGGCGACCCCGGCCAGCAGGACTCAGAAGAGAACCCGCCCGTCGAACGGAAACAGAACCCTTCAACATACGGCCAGCGCCTCCAGACAAAGCCTTTTATGCGCCTCCCCACTGGCAGGCTTGATCTCCAAAGAAGGCAACCTCAATCCATAGTCCAGCGACAGCTTGTCAGCCAACAACACCCAGGCACACAGCCGTGAAAGCTTCTGCTCAACGCCGGCAGAACCGGCCTGCGCAAAGTCCAGCCACAACTCATGCCGCTGCGCCTGCTGCGTGTCGCGAACCACCAGCCCGCTTCCTTGGCCGTCGTCCTTCGCGGCCTTCTTCCAGACCACCAGTTTCATCGGGTCGCCGCGCCGGTAACCCCGCACGCCGTCGAATTCGCCGCTGCTTTGCGCGCGCAGGGCGGCCGCGGCGCCGCCTGAGCGGGGTTCGCCGGGCGGCAGGGGCGGCGGGTGGGCTTCGGGCGCGGGGTAGACCAGGACCTGGGCGCCGGGCCGCCAGACGGTCCAGACGCGGAAGGTGCCCAGCGGGAACCGGGTTTCGGCGGTCAGCGTGGGCAGCCTGTGCAGGCCGCGCTTCGGCGGCGTGAAGGCCACCTGCACCACGCTGCTGCCTTGCGCGGGCACGTCGGTCCAGGCCCAGTGTCGCTCGCGGCCTTTTTCGGCGTCTACGTCATGCGGGTTGAGCACGCTCAGGCCTATGCCGTGGCGCACTGTACGCCGGGTGTTGGTCAGCTTGACCTCGAAAGCGGCGGTGGCGCCCACATACTGGGCGTGCGGCGCGACCAGGTTCATGGACAGGCCGCGCAGCGTGCCGTGGCAGACATGCATGCCGATGAGCGCGCTGCCGGCCAGCAAAAAAGTCAGCAGGTAGCCCAGGCTCAGCTGGTAATTGATGGCGGCCACCAGCAGCACCAGCAGGGTGACACCCATCATCCAGCCCGGACGGGTGGGAAGGATGTAAACGTTGCGCTGGGTCAGCGTCACGCTGTCGGTGAAAGGCAGCTTGCTCTGCCACCAGGCCTGGAAGCGGGCACGCACGAAGGCCAGGGGGTTGAGGGTGGATGCCAGCGCGGCCATAAGGAGAGGGAAGGGGCGGAAAAAGCGGACGATGTGTTTTTTTGGGGGCGGTGCTCAGGGCAGGGGCACGGCTTCCAGCATGGCGCGCACCTGTTCCACCGAGCCGCGCCCGGCGTCACTGACGGGAATCAGCCGGTGCGCGGCGGTCTGGGGCAGCACCGCGGCGATATCGTCGGGCGCCACGTAATCGCGCTTGCTCAGAAAGGCCTGGGCCCTGGCGGCCCGCATGATGGCTATACCGGCGCGCGGGCTCAGGCCCTGCAAAAACCAGCGGCCCGAACGGGTGGCCGCCACCAGGTCTTGCAGGTAGTTGAGCAGCGGCTCGGACGCGTGGACCTTGGCCACCATCTGCTGCAGCTCCAGCAGGTCGTGCGGCGCCAGCAGCGCGGGCAGTTGCTCGACCATCTCGCGCCTGTCGGCGCCGCGCAGCAGCTCGCGCTCGGCGGCGCGGTCGGGGTAACCCAGCGAAATCCGCATGTGGAAGCGGTCCAGCTGCGACTCGGGCAGGGCGTAGGTGCCGAGCTGGTCGTGCGGGTTCTGCGTGGCGATCACAAAAAAGGGCAGGGGCAGGGGGCGGGTTTCGCCTTCGACGGTGACCTGTTTTTCCTCCATGGCCTCGAGCAGGGCGCTCTGGGTCTTGGGGCTGGCGCGGTTGATTTCATCGGCCAGCAGCACCTGGGCGAACACCGGCCCGGGGTGGAACACAAAACTCTCCTTCTGGCGCTCGTAAATCGACACGCCCGACAGGTCGCTGGGCATCAGGTCGGCGGTGAACTGCACGCGTGAAAACTGCAGGCCGAAGGAGCGCGACAGCGCATGGGCCAGCGTGGTCTTGCCGACGCCCGGCACATCCTCGATCAGCAGGTGGCCGCCGGCCAGCAGGCAGGCCACGCAATCCTGCACCTGGGCCGGCTTGCCGACGATGACCGTGTTAAGCTGATTCAGGAGCGCTTGAAGTTTTTCTGTGACATTCATGGCGTCAACCATACCGTAAATTTTCGTAAAACATTGCCCGATGGTTTCCCGATGAACGCGACCGGTTATTTCAGCCATCCCGACTGCCGAAAGCACGAAATGGGGGCCGGGCACCCGGAATGCCCCGAGCGGCTCGATGCCATCGACGACTGGCTGCTGGCCATCGGCGTCAAGGACGCGCTGGACGCCCGCGAGGCGCCGCAGGCGGCCCTGGGCGACATCGAACTCGCACACGATCGCATGATGGTCGCCGCGCTGCGCGGCCTGAGCGACCACCTAGCCGATGACATACGGGCGGGCGGCCCGGCCTATGCCCAGATCGACCCCGACACCGCCCTCAACGTGCACACCTGGAACGCCGCCCTGCGCGCCGCCGGCGCCGCGCTGGCCGCCACCGATGCCGTGCTGTCCGGCGAACTCGAAAACGCCTTCTGCGCCGTGCGGCCGCCCGGCCACCATGCCTGCCATAACAAGGCCATGGGCTTCTGCTTTTTCAATAACATCGCCGTCGCCGCGCGTTATGCGCTGGAGCGCCACGGCCTCAAGCGTGTGGCGATTGTCGACTTCGACGTGCACCACGGCAATGGCACCGAGGACATCCTCAGCGGGGATGAGCGGGTGCTGATGGTGAGTTTTTTCCAGCATCCGCTCTACCCCTACAGCGGCACCGAGAGCCATGCCGGCAACATGCTCAACCTGCCCGTGCCGGCCTACACCAAGGGCATGGACGTGCGCGAGCTGGTCGAGATGATGTGGATACCGCGCCTGGAGGAATTCAAGCCCGAGATGATTTTTATCAGCGCCGGATTCGACGCGCACCGCGACGACGACCTGGGCCAGATGGGCCTGGTTGAGCAGGACTACGCCTGGATCACCCAGCGCATCAAGGACGTCGCGAAACGCCACTCGCAGGGCCGGATTGTTTCGTCGCTGGAAGGCGGCTACAACCTGAACGCGCTGGCACGCAGCGTGGAAGCCCACATCCGCGTGCTGGCCGACCTGTAGGAGGTTTGTTTCATGAGCGCCGCATCCGCTGACCTTTCGGCACCCGTGCTGCATAGCCAGGACGCGCGCGGCGTGCACCGCCTGGTGCTGAACCGCGCCGCCAGCTTCAACACCCTCAGCGAGGACGTGCTGGCCGCGCTGCAGGCCGCGCTCGACGCGATCGCGGCCGACGGCGCGGCGCGCGCGGTGGTCATCGCGGCCGAGGGCAAGGCCTTTTGCGCCGGCCACAACCTCAAAGACATGCACGCACAGCCCGAACTGGCCTATTACCAGAAGCTGTTTGCCCAGTGCACGCGCATGATGCTCAGCATCCAGAAGCTGCCGGTGCCTGTCATCGCGCGGGTGCAAGGCCTGGCCACCGCGGCCGGTTGCCAGCTGGTGGCGCAATGCGACCTGGCCGTGGCGGCCGGCAGTGCCAGCTTCGGCGTCAACGGCATAGACGTGGGCCTGTTCTGCGCCACGCCCAGCGTGCCGCTGGTGCGCAACATCCCGGCCAAGCAGGCCATGGAGATGCTGTTGACCGGCGGCTTCATCACGGCCGATGAAGCGCGCCAGCGTGGGCTGGTCAACCGCGTCGTGCCGCTGGAGGCGCTGGACGGCGAAGTCGAAAAATTGCTGCAGTCGCTATTGTCCAAACCGCGCGAGGCGCTGGCCATGGGCAAGGCGCTTTTTTACCAACAACGTGAAACCGGTATCGAGGCCGCCTACCAGCTCGCGGGCCAGTCCATGGCCCGCAACATGGCCCATGCCGTTGCACAGGAGGGCGTACAGGCCTTCATCGAAAAAAGGAAACCCCAATGGCCAGCGCCGGCGCCCTGACGACCCGTCCCCCCGCCCGTATCGACAACCTGGACGCCTGGTTCGCCGCGCTGGCCCAGCCCACGACGCTCACGGAGGTGGCCGCGCTGATCGGTTGCGCCTTGCTGGCCTGGCTGGTGGTGCGCGTGGCGGGCCGCGCGCGCATGGCGGTCGACGACAGCTCCATCCTGTTCGGGCGGCGCGTGATCGACGGTGTGCTTTTCCCCCTGCTGCTGCTGTTCCTGGCCTACGCGGCCAAGGCTTTGCTGGAGCGCATGTTTCCGCTGGCGCTCTTCAAGGTGGCGATTCCCGTGCTGGTCTCGCTGGCCGCGATACGCCTGGGTGTCAAGGTGCTGCAGGTGGCCTTCAAGGATGCACCGCTGGTGCGGGCGCTGGAGCGCACCATCTCCTGGCTGGCCTGGATCGCCATGGTGCTGTGGGTCAGCGGCCTGCTGCCCGTGGTGCTGGAAGAACTCGACGGCATCAAGTGGAAGATAGGCAACAGCAACCTCTCGGTGCGCACCATGCTCGAAGGCGCGGTGACGGCCGGCGTGGTGCTGCTGATCACGCTGTGGATATCGTCGGCCATCGAGTCGCGCCTGCTGCGCAAGGCCACTGGCAACGAACTGTCCCTGCGCAAGGCCGTCAGCAACGCGGTGCGCGCCGTGCTGATGTTTGTGGGCCTGATGCTGGCGCTGTCCTCGGTAGGCATAGACCTCACAGCCTTGTCGGTGCTGGGCGGCGCGATAGGCGTGGGCGTGGGTTTCGGCCTGCAGAAGCTGGCCGCCAACTACGTCAGCGGCTTTGTCATGCTGGCCGAGCGCAGCGTGCGCATAGGCGACAACATCCGGGTCGACACCTTCGAGGGCCGCATCACCGACATCAACGCGCGCTACACCGTGGTGCGCGCACCTTCGGGGCGCGAGTCCATCGTGCCCAACGAGATGTTCATCAGCACCCGCGTTGAAAACCTGTCGCTGAGCGACCCGCAGGTGCTGCAGTCCACCGTGGTTTCGGTGGGCTATGACAGCGATGTGGAGCTCGTGATGCGCCTGCTCAACGAGGCCGCGCTCAGGCAGGACCGCGTGCTGCGCGACCCGGCCCCCGGCACCAACCTGACCAACTTCGGCGCCGACGGGTTGGAGTTCACGCTCAACTACTGGATGGCCGACCCGGAAAACGGCCAGCAAAACCTGCGCTCCCGCATCAACCTGGCCATCCTGGAAGCCCTGCGCGCGCACAACATCGACATTCCCTATCCGCAGCGCGTGGTGCACACCCGCGTCACGGCGGACGGGGACGCCGCCAAACCCTCCTGAACCGGCCCGGGCCCCTGGAGGGCGCCCAGCCGCGGGGCAATTGGCGCCTGAAAGACACCTTTAGGACAACGGTTGGGCAGGATGCTCTAATTCCCCTTGTTTCGCCCTCTATAATGAAAAATAGAACGACCGTTCTTTTTCTGCCCGGCAGTGCTGGTTACCTTCCGGCCGCCGGCCCCGCAGCCCGCACCCGGCATGCCGCAGCATAGAATGCAAAGCTTACGTTTACGTCAACGTCAATCAATACATCTCATCAACAACTCTGGAGCCCTGTCATGAAGGTCTTGGTCCCCGTCAAGCGTGTAGTCGACTACAACGTGAAAGTCCGCGTCAAATCCGATGGCACTGGTGTCGACATCGCCAACGTCAAGATGAGCATGAACCCGTTTGACGAGATCGCCGTCGAAGAGGCCACCCGCCTGAAGGAAAAAGGCGTGGTCACCGAGGTGATCGCCGTCAGCTGCGGCGTGCTGCAGTGCCAGGAAACCCTGCGCACCGCCATGGCCATAGGCGCCGACCGCGCCATCCTGGTGGAGACCGCCGAAGAACTGCAGCCCCTGGCCGTCGCCAAGCTGCTCAAGGCCCTGGTCGAAAAAGAACAACCCCAGCTCGTCATCCTCGGCAAGCAAGCCATCGACGACGACTGCAACCAGACCGGCCAGATGCTGGCCGCGCTGCTGGGCTGGCCCCAGGCGACTTTTGCCTCCAAGGTCGAAGTCGAAGGCGGCACCGCCAAGGTCACGCGCGAAGTCGACGGTGGCCTGGAAACCCTCTCGCTCACGCTGCCGGCCATCATCACCACCGACCTGCGCCTCAATGAGCCGCGCTACGTCACCCTGCCCAACATCATGAAGGCCAAGAAGAAGCAGCTCGACAACATCAAGCCCGAAGAGCTCGGCGTCGACGTCAAGCCGCGCATCAAGACCCTGAAGGTCAGCGAGCCGCCCAAGCGCAGCGCCGGCATCAAGGTGGCCGACGTGGCCGCCCTGGTGGACAAGCTCAAGAACGAAGCCAAAGTTATCTAAGGAGTTGATTGAAATGACCGCACTCGCATCACTCGTCGTGGCAGAACACGACAACAACTCCATCAAGCCCGCCACCCTCAACACCGTGACGGCTGCCGCACAGTGCGGCGGCGACGTGCACGTGCTGGTGGCCGGCAAGGGCGCCGAAGCCGCCGCCAAGGCCGCCGCCGCGATTGCCGGCGTCGCCAAGGTCATCCATGTCGAAGGCGAGCACTTCGCCCACGGCCTGGCCGAGAACATGGCCGCGCAGGTGCTGGCCATCGCTTCCGCCTATTCGCACATCCTGTTTCCCGCCACCGCCTCGGGCAAGAACATCGCTCCCCGCGTAGCCGCGACGCTGGACGTGGGCCAGATCTCCGACATCACCAAGGTTGATGCCGCCGACACCTTTGAGCGCCCCATCTATGCCGGCAACGCGATTGCCATCGTGCAAAGCCTGGACGCGACCAAAGTCATCACCGTGCGCACCACCGGCTTTGACGCCGCGGCTGCCACAGGCGGCTCCGCGACGATTGAGACCCCTGCGGGCGTGGCCGACAGCGGCAAGTCGACTTTCCTGGGTTCCGAGATCGCCAAGAGCGACCGCCCTGAACTGACCGCCGCCAAGATCATCGTCTCGGGTGGCCGGGCCATGGGCTCCAGCGAGAAGTTCAACGAAGTGCTGACGCCGCTGGCCGACAAGCTGGGCGCGGCGCTGGGCGCCTCGCGCGCCGCCGTCGATGCGGGCTACGCCCCCAACGACTGGCAAGTGGGCCAGACCGGCAAGATCGTCGCGCCGCAGCTTTACATCGCCGCCGGCATTTCCGGCGCGATCCAGCACCTGGCCGGCATGAAGGACAGCAAGGTCATTGTCGCGATCAACAAAGACCCTGAGGCGCCTATCTTCAGCGTGGCCGATTACGGCCTGGAGGCCGACCTGTTCACGGCCGTGCCCGAGCTGGTCGCGGCTTTGTGACCTGTTAGTGAGTTAACTCCCTCCCCCACTGGGGGAGGGCAGGGGTGGGGACCGGCGGCGGTTGAGCGAGCACTTTGCCACGGCCGCAAGCCCCCATCCCAAGCTTCCCCCAGCGGGGGAAGGAGCAAGAGAAATTCGGAGACAAGAACATGACGTACAAAGCCCCTCTCAAGGACATGCTGTTTGACATCCAGCACCTGGCCAACATCGAACAGATCGCGCAGATTCCGGGCTTCGAGGAAGCCGGCTTCGATACCGCGCAAGCCGTGCTCGAGGAGTGCGCCAAGTTCAACGAAGGCGTGCTGGCCCCGCTGAACCGCGAGGGCGACATCAACCCCTCAAGCTTTCAGGCCGGCGAAGTCACCACCACGCCCGGCTTCAAGGAAGCCTTCAAACAATACGTCGAAGGCGGCTGGCAAGGCCTGCAGCACCCGGCCGATTTTGGCGGCCAGGGCCTGCCCAAGACCATAGGCGCGGCCTGCGGCGAAATGCTCAACTCGGCCAACATGAGCTTCGCGCTGTGCCCGCTGCTCAGCGACGGTGCCATCGAGGCGCTGCTGACGGCCGGCTCCGACGAGCTCAAGGCGGTTTACCTCGAAAAACTCGTGAGCGGCCAGTGGACCGGCACCATGAACCTGACCGAGCCACAGGCCGGCTCAGACCTGGCCATGGTGCGCAGCCGTGCCGAGCCGCAACCCGACGGCAGCTACAAGATTTTCGGCACCAAGATCTTCATCACCTATGGTGAGCACGACATGGCCGAGAACATCGTGCACCTGGTGCTGGCCCGCGTCACGGGCGCGCCCGAAGGCGTCAAGGGCATCAGCCTGTTTGTCGTGCCCAAGTTCATGGTCGGCAAGGACGGCGCACTGGGCGCGCGCAACGACGTGCACTGCGTGAGCATAGAACACAAGATGGGCATCAAGGCTTCGCCCACCGCTGTGCTGCAGTACGGCGACAACGGTGGCGCCGTCGGCTACATCGTCGGCGAAGAAAACCGCGGCCTCGAATACATGTTCATCATGATGAACTCGGCGCGCTACGCCGTCGGGATGCAGGGCATCGCGATTGCCGAGCGTGCCTACCAGAAGGCCGTGGCGTTTTCGAAAGACCGCGTGCAGAGCCGCCCCGTCGACGGCTCCATCAAGGCCAGCGCGCCCATCATCCACCACCCCGACGTCAAGCGCATGCTGATGACCATGCGCGCCTACACCGAAGGCTGCCGCGCCATGGCCTCGGTGGCCGCCGCGGCTTACGACGCAACGCATCACCACCCCGATGCCGAGGTGCGCAAGCAGAACCAGGCGTTTTACGAATTCATGGTGCCGCTGGTCAAGGGCTACAGCACCGAGATGAGCCTGGAAGTCACGTCGCTGGGCGTACAGGTGCACGGCGGCATGGGCTTCATCGAAGAGACCGGTGCGGCCCAGTACTACCGCGACGCGAAGATCCTGACCATCTACGAAGGCACGACCGCCATCCAGGCCAACGACCTGATAGGCCGCAAGACCTCGCGCGATGGCGGCCAGACCGCCAAGGCGATCGCCGGCCAGATAGCCGCCACTGAAAAAGAACTCGTGAAGCAGGGCAGCGCCGATGCGCTGGCCGTGGCCAAGCGCCTGAAGGCCGCGCGTGAAGCTTTCATCGACGTGGTCGACTTTGTCGCCGGCAACACCAAAGCCAGCCCCAACGCTGTGTTCGCCGGCAGCGTGCCTTACCTCATGCTCGCGGGTAACGTGGTCGCTGGCTGGCAGATGGCGCGTTCGCTGCTGGTCGCGCAAGAGCAGATCGCGCAAGGCGTGGACGTGGCCTTCATGCAGGCCAAGATCACGACCGCGCGTTTTTACGCCGACCACCTGCTGACCAAAGCCCCCGGCCTGCGCGACAGCATCGTTGAAGGCGCCGACAGCGTGACCGCGCTGGCGCTGGAAGCGTTCTGAGGCGGCACGGCCTGCACGGTTTTTCATCTCCAGCTGCCCCCGCGTGGGCAGCGTGTTTTCCTGAATCCCTGAACTTCGGAGCCACCATGTCCAGACTGCCCGGCGCATTGAACCAGCTGCCCCTGCCCATCATCGGCTCGCCGCTCTTCATCATCAGCAATCCCAAGCTGGTCATCGCGCAGTGCAAGGCCGGTGTGGTCGGCGCCATGCCCGCGCTCAATGCGCGCCCGGCGTCGCAGCTTGACGAATGGCTGGCTGAGATCACCGAGGCGCTGGCCGCCCACAACAAGGCCAACCCCGGCAAGCCGGCCGCGCCTTTCGCCATCAACCAGATCGTGCACAAGTCCAACGACAGGCTGGAGCACGACATGGAAATGTGCGTGAAGTACAAGGTGCCCATCTACATCACCAGCCTGGGCGCGCGCGAAGACATCAACGCCGCCGCGCACAGCTACGGCGGTGTGGTGCTGCACGACATCATCAACAACAAGTTCGCGCGCAAGGCGATTGAAAAAGGCGCCGACGGCCTGGTCGCCGTGGCCGCCGGCGCGGGCGGCCATGCGGGCGTCAAAAGCCCCTTCGCGCTGATCCAGGAAATCCGCCAGTGGTTCGACGGCCCGCTGGCGCTGTCGGGTGCCATCTCCACCGGCGGCGCGGTGCTGGCCGCGCAGGCCATGGGCGCCGACTTCGCCTACATAGGCTCGGCCTTTATCGCCACCGATGAAGCGCGCGCCACCGACGCCTACAAGCAGGCCATCGTCGACGGCAATTCCGACGACATCGTTTACAGCAGCCTGTTCACGGGCGTGCACGGCAACTACCTCGCGCCCTCGATACGCGCGGCCGGCATGGACCCCGAGAACCTGCCCGAGGGCGACGTCAAGACCATGAACTTCGGCGGCGGTGAAGGCAGCAAGTCCAAGGCCTGGAAAGACATCTGGGGCTGCGGCCAGGGCATAGGCGCCGTCAGCAAGGTGCAAAGCGCCGCCGCCTTTGTGGAGCAACTCAAGCGCGAATACCTTGACGCGCGCCAGCGCGTCTGCGCTTGAACCTGGCCACGCGAATCCATGACCACGCCCCAGCGCCTTCAGGGCCTTGACGCCCTCAAAGGCCTGGCCTGCGTGCTGATCGTCTGGCACCACCTGGCTTTTTACGGGCCCATGTCGGACGTGGTGTATTCGTCCGCGCCCGGCCTCATGGACTGGCTTTACGGCTACGGACGCATGGCGGTGCAGTTCTTCCTGGTCGCGGCGGGTTTCCTGGCCGCCGCCTCGCTCGCGCCGCAGGGCGTCGCCGTGTTCGAGGCGCCAGGCCACCTGATCTTTCGCCGCTATGCGCGGCTCGTCAAACCCTACCTGGCCGCGCTCGCCGTCAGCGTGCTGGTGGCCGCGCTGCTCAGGCCCTGGTTCGACCATCCCTCGGTGCCAGCGGCGCCCACGCTGTTCCAGTTGCTGGCCCATGGCTTGCTACTGCAGGATGTGCTGGGCCAGGAGTCGCTGTCGGCCGGTGTCTGGTATGTGGCGATGGACTTGCAGCTCTATGCAATGGCCGTGCTGGTGTTTGCCGCCGCGCGGCCGCTGCGTATGAGCACGGCGTTATCGGGGGTATCGGCGGGGGCCATGGCTGTGCTGTTGATCGCGCTGCTCTCATTGGGGGTGTTCAACCGGAACCCGCTTTTTGACATCACCGCCCTGTATTTTTTCGGCGCCTACGCGCTGGGCATGCTGGCCTTCTGGGCCTCGCGCGCGGCAGGTGCGCAACGCGGATACTGGCTGGCCGCCATGGCGGTGCTGGGCGCGCTGGCCCTGGCGCTGGATTTCAGGGGCAGGATCGTGGTGGCCCTGGCAAGCGCCTTCGGCCTGGTGTGGCTGGCGGGCCTTGCGCCAAGCCACTGGCTGCTGCGCGGGTTGCGGCAGCGCCCGCTGCTGCATTTGGGCCGCATCTCGTATTCGGTGTTCCTGATCCACTTCCCGGTCTGCCTGCTGGCCAATGCGGTCGTCAGCCATTTCTGGCCCACGCAACTGGCCGCGAATGTGCTGGGCATGCTGCTGGCGTTCGCGCTGTCATTGCTCGCGGGGCAGGCGCTGTACCGCTGGGTGGAATCCGCGCCCGCGCTCCTCGCGCCCGGGCGCTTCCGGCGTTTGTTCAGCCGCTGAAACGGCCGGCGCGAAAATTCAGCGCCTGAACATTTCCAGCTTCAGTTCCGCCGGCTCGCCCAGCCACGAAGCGTGTGTGGTGTGGTCCGCCAGGTCATCGCCCGTGAGCCCATGCACAAACACGTCCAGGCCTTTGCGCTCGCTCTCCAGCCAGGGAATGATGCGTTCGAACTCCGCGCTGTCAAACGACAGCTGGCAACTCCAGCGCGGATGCGGCCCGACCTCACGCTCATGCACGCGGCCCACGCCGACATGGAACAGCTCACCGGCCCGGGTGGCCAGCGCGCGCGCCTGTTCGACGGTGTCGGGGCCGAAATAGAGGTGGGCGTGGTAGCGGCTGTGAATATTTGCCGGGCGTTGTGTCATGTCAGTCAAAGGTGTTCAAGGATAAAAACACAGGTCTTTAAAAACCATCCAGAAAAGTCATCTCGGGCAAGGGTGCGTCCGGGTGTTCGGCAAGGGCCTTGGCATGCACTTGGCGCATGCGCTGCCGGCAATGGTCCAGGTCTTTGACTTGAAACAGGAACAACACCTCGTCCCGGTTTTCCGCGTTCTGCCACAAGTGCTCGAGGTACATGCCGTGCTCCGCATGCTCCGCGGCATCGTGTTCAAGCTGTTGTTTGACGGCGGTGAGGGGTGCCCCTTTGAGCTTTGCCAGTACATGTGCCATGGTGAAATCTCCAGCGAGCCCATCATTATTGCGGTTTGGTGACGCCGGCGTTGTGATCAGGGTTTTCCAGCGCAAATTTTGAAACTTGGGGCGCTGTTTTTCAACGCCGGCCTGGCCCGTGCTTATCCATCAGGCGAAATCGCTTCTCCTCTGTTTGGAGGGGGCCAGTAGTAAAAATGGATTCACATACGGCGCCCATCAAAACAGGTATGGTTCGCGCGAAAAAGAAATTGCTTCGCAAAAGCAACACCCCCAAAAAATGCCCGGGCCGGCGGTTGTTTTAAATCTAAACTGGCTCGGGCCATGCGGCATGTCTTTGACATCACCGGGTGGTTTTGCAGGCGGCGCATCGACAAGGGACGATGGCGCGAGATGGTTCAAAATAAAGCAAGCCTCTCCAGCGGGGTAGATTCGGGATGATGGACAAGAAAATATCGGGGGATGCCTTTTTCTGGGCATTGCAGGGGATTTGCGCGCTGCATCGCAAGCCATTTTCGGACGCGCTGGCACGCCAGCAACTGGCGGCGCCCTATACGACGCGCTCCCTGGTGGACGCGATGCAGGCCTATGGCTTTGACGCCGTCCACCACAAGGCCAAAGCCGACAAGCTGCACAAGGAAACCTTTCCGCTGATTGCCTGGCTGCAGCCCAAGGCATTTGAAACGGCTGAAACGGGTGAAACAGCCGAAGCCGGCCGGGAAAAAAGTGAGGGGCTGGAAGCAGCAGCCGGGCAGACGGTGCCGGCCCTGATCCTGCAAGCCGACGCCACCAAGCTGCTGCTGGTCGAAGCCGGCGACGCCAGCCCACGCACGCTGGAGCTGCCTGAATTCGCACTGCGTTACAGCGGCCATATCACCCGTGTCACGCCGCAGGCCGACCCAGCCGCCGACCCCGACAGCGAAGCCCAGGCGCGGCAGGCGCGCAAGTTCGGCTTCAGCTGGTTTGTGCCAGAACTGCTCAAACACAAAAAACTCTGGCAGGAGGTGCTGCTGGCCTCCCTGGTCATCCAGCTCATCGCGCTGGCCACGCCGCTGTTCACCCAGGCCATCATCGACAAGGTGGTGGTGCACCGCACCGAAAGCACGTTGATCGTCATCGCCATCGGCATGCTGGTGTTCATGACTTTCTCCGCGGCGCTGTCGTGGCTGCGCCAGTACCTGGTGCTGCACACCGGCAACCGCGTCGACGCGGTACTGGGCTCTTCGGTCTTCGAGCGCCTCTTCAAGTTGCCGCCGCTGTATTTCCAGCATCGGCCCACCGGTGTCATCGCGGCCCGCCTGCATGGCGTGGAAACCATTCGCGAGTTCATCGCGAGTGCGGCCGTCACACTGATCCTGGATTTCCCCTTCCTGCTGATCTTCGTCGCCATCATGTTTTATTACAGCGTCACCTTGACGCTGATCGTGCTGGCCATCCTGGCCGTCATCGTCGGCCTGAGCCTGGTGGTCGCGCCCTTGTTCCAGGCGCGGCTGCAGGAGCAGTTCCAGATGGGCGCGCGCAACCAGGCTTTCCTGACGGAATACGTGGTCGGCCTGGAGACCGTCAAGTCGCTGCAGCTGGAGCCCCAGCTCAACAGCAAATACAGCGGCTACCTCGCCAGCTACCTGCAGGCCGGCTTTGCCACCAAGCAGCTGGCCAACAGCTACAACACCGCCTCCAACCTGCTCGAGCAGCTCATGAGCCTGCTGATCCTGGGCATAGGCGCATACACCGTCATGCACAGCAAGGAGTTCACCATCGGCATGCTGGTGGCCTTCCAGATGTTTTCCGGCCGGCTCTCGCAGCCCATGCTGCGCCTGGTCGGCCTGTGGCAGCAGTTCCAGCAGGCCAGCCTGTCGGTGGCGCGCCTCGGCGATTTGATGAACGCGCCGATTGAGCCTTATTCGGTGATCCCCGCGCGCGACACCGCGCGCAAGGGCGAAATCCAGATCCACGAGATCGCCTTCAAATACGCCGAGCACCTGCCACTGGTGTACGAGAACCTTTCGCTGGCCATCAAGCCCGGCCAGATGATAGGCATCATGGGCCCCTCGGGCTGTGGCAAGAGCACGCTGGCCAAACTGCTGCAGGGCTTTTACCAGCCCAGCGCTGGCCGCATCCTCATCGACGGCATCGACATACGCTACCTGTCGGCCAACGAGTTGCGCAGCCACTTCGGCGTGGTGCCGCAAGAGACCATGCTGTTCAGCGGCACGATTTACGACAACCTGCAGATGGCCAGCCCCAACGCCACCTTTGAGCAGATCACCGCCGCCTGCAAGATGGCCGAGATCCACAGCGTCATCGAAGCCCAGCCCCAGGGCTACCAGACCGAGATCGGCGAGCGCGGCGCCGGCCTCTCGGGCGGGCAGAAGCAGCGCATCGCGATTGCGCGCGCGCTGCTCAAGCGCCCCAGCATCCTGGTGTTTGACGAGGCCACCAGCGCGCTCGACGGCCCCACGGCCGAACACTTCGCGCAAACCATCAATTCCCTCAAGGGCAAGGTCACCATGCTCTTCATCACCCACGGCCTGCCCAAGGGCCTCAAGATAGACGCGGTGTTCCGCCTCACGGCCACGGGCGCGCAGCTGATGTCGCCCGCACAAGGCCCCGCCGCCAAGGTCACGCCCATGAACCACGGCAACCATACCGGAGGCACCGCGTTGCGCACCGTGCCCAAGACGGAGGGCGAGGTATGAGCGCCGTGCCCCCCACCACGCCGCAAGACGGTGCACCGCAGGCAGAGGCGCCGGCCGCCGACGCGCAGGCCAACACACAAGCTTCCGCCAAGGTCGTTCAATTGCGCCCGCCCAGCCAGTGGCACGACCCGCTCAGGCTGATCCAGAACGAAGCGCCCAGCGAGTTCGGCCGCATCGTGCTGTGGGCCGTATCGGCCCTGGTATTTATCCTGCTGATCTGGGCCGCCATCGGCAAGCTCGACATCATCGCCACCGCCGAAGGCAAGCTGGTGCCGCAAACCCTGGTCAAGATCGTGCAGCCCGCCGAGCCCGGCGTCGTCAAGGAGTTGCTCGTCAACGAAGGCGACACCGTCAAGCGCGGCCAGGTGCTCGCGCGGCTCGACACCACGCTGGCCAGTGCCGACAAGGCCGGCATCAGCAGCGACCTGGCGACCCAGCAACTGCAGATGCGCCGCCTCGAAGCCGAACTCGCCGACCAGCCCATGCTTCCCAAAGCCGGCGACGACCCGCAGGCTTACGCCCATGTGCAGAGCCAGTACATCGCGCACCGCAAAGCCTTCCTCGACAGCCTGGACCAGGAAAAATCCATGCTCACCAAAGCCGAGCATGAGAAAAAAGGCGCGGCCGAAATGCTGGCCAAGCTGCAGCAAACCTTGCCCACCTACCAGCGCACCGCAGCCGCCTACGAGAAGCTCGAGAAAGAAGGCTTTATGGGCAGCCTCGCCGCCGCCGACAAACAGCGCGAAGCGATTGAAAAAGGCAAGGACCTCGACGCCCAGCAATCCGCCGTGCAGGCCTTCAGCGCCACCATCGCCGCGCAGACCAAAAAAATCAGCCAGCTGCAAAGCGCTTACAAGAGCGAGTTGCAAAAAGAGCTCGCCGACGTGCGCGCCAAAACCGCACAGCTGCAACCCACCCTCGACAAAAGCATTTACAAGGAAGGCCTGATGGAATTGCGCGCCCCGCAAGACGGTGTCATCAAGGACCTGGCCACCACCACCGTGGGCGCGGTGGTGCAGCCCGGCACCGTGGTGCTGACTTTAGTGCCCCAGGGCGAGCAGCTGTTTGCCGATGTTTCCATCAAGAACGACGACGTGGGTTTTGTGCAAGTGGGCCAGTCCGCGCAAGTGAAGCTCGCCGCCTACCCGTTTCAGAAATACGGCATGTTGATGGGCAAGGTCATCCACATCAGCGCTGATGCGACGCAGAACAACCAGGGCGGTAGTGGCTCGTCATCAGGCAGCACCGGCTCAAGCAGTGCCGATGCCGCTGCGGCGGCCGCAGCCGCCATGGCGACCTACAAGGTGCGCGTCAGGCTCGACGAACAAGTGCTCAAAGACCCGCAGGGCAGGGCACTGGTCATCACCCCGGGCATGCAGGTCGTGGCCGAGATCAACCAGGGTAAGCGGACGGTGCTCGAGTATTTGCTGTCGCCTGTGCAGAAGGCGGTGCAGGAGTCGGGGAGGGAGAGATGAATGAGATCAACATAGGGCCCTTGCTAGTGTGTCCTGGGAGAAGAAATGCGTGATTACTGGTTAACTAAAGAATTGCTGCAAGCAGCAGGCATCGGTTTTGTATTGTTTGCCTTAACCAGCATCGGGCTGGCGCTTTGGCTACCCAAGAGGTGGTGGGGAAAGCTGCTAGCGGTGTTGGCCGTGGCGTTTGTGATTGCCATACCGTTGTACAAAGCCAGCCAGGAAAACCACCAGCAACAGGTGGCGATGGATGACTACAAACAGCGGCTTGCCAAGGCACAGGCCTTGTTTGAAGAGCGATGCAAAACATCCGGCGAGAAAATTATCCGGACGGTAGACGATGTAGAGGGTATTTTCGTAATGAAACTTCGAACTGAGGCAGTCAACTATGAAGACCAGTTCAAGCTAGATGACCCCTATGGCTATGTAGGTAATGGCGAGGACTATTTGAGGCTGTTCATTCGTGGACGGTCGAAGATTCCAACCATTATTGGTCACATAGTCCCTTCTGAGCAAATAGTGACCTACAAGTTTGTAGAGGTGGCGAACGAAAACGACACCGGCTTCTATCGGTACACAACGGTTATGGGGAAAGACGTCAGCGAACGTATTACCCGTAATGGCGGTGGCGTCGTTCCTCTTTCAAAAATTTCAGTGCCTGTTCGCACTGCACGCTACGGAATTACATGGGATGACATCTCCACCCCGACAGACCGGGATAGTTGGATCGCAGGCAGTTCTCAAAAGATCGTTGATCTACAAACAAATGAAGTTATTGCAGAGCGCGTCGGGTATATGTTTGATAGGGCTCTA
This sequence comes from Polaromonas sp. P1_H6, assembly GCF_056405195.1. Taxonomy (NCBI): domain Bacteria; kingdom Pseudomonadati; phylum Pseudomonadota; class Betaproteobacteria; order Burkholderiales; family Comamonadaceae; genus Polaromonas; species Polaromonas sp. P1_H6. Next base: position 17,088 of record NZ_JBFUCN010000040.1, read on the forward strand.
GGTGATAAGACTGGGGGGAGGTCGCCATGGTCTTACGCGCGTCAAAACAGTTGCCCAAAATTAGACGAGAAAACCTTCTATTTTTTTGACCGAGTTATTAAGCCAGCACAAGGAGCGAAAAAATGAGCGGCGATATCACTACATATCTGAAATATGCAAACCTGCAAATGGCAGCCGAGGCTTTTTTCGATCTTCCAAGTCCTGAGGGTGTGAAAGGTCAGCTCATATACGGCAACAACCGCTCAAGCAAATTCACGGCAACCCAAGCCGATCAGTTCATCGAAGACGGCTGGACGGTGGTGGACCATAAATCAAACACCAGCACAGGTTTCAGCGGAACCCTCTTCAAGAACACCCGGACGAACGAACTCGTCCTGAGCTTCCGCTCCACGGAATTCATAGACGACGGGGCGCGGGACAACCAGGCTACCAACGGGATGGAGATACGCCCCTTTGGCTGGGCCTTCGGACAAATATCGGACATGCAGAGCTGGGTTGATGGGCTGCTCGACGGCAACAAGATCAATCTGCAGCAGACCTTGACTGTCACCGGTTATTCCCTCGGTGGCCATTTGGCGACAGCCTTTGATCTCCTATACCCCAATGCCGCGACGTCTATCTACACATTCAATGGCGCCGGAGTAGGCCTCCTTAATAACAGTATCAGTCTTGGCTCAGTCATCAGTGCTTTCGACCAACGCCGTAGCACTGGCAGTAACGCCGACCTGTTCACCGACGCATCCGTGCGAGATTTCTACGATTCCTACAAAAGCATTGTCAGCTATGTGAATGGCGTGGTAACGCTCGAGGTCATCGATTCAGCTTTGTTGCAGGCGAAGACACTGACCACACAGCTGTCTCCAAATACAGCTGGCTATGGTGAGGCCGCGCTTCTGGTCAAGGCCCTGCAGCGCAGTAGAGACATCGCTTTTGAAGCTGCGCGGGTAACCAACCTGTCCAGTGGGGACGGCAAGAATGCTGTTGGCGTGACACTGGACAACATTGAAGCCATTGGCCTGGACTATCAGTTGGCCGTGCTCAAAGCCGGTGAAAAAACCTCGAGTTATGGTGACGAAGATGCAGTACGTAAGGCCTTTGGCGGCCTCTCCCGGACCACGGACAACCGGGCCAACGTATTTGATTTGTATGGTGCCACCACCCCATCCATGGTGTCCAATTCTCAACGCCATTTGGGTATTAGTAAACCGATATGGATTGAAGACCAACCGCTCCTTCGCGGTAGCGCTGCCGCAGCCGTTTATAGCGAAAGCTCATTTGCCAATGGCGTCAAGCTTCTGGTGCCCAACTTTTCTGCCAACGACTTTGGCGACACCCACAGCCTGGTCTTGCTTGTCGATTCATTGAACGTGCAGAACACGCTGGCTCAAATGGCCCCCAGCCTCGATGACGCGACGTTAAAAAATGTCTTTAACTCCGCTAGTAACGCCAAAGTGGAAACCGGTTTTATTAGTAATGTCGGTACAAACAATCAGGGCAAGGCCGATGGCGACACTTTGGAAAGAGTTGTTAACGCCTTAGCTGACATGTTGGGCATGGGATGGAAAGACAGCGAAAGGCTCAAAGGGAGCCTGGAAGGCAATACGTGGGCGCTGACAACTGGTCCAACTGGCTATAGCGGAAGAACCAAGTTTTATGAAAAACTTAAGGCGATTACGGACACCTCAACATATCAAGCGCTGCTTGGAAAAGCCACCATTGTTCCTATTAGCCAGGTGACTGATGCGCAGACTAATTTTGCAAGCTTTCTTGCCCTCAACGCGCTGAGTCCTTTTGTCCTCCAAACCACCGATGCCACCGCGATTGCCAAACTCAAGCAGGCCAACGAAAGCTTAGCGCAGTCTTGGGAAGCCGATGCGCAACTGTCACCATCTCAGAAAGCCGCAGGCCTCAGCACCTTCACAACGGACTGGTATTCCGACCGGGCAGATATGCTCAGATGGAGCGTCGTTCGTAACACCGGTAATCTTGAGGAACTTCGCAGTCCAGGTATTTTCCAAGCCGTCGCCTACAGCGATGCCGCCACCTCAACCCTATTTAGTGTGGCCAATACCAATGCTAGCGCCCAAGCCGTGCTTGAAGCCAAACGGGTTATTTTTGGGGGAAGCGATGCCGAGGAACTTTCGGGTGCGGGAAAGGATGACCATATATATGGCGGAGGTGGCAATGACTTCATCTATGGCAAGGGTGGAGCCGACTACCTCGAAGGGAACGCAGGTGACGACACTCTGAATGGTGACAATGACAATGACATCCTGGTGGGGGGCACGGGCTATGACACCTATAGATTCTCAGGTAATTTCGGCAAAGATACGATCATCGATAGCGATGGTCGTGGCACTCTTAGTATCGACGGAATTTCTCTGAGTGGTGGTAGAGCCAACGTGCACGGTACGTGGGCCGAAGAGCTCTCCTCTGGCCAGATCATTCAATACCAGGTAGTTGACAACACCGCGTCAACGACGGGTAAACAACTTGTTATTAGCAAGCAAGGCGACATTACTAACACCGTCACGGTGAACAATTTTGATCTGTCGCAAGCTTTTACCTCCGCCGGGTATTTAGGAATAAAACTTGATCCAAATCCGAGAATTGCAGTCACGGATGGAACGGGATCTAACCTCTGGTCCGACCTGGGTTTCGTCATCACCAGCCTGCTGGGCAAGCTGTCAAATATTCTCCAGGGGGGCGGAAGGCAATTTACCACTTACCTGGATATGCCGGCCAAGGCAGGCGAGACGGTCACTTTGAATCTGGTCGGAATTTCTGACAAATTCAAGGTAATTCTGGGCGATAGGGTTGTTAATGCCGATGGGGCGGTTATTACTTTGGCCGAGGGGCAAACAGATGTGTCTTTTGCACTTGTTCAGGAGGGTGACGTCGCAAATGACGTCTCGGGTAGCCTAAGCGTAAGTTATCAGGGAGAAGGGCGGAGCGCCACTTCCAATGTCTGGGCCATAAACCTCACGGACATCGGTGAAACCACCAAAACTTTCCTCGGCGACCAACATGGCCGCTTCCTCGGCAGCACGGTCGAAAACGGGGTCACCCTTGACTACTACGCGAGCACCGAGTGGGCGGCGGACGGCCAGGTGATCGATGGCGAAGCGGAGGAAGACTTCAACGATGTGATCGCGGGCAGCACCGGCAACGACAAGATAAGCGGGAAGGGCGGAAATGATGCATTGGACGGCGGCGCCGGCAACGACGAGATCAACGGCGACGCTGGCGATGATGTGATCATCGGCGGTGCGGGCAGCGACACGCTGAACGGCGGCGACGGCAATGACTTTATTTTTGGTGCCGGGGACCTGATGGCACCGCAAACGGTGCGGACGCACGGTTGGAGCCCGACGCTGGCCAATGTAGGCGTGGCCGGAACATCGGATGACGCGTCCGATGTGATTGACGCTGGCGACGGCAACGACGTGGTGTTTGCCGGCCGCGGCGGTGACCGTATTGAAGGCGGTGCGGGCAACGACCAGCTCTGGGGTTTGGCAGGCGATGACATTATTGAAGGCGGGTCGGGTGACGATGCGCTGTATGGGGATGGAGTCAATGCGTCTGGGAGCCATGCCACTACTTTGGCTAATGATCACGGTAACGACTTTCTGGATGGCGGGGATGGCAATGACGTCATTCTGGGATATGGAAAAGACGATTCGTTGTTTGGCGGTGCCGGCAACGATTCTTTGTGGGGCGACGCCTTTGCATCGCAGTTAGCTGGCGAATACCACGGCAATGATTACCTCGACGGAGAAGATGGCGACGATCATCTTTGGGGCAATGGCGGCAAGGACACGCTCTATGGCGGGGATGGAAACGATGAACTTCAGGGCGATGCCTCGGAATCAGCGCTCGCCGGTCAATACCATGGTGACGATTACCTGGACGGGGAAGGCGGCGACGACCATCTCTGGGGCGATGGAGGCAATGACACCCTCTATGGCGGAGATGGCGACGACATGTTGTCTGGCGACGCCGGGGGATCAGAGCTTGCCGGTGAATACCATGGTGACGACTATGTAGATGGCGGAGAAGGCAACGACTTCTTGTGGGGCGGCGGGGGTTCGGATACCTTGATCGGCGGAGCGGGGAACGACGAAATTTATGCGGACACAGGCGGCCTGATAGGAAATGCCAACTACCTGGCCGGGCAATACCACGGAGATGACTACATCGACGCCGGGGATGGCGACGACTATGCCGAAGGCAATGGTGGAAACGACAGCCTGAAGGGCGGCAATGGCGCCGACCAGTTGTGGGGCGACGCCGCGCTGCCCAAGCTGGACGGAGAGTTTCACGGAACTGATTTTCTGGATGGAGGCGCCGGCGACGACCAGTTGGTAGGGGGAGGGAAAAGCGATACCTTATATGGCGGAACGGGCAATGACCTTCTATGGGGTGACGACTCCGGCGAAGAGGGCGACGATAACCATATCCCCGGAAATTTCCATGGCGACGACTACCTCGATGGCGGAGAAGGGGATGACCAGCTGCAGGGTGATGGTGGGGACGACACCCTGATCGGTGGCAGCGGAAAAGACAAGCTTTTTGGCGATGACATTGAAAGCCGCCTGGAGGGTGAGTTTCACGGGGAGGATTACCTGGAGGGCGGGGACGGAGACGATTACGCTGAGGGTGGCGGTAACGACGACACGATTCTTGGCGGTAAAGGCGACGACATACTCTGGGGCGATGCCCTCGAGAGCAAGATCAGCCTTGAACTTCACGGCGATGACTACCTCGATGGCGGTGAAGGCGCGGACAAGCTCTACGGCGGTGGCGGCGATGACATCCTGCTCGGCGGTGACGGCGACGACACCCTGTATGGAGAGGCGGGCGACGACCACCTCGAAGGCGGCGCCGGCGACGACATCCTGATGGGTGGTGACGGCGACGACACCCTGATCGACACCGAAGGCAACAACACCTTCGACGGCGGGGTGGGCGATGACAGCATCACCGTGGGTGACATGGACAACAACCTGCAGGGGGGCGAGGGCAACGACACCCTCATAGCCGGAGACGGGGATAACACCCTCGACGGTGGCTCGGGAGCCGACCAGCTCACGGCGGGCGACGGCGACAACACCATGAACGGCGATGAGGGCAACGACACCATCACCTCAGGCTCGGGCAACGATACCCTGAACGGCGGTGAAGGTAACGATTCACTCTCCGCCGGTGACGGCAACAATACCTTGAGTGGCGATGAGGGCAACGACACCATCACCTCGGGCTCGGGCAACGACTCCCTGAACGGCGGTGAAGGTAACGATTCACTCTCCGCCGGCGACGGCAACAATGCCTTGAGTGGCGATGGGGGCAATGACACCATTACCTCGGGCTCGGGCAACGACGCCCTGAATGGCGGTGAAGGTAACGATGTGCTCACAGCCGGAGACGGCAACAACACCGTGCAGGGCGGCGACGGCAACGACAGCCTGACCTCAGGCGCGGGCACCGACAATCTGAGTGGTGGCAACGGCAACGACACGCTGCATGCGGGTGGCGGCAATGACGTGCTGAGCGGCGGTAACGGCGACGACATGGTGTATGGCGACGGCGGCGATGACCTGCTGTACGCCAGCCGCGGCAATGACACGCTGGCCGGTGGTGACGGGTTGGACACGTATGTGCTCGGCTACGGTGCCGACCGCAATACCGTAGTCGATGACTCCGCCGAAGGCTCCATCATCAAGCTGGGTGCCGCGGGCATGAAGTTTGAAGACCTGACCGCCGTGCGCCGCGCCAATGACCTGGTGGTCGAGGTGCGAGGCACCTCGGCATCCATGCGCATCAAGGACTATTACGCCTCCACCCAGACGTCGTGGGTGTTTGAGGACGCGCAGGGCAACACCACCACGGGTGAGGCGCTCGTAGCGGCCAGCCAGACCGATTGGGCCCAACTGCAGGCAAACCTGCTCAAGGATTTCCAGTCCAGCTCATTTGGTTCGATTTCACGGGGTTACTCCGACGGCGGGTACACGCAGCGGGTGGACGGCTCGTGGTTCCGGGCCGACAGTTACGCCGTGGACATTTCCAAAACCTATGGCAAGAGGACGGAGTATTTCAAGAACCTCTCGGGTGTCACGTCTTCCTACGTTTCTGTTGAGGGATGGGACGGGGACCTGCCGTCGCAGCGAGCCACGGACACAACTGCCATGATCACTTTCCAAACGAACGTGGTTGCCAGCGGCACCGATACGCTTCAGGCCTACAACTACTCCTCCAGCTTCCAAAACGCATGGAGCGCGGTGCACTGGACAAAAGACTCCAGCAGCCACTTTGGATCGGAGTGGCAAGCTGAGTACGGGACCGATGGGTCTGGTTCGGTGAGCCTTAACGGCTACACGCGGGTTGACGTCGATACAGACTACTACACAGGTACAACCAATCAGTTGACCTTCCAGGACCCAGGACCAGCCGCACAAGCCGGCAACCTGCCGGGCTATGTTGCGGTCGACTTCCTGCACCAGCAATTCGCCTACAACCTTGGCCCTTCGATACTGGCCGACGGTGACCAGACGGTATCGGCCGACGGCTACTCAGCCGTGATAGGCGGCATCGGCAACAACACCATTTATGGGGCCGGCTTTGCCTATGGTGGTACCGGTAATGCGCAGTTGATAGGCGGTGGAACGCTGATGGCCGGTACTGGCGATCAGTACCTGGAGAATGGGCGCATCATGGTGGTCGGGGACGGCCACGATACGGTGGTGGGTGGTGGCCAAATTCTGGTCAATCCCGATAACCTGGGCATAGATCTCATAGGCCAGGACTTCGACTGGGAGAACGACAACGCTAGCCATGGTCAATCCGAGGTGATCGATGCGATTTACCAGGCGATGGGATATGGAGATTGGGCGCGGATGTACCAGCACGGCGGAAAATTCAATCTTGTTTTTGGTGAAGGCTATGGAAAATATTACGATTCCATAGAGGATGCGCGCGCAGCCTTCGTTCCCAGCGAATATTGGCCGACGTTCGACATTGCAATGGCGGACCCCTACACGAGGTGGAGTTATGTGGAGCCTTTGACGGTGCTGTACAAAACGCCGTACACCCGTGTGGAAGATGAGTTGGTGGCCAGCGACTACTATGACTCGCATCCTCTGGCGGTCACCATGCTGACGGCGAACGATTTCGCGGTGCTGCAGCCGCTGCTGGATGACAGTGTGATTTCTGCGAGTGTCATCACCTTCGGCCCCGGGCTTGTGCTGGCGGACTTGACCCTGTCCTGGGGGGAGGCTGTCGCGCCTCTTGACGGTGTCACGCACGTCACGCTCGACATCCTGTGGGGACCGGACCAAGGCATACGCATCCTGATGCCGCGCAGCGGCGATGCGCTGAACAGCGTGGCGCAGCAGTTTGAATTCGCCGACGGCTCGGTCAGCACCCTGCTGGACCTGATCGCCCTGGCGCCGCCCGCGCCGGACTTTGACACTGGCTACTCGCGGATTTTTTCGGGTATGGGCGAGCAGAGCGTGGATGCGGCCGACGTGGCGGGCATTCGCGCGGCGGTCGCTTCCGCCGGCGAGCTCAAGGTCGAGAGCGATGGCGTGGACCTGCTGATCTCGATCATTGGCAGCAGCGGCGACAGCCTGCGAATCAGCGGCTGGTATGCCGACTCCGGCGCTATGCCGCAGGCCATTTTGTTCACCTCAGGCGGCGCGGTGCTTTCCGCGGCCGCAATGACCAGCCAGGGCTTGCTCAAGGATGGCAGCGCCGGTGACATGGATCTTTATGGCGTGCCCGGCTTTTCCACCACCTTTATCGCCGGGCCGAATACCCGTATGACGGGCAATTCGGGCATGGACATCTATGTCTATAACCCGGGCAGCGGCGAGGTGCACATCACCGACCCGGGCGGCGGCGCCGTGCGCTTTGGCAGCGGTGTTAGCGCCGCGGCCACCTTGGGCCTGGGCGAAGGCTCACTGCTGATCAAGCTGGCCGGCCAGGGCGAAATCATCCACCTGGAAAACTTCGACCCCAACGACGCAGAAAACTTCTCAAGCGTACTGGATCTCCAGTTTGCCGACGGCAGTGTGCTGAACCTGCAGGACCTTATCGGCCAGGGCTTCGACCTGTCGGGCACCTCCGATGCCGACACCATGACCGGCACAAGCGTGACCGATCGCATGCTCGCCGGCGCGGGCGACGATGTGCTGCAAGGCGGCCGGGGCGACGACACGCTGGGAGGCGGGGCCGGCAGCGATGTCTACCTCTTCAGCCGCGGCGACGGCCTGGATACGGTCAATGAAGACGATTCAACGGCCGGCAATGTCGACACCATCCGCTTTGACGACACCGTCAGCGTGGCGGACGTCAGGGTCAGCCGCGAAGGCCTCAACCTTTACCTGAGCATGGACGGCAGCACGGACCGCATCGAGATCAGCAACTGGTTTGCCGACGGCGCCGACACGGTGGAACAGGTCGAGTTCGCCGACGGAACGGTGTGGAACAAGGCGGACCTGGAAGCCAGGTTGCCGACGCTCATCACCGGAACCGAAGGGGATGAGGAACTGAACGGCTCTGATGCCTTCGAGATCCTTGACGGCCAGGCCGGCAATGACTTGCTGAGCGGCGGTGCGGGCAATGACGTCTACCTGTTCAAGCGTGGTGACGGCCAGGACATCATCGATGAGTATGACGAGACCCTGGGCAACATCGACGCCATTCGCTTTGACAGCGGCATTTCAGCGGCCGATGTTCGGGTCACGCGTGATTCCTATGGGCATCTGTTCCTGGGCATAGACGGCACCCAGGATCGCATCCAGCTCAGTTCCTGGTTCGAAAGCGAGGCCTACCAGGTCGAGCGTGTTCTGTTTGCCGACGGTACGGTGTGGAAACAGGAAGACCTGGCTGCCATGGCCCAGTTTGGCCCCTCTGAAGGCAGCGACTACCTGGAAGGAACTGAGGACGGTGAGTTCCTGCTGGGCTTGGGCGGCGCCGACGAGCTGTACGGCCTGGGTGGCAACGACATCATCGCGGGCGGCAGCGGTAACGACGCCTTGTACGGCGGGCAGGGCGATGACCTCCTGGACAGCGGGACTGGCGACGACTGGTTGAACGATGAGGGCGGCAATGACGTATACCTGTATAGCCGAGGCGACGGCTCGGACCGCATCGATGACTACGATGAAACGAGCGGCAATGTCGACACCTTGCGCTTCTACGACGGCACGATTTCCGCCTCCGACATCAAGGTCACCCGAAACGTTGAGGACTTGTACCTGGACATCGCCGGCACAAGCGACAGGATCACCCTCGGCGGCTGGTTCATAGGCGGGGGCAGCAGCCAGATAGAGCAGATCGAGTTTTACGACGGCACCGTGTGGAACGCCGCCATGCTTGAAAGCCTGGTGGTGTTGGGCGATGCCAGCGAAAGCAGCGACGAGCTGGTGGGCACGTCCGGCGACGACACGATCAACGGCCTGGACGGTGACGACGATCTGATGGGCGTCGGCGGCGACGACACGTTGGATGGCGGCGCCGGCAATGACTACCTGACTGGCGGCGCGGGTAGCGACGTCTACCTCTTTGGCCGCGGCTCAGGCGTGGACCTGATCGGCGAGTTCAACGAAACCGCGGGCGGTATCGATACCCTGCGCTTTGACAGCACTGTAGAAGTGGCTGATATCACGGTCACACGTGATGAAGCCGGCACACTGACTTTGAGCATCAACGGCACGGACGATAAGGTGCAATTCAACAACTGGTTTGCCGACAATACCGATCAATTCAAACAGGTGGAGCGGGTTGAGTTCGCCGACGGCACCGTGTGGGACCAGCAGGCCTTGGCGGCCGCCGTGTCAACCGTAGTCACCCCGACAGTCCTGGGTACAGCCGGAGACGACACACTGGGAGGCACAAGCGCAGCGGACGTGTTTGACGGGCAAGCCGGCAACGACCTGCTGGACGGAGGCGAAGGTAACGATGTCTACCTCTATAAACGCGGAGACGGTTCGGACACCATCCGCGAATACGATTCACTGGCCGGTAACGTTGATACCGTACGTTTCGACAGTTCGGTGACGGCGTCGGACGTCAAGGTGACCCGCGACGGCTCTCATCTGTACCTGAATATCAAGGGAAGCTCGGACCGAATCACGCTGCAATATTGGTTTGACACCGGCAACAACAATGCCTTCAAGATCGAGCAGGTCCAATTTTCCGACGGCACGGTGTGGGGCACCTCGGCCCTGGCAGCAATGGCGGTATTTGCGGGCACGGCGGGTGATGATGTCCTGATGGGATCCATGCTTGGCGACGTGTTTGACGGTGGCACCGGCAACGATGCGCTCTATGGCAATGGAGGCAACGACGTGTACCTCTACCAGCGTGGGGACGGCTCGGACTCCATTGGGGAGTCCGATGACACCGTGGGCAATATCGACACCCTTCGCTTCGGCGATGCGGTGCTGGCGAGCGATGTCAAGGTCACCCGTGATGCCTGGCATCTCTATCTGCATATCGAGGGAAGCTCTGATGTGATCACGGTCAGGAACTGGTTCTTTGATGAGAGATACCGGATTGAGCAAATCGAGTTTGCCGACGGCACGGTGTGGGACAAGGCCCAGGTGACAGCCTTGGTGGCGGCTGCCGTGCTTGCCGGCACCAGCGGCGACGATTATCTGTGGGGAACCGCGGATGTTGAGACGATGGAGGGTGGGACCGGAAACGACACGCTTCGCGGAGAAGGCGGTAACGACGTGTACCTCTACAAACGGGGCGACGGCACGGACACCATCACGGACCACGATGTGTCGGCCGGCAATATCGACACGGTCCGCTTCGACGGGTCCGTGGCGGTGGCGGACATCAATGTGACTCGGGACCAAGCCAATCTGTACCTGAACATAACAGGCACGACGGACCGTATCATCCTGAGCAACTGGTTTGACGGCGATGCCGACAAGGTCGAGCGTGTCGAGTTCGCAGACGGTACGGTATGGAACCAGAGCGACTTGCTGGACTTGAGCATTGTTCGCGGCACGGCGGGAGACGACTCTCTCTCGGGCACCGGAGGTGACGACATACTGCAGGGGCAAGGCGGCAACGACTTGCTGGACGGCGGTCTTGGCAACGACGTCTACCTCTACAAACGCGGGGACGGCTCGGACACCATCAGCGATTACGATTCCCTGACCGGCAACGTTGACACCGTGCGTTTCGACAGTTCGGTGGCTGCTGCGGATATCAGGGTAACCCGTGATAACAATCATCTGTACCTGAACATCAACGGTACCTCGGACCGGATCACGCTGCGATACTGGTTTGACGGCAACAACAACAACGCCTTCAAAATCGAGCAGGTCCAGCTTGCCGATGGCACTGTGTGGGATACCTCTGCCCTGGCCGCGATGGCGGTGTTTAGCGGGACGGCGGGCGATGATCTCGTGATGGGGTCGATCCTTGGCGACGTGATCGATGGCGGCGCCGGCAACGACACGCTCAACGGCAATATCGGCAATGACGTGTACCTGTACAAGCGCGGGGATGGCTCGGACTTCATTACCGAATACGACACCACGGTTGGCAACATCGATACCCTCCGCTTCGACAG
>NZ_JBFUCN010000041.1:0-31426 GCF_056405195.1 Polaromonas sp. P1_H6
CAGGGCCGGCGTTGTCTGAGCGAAGCGAGTTTAGCCGGACCCCGCTTGGCTCGAGCACCGCAGGTTGCCCGTAGCGAAGCGCAGGGACCCAGACTGCGGGTCGCCTTTTCTTTGGTGACTTTCTTTTGGCGAAGCAAAAGAAAGTTACTGGCCGCCGGGCAACCCCCGGCCAGCAGAACTCAGCAGAGAAAACAGTAGCGCAAAGGCCGGAGCAAGACCGGCCTAAATACCTATCAGGCCAAAAACTTCATATCCCTAAGCCAAGCCGCCAAGCGTTCGGCAAAAACCTTATAACCCTCGCCATTCGCATGAATCTGGTCCGACCGCAGCTCGCTGCGCGACAGCACATATGACCAGCCGCCGCTGAAGAGGGGCGTGCCGGTTTCCTTCGCCACTTCGGCATACACCTCATGGTCGCTAAGCGAGTTAGTCGCGGCCGCAATGAAGACCGGCTTGGGCTGCGCGATCAGCACCACCTGCGCGCTGGATGCCGCCGTCTGCACCAGGCTTTTGAGCGCGGCGCGCGTGCGGTCCAGCGGCAAGCCGCGCAGGAAGTCATTGCCGCCTATCGACACCAGCACCAGTCCCGGCGTGTTGTCCTGGAGCAGCCCGGGCAGCCGCGCCAGCGCGCCCTCGGCCGTGTCGCCGTTGAGGCCCGCGTTTTTGGTGACGTAGCCCGTCAGTTGCTCCAGCTGTTGCGGGTAGCCGGTGCCCGCCGTGGCGCCGTAGCCAAAGGTCAGCGAATCGCCCAGGCACAGCAGCACGGCCTCCTTGGGCAGTGTCTTGCCCTGCGGCTTGGCTTTTTTGGAGCAGCCGGCCGCCAGCGCGAGCGCCGAGGCCATACCGGCCAGCAGCAGCCGGCGTTGAAGCAGGGGAGTCGGGGTGGTGGGCATGGACTGTTCTCGGGGTGCGGCGGTAAGCTGGATTTTGCCAGCGCTTGACCTGCATCAAGCGCGGGCGCGCTGAGGCCTTTTAAAGTCCGGGTTTTCCCACCGCGGCGCCTGCGCCGGCCTCTTCCTTTTTCTATGCCTATCGAGCTCTATCGCGACAGCCGCCACGCCTGCCTGATGTTTACCGACCTCGTCGAAGAGGACAACCAGGCCGTGCAGGCCAACCAGTTCCTCATCGTGGATAACGGCACCGGCGCCGTGATCGACCCGGGCGGCAACCTGGCCTTCAATGAACTCTTCCTGGGCATGTCTCGCCACTTCAGCCCGCAAAAGCTTTCCTACATCATCGCCTCGCATGCCGACCCGGACATCATCGCTTCGCTGGACCGGTGGCTGACTTCCACCCCGGCGCAACTGGTGATCTCACGCGTATGGGAGCGCTTTGTGCCGCACTTCACAAAGGTCGGCAAGACCGACCGGCGCGTGATCGGTGTGGTCGATGCCGGCGGGCGCCTGCCGCTGGGCCGCAACGAGTTGTGGCTGCTGCCCGCCCATTTCCTGCATTCCGAAGGCAACTTCCATTTTTACGATCCCGTCAGCCGCATTCTTTTCACCGGCGACCTGGGTGTTTCCATGACCTCGGGCCAAGGCGCGCAGGTGCCGGTGACCGACCTGACTTCAGGCCACCTGCGTCTGATGGAAGGTTTTCACCGCCGCTACATGGTGTCCAACAAGGTGCTGCGCCTGTGGGTTCGCATGGCGCGCCAGCTCGACATCCACATGCTGGTGCCGCAGCATGGCGCACCGCTCACGGGGCCGGCCATAGGGCAGTTCTTCGATTGGGCCGAATCGCTGATGTGCGGCATAGACCTGTTCGACGACCGTCACTACCAGCTGCCCACCGCGGCCATCCCGCTGCCGGAAGCCGCCTTGCGTGTGAATACGGTTTAGCGGAAAACGGCCGCCGTTCACCCTGGCGGCGGTTCGCCCTGTCCGTGCAACTGGCGGCGCACATAGTCCACATGCTGGCGCAGCGTGTAGACCCGGTCAGAAAAGTCCAGCGCGAACTTCATGTGGCTCACGTCGTGTTCTATCTTGTCGAGCCGCGCGGTGGCCTCGGCGACCTCCCGCGCATCAAGCCGCCGCGCGCCGATGTCGCGCTCCATCTCCAGCAGCGCGCCGTAGCGGCGGTAGAGCCGGTTCTTTTCCTTGAACTCAAACAGCCTGGGCACGATGCGGAATACCGGAATCGCGATCGCCACCAGCGGCAGCAGCACCAGCAGCAGGCGCTGCAGGGCGTTGGCCGCCCAGTAGGGCAGGTAGCGTTGCAGGAAGGGCCGTCCGTCCTTATAATAACGCGCCGCCTCATCGGCCAGCGGAAATTCCGTCGCGGCCCCGTTCGGGAACTCGCCCGGCCTGTTCAGCAGCGTGGCGCCCCGGTGCACCTCGCGCGCGGCCTCCAGCAACAGATAGGCCAGGGCCGGGTGCAGGTCCTTGTGGATCACCAGGTTGGCCGTGGTGGCGAGCAGCGTGATGTCCTGGCGCGGGCGGTCCTGCGCCGGGTCGACCGAGCCGGCCTTCAGCGTCACCAGCGAGAGATAAGGCAGGCGCCGCGTCAGCCCTTCGGCGTGTTCAATTGACACCAGGTGCGCCTCATCCTGCTTGCCCAGCAGCATCTGCACCGCCGGTGTCTGCGGCGCGCCTATCAGGAAGAGCGCGTCGATCTCGCGTGCCAGCAGCGCCTTGGCCGCCGCCTGCCCGCCACCGGGCGTCAGGGTGGCGTTGGCCGGCGTGACGCCATAGGCTTGCAGCAACTCCAGCGCCACCTTGCGTGTGCCGCTGCCTTCCACGCCGATGGCGACTTTTTTGCCTACCAGCGGGCCCAAGCCCTTGCTTAAGGTTTTGGCCAGCGCCGGCGAGGTGAACATCCAGACCGGCTCGTAACCCACGACCCCCAGCGAGCGTAGCGGCGTGCTGGATTCCGGCTCCTGCGAATCAAGCTGCAGCAAGCCCAGGCCGCCCTGCACAAAACCCACCGGCATGCCCGCGTTCAGGCGCTCAAGGTTTTGCACCGCACCGCTGGAAGGCAAGAGCTCCAGCGTCACGCCGTTGGCGCTTAAATAGCTTTGGTACCTCAGCGCGAACTGGTGCGCCGCGCCGTCCACCGCCCCCGTCGTCATCTGGACCTGCCGCGGCGGCGCGGGCAGCAGCGAACGCGAGAACATCGATAACAGCACCGCGAGCCCGCCGATGATGGCGACGGCAAGCAGGAAGGTCTGCTTGCGGCTCAGGGAGGGGATGATCAGCATGGGTGCAGTCTAACCAAGGCCTCCCAAGTCGCAAAGTGCATGCAGCGGCAAGATCGGCCGCGTGTCATCGAGCCGGAAAAGCCTCAGCGCAAATTCGCCCGAACCCAGCGCACGATATCCGCCGCCCCCATCGCGCCCGCTTGGCGCGCCACCTCGCGGCCGTCCTGGAACAACGCCAGGGTCGGAATGCTGCGGATATTGAAGCGCGCGCCCAGATTAGGCACGGCCTCGGTGTCGACCTTGGCCACGCGCACTTGCGGCTCCAGCTGCGCGGCAGCCTGCTCATAGGCCGGCGCCATCTGCCGGCAGGGGCCGCACCACGGCGCCCAGAAGTCGACCAGCACCGGGATCTGGTTGCGGCTGATGTGTTTGTCAAAGGCCGCTTCATCCAGCGCGGTGGAATGCGCCACAAACAGCGCTTTCTTGCAGCTACCGCAGCTGGGCTCGCTGCCCAACTGGTCGGCGCGCACGCGGTTGGTGGTATGGCAGTGGGGGCAGACGATGTGGAGCGAGTCGGTCATTGTTTGTAACTGGGGCGCCGGGGAGGCTTTTCAAGCCGGCGCAGGGTGTACAAATACGTCCTGCGCCCCGTGAGGGCCGCGCTTGAAGATTTCCAGATTGTGAAAGGGGTCCGTTTTGAAACTGTTTTGGAGGCATAGTCGCCTGGCATCCGCTGCGGGCGTCCTGCCCGGTGCGCTGGGGATACTGCTGCTCACGGGTTGCGCCAGCGGCGTGAAGTCCTTTCCCCTGCAGGAAAAGTTCGGTTCCACCGCCACCTATTCGCGCCTCTTCGACGCCAGGCCCGAGCAGACCTGCGAGGCCGCGCGCCGCGCGCTGCTGAGCCAGGGCTACATCATCAACATCGCCAGGGCCGACCTGGTTGAGGGCCAGAAGAGCTTCCAGCCCGAGGCCGAGTCGCACCTGCAGATGGTGATACGCGTGGTGTGCGCGCCCGAAAGCGCCGACGGCAAGATCAGCCTGGGTTTTGTCACCGCGCTGCAGGACAGCTACCAGCTCAAAAAGAGCAACAACTCCGCCAGCCTGGGCGTGGGCGCCCTGGGCTCGGTGTCCCTGCCTTTCAGTTCCGGCAATGACTCCATGGTGAAAGTCGGCAGCGTCACGATTTCGTCGGACGCGTTTTACGACGGCTTTTTTGAGCTGCTCAGCCGCTACCTCGCGACGGTGGACGATTTGCCGCCGGGCGCGCAATAGGCGACTCATACTTGCCCGTTTTGTAAGGCGAAGCTACATCCTGATACGCCGGCATGCCGCGCGGTAAACACGGGGTAAAAGCGCGGCGCATTACACCCGCCCTACCTCCGCATTACACGGCGTTGACCTTGGGGTTCCACGATGAAGGCACTGAAGCACCCAGGCCCCTCCAGGCCGGCGCTTTGGAAAAGCAAGCCCCCCGGTTTGCTGCTTCACTCATTGAGCAAAGGAGCCCCCCATGAAATCGAAACTCTTGACCGCATCCCTTCTGGCCACCGCGCTGGCCGCGGGCCTGGCCGCCGCGCCGGCGATGGCGCAGCCGGGCCCTTATTCACCTGCCTATCCGCCCCAGGTGGTGTATGCGCCTGCTCCGCAAACGCCGGGCATAGACAACGCGCAGCAGGCCGTCAGCGAGCGCATACGCCAGGGCCTCCAGTCCGGCCGCATCACGCCCTCGGAAGCCCGTTTGCTGTACCGCCGCGACAACGACATCCAGAACCGTGAGGCCGCCTACAAGGCCGACGGCCGCGTCACGCCGCAGGAACGCCAGCAGCTGCGCGCCGACATGGCCCAGCTCAGTGCCGAGGTGGAGCGCGCCATCGCCAACAACCGCACCGTTGCCGTCGGCTATCCGGCCGACAGGCTGGGCGGCATCGACAGCCAGGAGTTCAACATCCGCCAGCGTATCGACGAAGGCGTGCGCAGCCACCGCCTGAGCCTGCGCGAAGCCGGCCGCTTGCAGGCCCGCGAGGAGGCCATTGAACGCCGCGAGGCCGCTTACCGTTCCGACGGCGTGGTGACGCAGCAGGAGCGCCGCGACCTGCGCGCCCAATTGAGCGCGCTGCGAGATGAGGTTGAACGCCTGATCAATCCGCGCGGTTAAGCACCAAGGCTTACCAAGCCTTAAGGCATAAAAAAACCCCGGTCAGCGCAGGGCGCCGGCCGGGGTTTTTGTTTCAAGCGAAAAGAATCAGGCTGCCTTGGCGCGGCGGAAAGCCGTGCTGCGCTTGGCCGCAGCCTTGTGCTCACCGGCAATCTTGCCCGCCAGTGCGGCGCTCTTTTGCTCGATCTGCGCGGCCAGCTTGCTCAAAGCCAGTGCGCCGGGCGCAGTGGCCTGGGCCAGGGTGTTCAGCGCGGTCACGCCGGTTTTTTCTTCAAACAGGCTGGCGTTGGCAGCGGCGCGTTCCACGCCGGCTTCAGCCACTTTCACGAGCTGGCTCACCACCTGCTCGGCGCCGCTGGTCGTCAGCAGCAGGCCCTTGGTGTAGTAGGCGCTGAAGGCAGCTTGCGCGGCCGAAGCGTTTTTCGCGGTCTCGGCCGTCAGCTCGGTGCGCGATTGTTTCAGGGCCGTGTTCCAGCGCTGTTCCAGCAGGCTGACAACGCGCTCGCCGCCGGCACGGTAGGCCTGGATGACGTTGCGGGCGGTATTGCCGTAGGACTCGATCAGGTCGGTGGCAACGGTAGAGAGGTTTTTGGCGCTCATGGGAATTCCTTTGTTAGGCTTTGACGATGGGCTTATCTTGCCGGGTTTGGCTAGTGAGGGCGACCTAACGGGTTAGAGAGGGGGGTCCAGAAGCCGGGTCTTGCGCCGGCTTTGCGCGCTCCCTCTCCTCTGTGCTCTTTGCTGAGGGCGGTTGGCCGGGGGTAGCCCGGCGGCTACTCACTTTTCTTTTGCTTCGCCAAAAGAAAAGTAAGCAAAAGAAAAGGCGACCCTGGTTGCTGCGTCCCTTCGCTGCGCTACGGGCAACCTGCGGTGCTCGGTCCAGACGGGGTCTCGCTAAACTTCCCCGCTCCCGATTGCCCCGTCCTGGCTGGGCCGAGGAGCGCAGACGTAGGCGGATCAGGGATCGCGCTTGTCTGAGCCGAAGGCGAGTTTGCGCGAGACCCCGCCGTAGTCGAGCACCGCAGGTTGCCCGAAGCGAAGCGTAGGGACCCAGACTGCGGGTCGCCTTTCTTTTGCTTACTTTTCTTTGGCGAAGCAAAGAAAAGTGAGTTGCTGCCGGCAACCCCGGCCAGCAAACCCATGCAGAGGGCGCGCCGCCGGAAGCAGAAACCAACCTCAAACCAGGAACAAAGCCGGATCAACCATGCAACGGTTCAGCATAACGCCCCAATGCAAATGAGGCCCGGTCACCCGACCAGTCGCCCCCACAGCCCCCAGCCGCTCGCCAGTCTTGAGCAGATCCCCAACCTTCACATCAACCGCACTCAGATGGCAAACCATACTCAAAAGTCCACCCCCATGATCCAGCCAAACCGTGTTGCCATTGAAAAAATAGTCCCCGGTATCAATCACCCGCGCCGGCAGCGGCGACACAACAGGTGTGCCGGTGGCGGCTGCGATGTCCATGCCGCTGTGCGGGTTGCGTGGCTGGCCGTTGAAGATGCGGCGCAGGCCGAAGGAACTTGATCGCCTTCCCGGCACCGGCACGCGCATGCGCAAGGAGCCCTGCGGCAAGGGTTCGCTGAAAATCGCCATCACGCCTTCCTGGTGCGCGCGCTCGCGTTCGTAGCGCGCCAGGTCTTCGGGCGACAGGTCCACCGTGCGGGGCTCGACCTTGAGTTGCTGCTCGCTGTAGTGCTTGGGCGCTATCGTGTAGGCGATGTCGCGCCGGCTGCCGTCCGCGGCCTGCACCGTGATGCTGGCCTCGCCGGGCAGGGCCGACAGCGCAATGCCTACCAGCGCCGTCCATTCCCTCGCATCGCCCAGCACCAGCAGGGGGACCTCGCCGGCATGGGCGGCCGGCCGCTGCGCCGCCGCGCCCAGCGGCAGCAGCGCCACGCCGCCGGGCACCTGCGAGGCGCGCGGCCAGATGGCGGAGGAGGGCGTTTCGGCCAGGCCCGAGGCCGGCAAGGCCAGCCAGCCTGTGGCGGCGAGCAGCGCCGAGCGGCGGGTCAGGGATAAAGGGATGGGGGCGCGTGAAAGAAGGGAATGCATGGCGCCATTATTGCGGCGTCATGGTGATTTTTCCTTCGTTCACATAGTCGTCGAACTGGATGCGCGGAATGGCCGTCACGGCGCGCACGCCGTCGCCGGCGTCCCAGCTCAGCGTGGCGCTGTCGGGCTCCAGCGCGACTTCAATGCGCACGCGCGGGATTTCAATCGGCGTACCGTCACCCGGTGTGTAAGTCACGTCACCGGTAATCATGGCGAACTGGGGCATGGCTGTCTCCTGCAGGGTTAGGCGAAGGGCGATGGGCGGTAAACGCCGGACACCCCTATTTGACACGCAGCGCGGGCCAAACCGTGTAGGCGAACACCACTTTGAAGAGTGCTTGGCGCAGTCGCCGATGAGGCATTTAGCATGCAATTTTCGCCATGTGGTGAGGGCATGGCATCTGCTTGCATTTGACGGAACGGTGTTGAAAACGGTTTCAAATTAATGCAATCAAATGGTTGCATTACGGTATTTGCCCGTGCACAATTCATGCAACAAGGAGATTGCATATGACTTCATCCACTTCATCCACGGACCGTATTGAACGCAGCACTTTGATCAATGCCCCTGTTTCACAGGTATGGCGCGCACTGACCAATGCCGAGGAGTTCGGCAACTGGTTCGGCGCGGCGCTCAAGGGAAAAAAGTTCGTCGCCGGCCAGCAGGTGCAAGGCCAGATCACCATTGAGGGCTATCGGCACGTGATGTTCGACGCCTTGATTGAGCGCATAGAGCCGGAAAAACTGTTTTCTTACCGCTGGCACCCCTATGCGGTAGACCCGGCCGTCGACTATTCAAAAGAGCCCACAACCCTGGTGGAGTTCACGCTCAAAGGCACGGGCGAGGGCACGCTGCTGACCGTGGTCGAATCAGGCTTTGACAAGATACCGGCGGCCCGCCGCGCAGATGCGATCCGCATGAACACCGGCGGCTGGGAAGGCCAGCTGGTTAATATCCAGAAATATGTCACCACCCAGTAAGCCTGCCCGGACCCGCGAAACCCCGCCCCAGCCCGGCCCCGCAGGCGTCTTCGCCGCCCTGGGCGACGAAACCCGCTTGCGCCTGGTGGCCGTGCTCTGCGTGGGCGGGGCCGTGTCGATAGCCCAATTAACGTCCACCACCGACATCACCCGCCAGGCCGTGACCAAACACCTGCACGTACTGGCCGATGCGGGCCTGGTGCACCACGTCAAGGTCGGGCGCGAGCGCTTGTGGCAGTTTGATCCGCAGCAACTCGACGAAGCCCGCCGCTCGCTGGACCTGATCGCCCAGCAGTGGGACCAGGCGCTGGGCCGCCTGAAAGCGTCGCTGGAGGCCTAGGCCATCCACAGGAGAAACAACAATGGCCGCACACAAGATTTTCTCGATGGCATTCGCCAAGGTCTATCCGATGCTGGTTCACAAAGCCGAACGCAAAGGCCGCAGCAAGGAAGAAGTCGACCAGATCATTTGCTGGCTGACGGGTTATGACCAAAAGGGACTGGATCGGCAAATAAAGCAGCAAAACGACTTCGAAACTTTCTTCGCCCAGGCTCCGGCCATGCACCCGAATGCCTCGCTGATTAAAGGCGTGGTCTGCGGTGTCCGCGTCGAAGAGGTCGAAGACCCGCTGATGCAAAAAATACGCTACCTGGACAAGCTCATTGATGAGCTTGCAAAAGGCAAGGCGATGGAAAAAATCCTGCGGGCCTAAGCCCGGCCCCACACCAGCAACAGATTGTTCGCCGGCATCGCATGCCGCGCTTTCAGGCGCAGGCCGGCCCGCATCGCTTCCTGCTCGACGTCTTCCCTGCGGCGGATTCCCCAGGCCGGGTCTTGCGCGCGCAGGCTTTGGTCAAACGACAGGTTGCCTTCCGAAGTCGGCACGTCGTCTTCCAGGTAAGGCCCATAGCTCACCAGCACACCGCTGGCCGCGAGGTGGCGCACGCTGCCTTGCATCAGCGCGGCACAGGTCGCCCAGGGTGAGATGTGCAGCATATTGGCGCAGTAGACCAGGTCAAACCTGGCATCGTCAGGCAGCCATTTGGACGCCATGACGTCGAGCACAAGGGGAGTGCGCACATTGGACAATCCTTGCTCGGCCACCCAGGCCGAGATCGAGCCCAGTGCGGCCGGTATCGCATCGGTGGGTTGCCAGGTCCATTGCGGCAGGCCCGCCGCAAACCAGGCGACGTGCTGGCCTGTGCCGGAGGCGATTTCGAGTGCGCTGCCTTGCCCCGGCAAGACCTTGCGCAGGACGTCGAAGATGGCTTGCTTGTTGCGGTCTGCTGCGGGGCTGAAGTTCGGGCTTGGCATGGGTGTGATTAAACCGCACACCCCTGCCGATCTCAACTGGTTTCAACTAATCACAACTGACTCTCAGCTGGCGTCAGCTGAAATAGCCACCGTCCCGCATGTCCGCCAGCAAGTCCGCTTCCCGTGGCTGCCATCCCAGAGAAGCGCGGGTGAGGGCGCTCGAACTCGGGTTGTCGATAGCCACAAAGCGTGCCAGCCAGTCGAAATGGCCTTGCGCTTCATCGGCCGCGATGCCGCGCGCAGGCACACCCAGCCCCGCGCCTATGGCCTCGGCAATCGCGCGCAGCGTGAGGCCCTCTTCGGCCACGGCATGCAAGCGCGCACCGGGCAAAGCGCTCTCCAGCGCCAGCCTGAAGAGGCGGGCCGCGTCCAGCCGGTGCACCGCCGGCCAGCGGTTCATGCCCTCGCCGATGTAGGCAGACACACCCTTGCTGCGCGCAATGCGCACCAGCATGGGCACAAAACCATAGTCGCCCGCGCCGTGCACCGAGGGCGGCAGCCGCACCACGCTGGCGCGCACCCCCCGGCCGGCCGAGGCCAGCACCATGGCCTCCGCTTTCGCACGCGGGTTGGGCGAGGCTTCAGGCACGGGTATGTCCTCCGTCGCCGGGTGGGCGTGCGCCGCCAGCACGGTGACCGATGTTGCCACCAGCGGTTTACCCGAGCCTTCAAGCGCGCCCAGCATGGCCGTGACGGCCTGGCGGTCTGTCTCGGCGGCAGCGGCATGTGCCGAAAAGTCATGAATGAAAGCGGTGTGGATCACACCGTCGCAGGCCCTGGCAGCGGCGGCCAGGCCGGCGGTGTCGGCCAGTTCACCGCGATGGGCCTGCACACTGAGCCGCGCCAGTGCATCGGCCGCCGCATCGCTGCGCGCCAGGCCCAGCACCACGTGGCCCGCGGAAAGCAGCTCCTGCACAATGGCTGAGCCGATGAAGCCTGTGGCTCCGGTCAAGAAAACACGCATACTGAACTCCTGAAAATCAATGAGCCCGCATCTTGCGTCGCCACCTCCATTCGCAAAAGCCGTGAGCGTATACAGGTATGAGCACTAACACCCTGACGACCCTTACAACACAGCCTTTACAAGCGGTGCCTCTCACGCTGGGCGCTTTCCTGCGCGATCGCCGCGCGCGCCTGCCGCCCGCGGCGGGCGCCGACAGCCGCCGCCGCACACCCGGCCTGCGGCGTGAAGAAGTCGCCACGCGCGCCCATGTGAGCGTCACCTGGTACACTTGGCTGGAGCAGGGCCGCGGCGGCCCGCCGTCTGACGAGGTGCTCGAGCGGCTGGCCGGCGCGCTGGCGCTGGACCGGGCCGACCGCGAGTTCATGTTTTTGCTGGCCCAGCAGCGGCCGCCGCCGCTCAAGCCGACAGCATCAGCTGCCGTCCCGCCCGCCCTGCAGCGCGTGCTCGACGGCATGCCCACCAGCCCCGCTGTCGTGAAGACGTTGGCCTGGGACATCGTGGCCTGGAATGCCGCAGCGGCAGCGGTGCTGAGCGACTACGCCGCGCAGCCGCCCGGCGGGCGCAACCTGCTCAGGCGCCTGTTCACCGACCCGGTTATGCGCGGCATGCCCGACTGGGAGGCCCAAGCGCGCTTTGCCATGGCCGCCTTTCGCGTCGATGCGGCGCGGGCCGGTGACAGCCCCGAAGCGGCCGCGTTGGCCGAAGAGCTGCAGGCCGGCAGCAAGGACTTTCGCCGGCTGTGGGCCGACAACGAAACCAGCAGCCACTACGTCGGCGTCAAAAAAATCGAGCGCCCGCCAGCCGGGCCCATCACGCTCGAATACCAGTCCTTCCCGGTCGACAGTGCGGCCGGGCTCAGCATGATTGTGTTCACGCCCGTGACGGAGGCGGATGCGGACGGGGTGGCCTTGTTGATGGCGAACAAGGCCGGGCGCTTGAAAAAAGAAAAGCGCTGAAAGCCGGTGAAGCGCCAGCCGGCTTTCGCCGGCTCTTCAATCACACGCGCGTTTCAGGCCGTTTCGGTTTCAGCGGCGCGGGCTTTTTGCTGCGCCCGCATGATCTGGTGGCGCTGCCAGTAGCTCCCCAGCACCGCCTTGAAGTGATCTTCCTGCTTGCCCAGGCCCTTGAGCTTGATCGTGCTGGTGCGCGCGCCCAGCATGCCCTTGTCGAAGTGCGTGACGGTGAGCGTGTTGCCAAAACTGCTGTTGTTGAATGTCATGCCCTTGACCTCGTCCCATGACAGCGGCACGCCGTCGTCTGCCGTGGCATGCAGGCCTTCATAGCTGATGTCAATGCGCTTGTCCTTGCCAAGGTCAAACGATACCGGCGGAAAGTAGCGCAGCACGACGGCGCGCTCTTCTTCGGTGGCCGGCTCATAGCGGTAGGCCAGGCTTTGCTCATGCGCGGCGGCAAAACGCTGCT
The DNA here is from genome assembly GCF_056405195.1 of Polaromonas sp. P1_H6. Taxonomy (NCBI): domain Bacteria; kingdom Pseudomonadati; phylum Pseudomonadota; class Betaproteobacteria; order Burkholderiales; family Comamonadaceae; genus Polaromonas; species Polaromonas sp. P1_H6. Next base: position 12,032 of record NZ_JBFUCN010000041.1, read on the forward strand.
CGTAGTCTGTCCACAGCCGCTGCTCGATGGCGGCGGCGGTCGATATTTCATCGGCCCAGGTGGCTTGGGGCACGGTGGTCACGATGGCGCCGTAGCTGTCTTCCGCCACCTTGTGGTTCACATTGCGCATGCGTTCCACCAGCGGCGGGTGCGTGTCGTAAGGGTGCGGCACGGCGGCGGTTTTCATGGCCGTCACAAACTCGTCCGAGCTGGCATAAGGGTGCAGGCCTTCAGCCACAAAGCCGGCAATGCCCAGCGCCCCGGTGTGTTGCTGCTCTTGCTCAAACAGCTTGCGTTCCACCGTGTTGCGGTAGCTGGAATACGCCGAGATCTTGATCAGCGATTGCACGATGGACTGCGGCGCCGTCAGCTTCGCGGCCACACGGTCGGCGGTGTACTCGCGCTCGCGGCTGTCGCGTGCCAGCGCAAACTCAAACACCATGCGGTACAGGCGCAGCAGGTAGTGGGCCACGATGGTCAACCCGCCGCTGCGCATTTGCCAGGTGTAGAGGTCAAACTGGTTGAGCTTGGGGCCCAGCGCCGCGCTGCTGCGCGTGTCGCCGCCGCCCAGGTGGGCCAGCTCGTGCGCCAGCACAGCATCGGCCTCGGTGGTGTCCAGCACCCGCAGCAGCGGAATGCTCACAAACAGCGTGCGGCCCGTCAGGGTCTGCCCGGCCACCGTGCAGGGTGCCTCGGTCACAAAAAAGTTGTTGTCGATACCCGCAATGATCTGGTCCGGCGGGGATGTCTTGACGCGGCCCGCGAGTTGGCGAATGCGGTCCCACAGGCGCGGGGCGTCGGCCTCAAGCAGCAGCTCGCCTTCAATGGTGCTGCCCGACGGCAATTTTTTGAACAGCGTGTAGATGGCATAAAAAACCGCCAGGGCCGCCATGATGCCGGCCAGGCCGACCAGCTTGATGTAGTAGCTGTGCCAGAAATAAGCCGTGAGCCAGAATGAAAGCCACACCAGCATGGCGCTTTGCAAGGTGACCTCCACCGCACTTGAAACCGTCATGAGCCGCCAGCCCGCCACAAAGCTTGCATAGCGCAGGCCGCGGTTGACAAAGGCCAGCGCGCCCAGCACGCCGGCCGCCACCAGCAGCGCGGCTCCGAGGATCAAGGTCCAGAAGGCGGCACGCTCGGCCCAGTGAAACCACCAGTGCATGGAATACGCGCTGCACACCTTGTCGTGAAAGACCTGGTTCTCCGGTCCGGTGGCGGCGCAGGCCATCGACAGCCTGTGCGTGTCGTAAAACGCAATCTCGTCCGCCTTCTGCGCCGGCGTCATGTCTTTGGCGGCGTTGATTTGGGAACTGACGCGCTGAATGAAGTCCTTGTCCTCAGACTGCAGCGCGTAGTGCGTGAAAACCAGCGTGACCGCCGGAATGAGAAAGAGCGATGCCAGGGTCAGCAAAAACACCCGCCAGAGGTCGGCGTGGATCGTGCGCGCAGCAGCCATGGGGAACGTCCTTTTGAGTTTTGAATTTGAACCGGCCGATCATACGGGCGGCCGTGCGTTTGGCCGTCGAATGGGAGGGCAACAATTCACCAAAACCGGTGCTGTTTCAGTTTGTTTCCAAAGACCTCGCCGGCCTTCGAATCCGCTGAAATGCTCAGCCGGCGTCCGCCCGCTCTTCGGTTTCACGCCAGGTGCCTTGCGCCAGGCCGTCTAGCGCATAAGGGCCTATGGATGAACGTATCAGCCGCAAGGTCGGGTGGCCCACGGCTGCCGTCATACGCCGCACCTGGCGGTTGCGGCCTTCGCGTATGCCCAGTGATATCCAGAAGGTCGGGATCGCCTTGCGCACCCGCACCGGCGGCTCACGCTCCCACAGGCCGGACGGGGCCTCCATGCGCTCCGCGCTCGCGGGCCGCGTGGGGCCGTCGTTGAGCAACACGCCGCCGCGCAACGCGTCCATCGCGGAGTCGCTCGGCTCACCCTCGACCTGCACCCAGTAGGTCTTGAGCATCTTGAAACGCGGGTCGCTGATGCGCGCCTGAAGCTGGCCGTCGCTGGTCAGCAGCAGCAGGCCCTCACTGTCGGCATCCAGCCGCCCGGCCACATAGACGCCGGGCAGGGCGATGAAATCCTTGAGCCCGCGCCAGCGGCCTTCCGGCGTGAACTGGCTTAGAACGCCGTAGGGTTTGTTGAAGCAGATGAGGCGGGGTGCTGCGGGGCTGACATTCGGGCTTGGCATGGGGTGATTAGACCGCAGGCCCGCTTGCAAGCTCAGGTTGCGTCCTGCTGTGGCAACTCGCCTGCGGCGTAAACATGGCTTTGTTCCGACGCTCCCAGGAAGGACGCGCCGACGAGATTCGCCCCTGTAAAGATCACGCCATCAATCGGCGAACCTTCAAAGCAGGCGCCTTGCAGATTGGCGCCCGTGAAATCGCAGGTCTTGACGTTGGCGTTCTTGAAGATGGCGCGCTCCAGGTTCGCGCCCCTGAAACTGGCGGTGATAAAGCAGCCACTGAAGTTCGCGCCTGCAAGCGTCGCGCCAGAGAAGTCGTGGTCCGCGTCGTCCAGATCAAGGGATACGAAAGAGCGCTCGCCTTGAGCGTAGCGAGCGAGGATGGAGAGTGGGCTTGAGTGTGGATGCATGGGAAGCGGCTAATGCGTCAGTCGATGAGTGACTACAGCAGCTATTAGGTGGGCTTCGAAGGCTCGGAAACTCGATAGGTTGCGAAGTGGGGAGAAATCGTCTATGAATTCAGTGACACGTGATCTGGCGCGGTGATGATTAAATTTTCGCAGTCGTTGAGTAGGCAGATCTGATGCCGCCCTTAGCGCAGCAAATAATGTCTCCTTAGCATCCGCCAATGTTTCGATGACTGTATGTCGCGGCAAATTCAACTGAACCGTTCCGTTGCGGTTGTCGGCGGCGCATCGAATCGCTATCTCATCCATCAAAAGCCAGCTCTCGATCATTCTTACAGGCACTGCTGTGACAACTGGGACCGTGAGATTTGCTGCGAGCCGAGCGGCATCTATCTGGGCAGATCGACCTTCTAAAGTCATCGCTTCGGCATCGCGGTGACAAATGATGATGTCAGGGGAATAGGCTTCGAATGCTCTTTGCAATCGATCGGACAATGCGCCATGTGCAGGGATTACCTCTCTTGCCGCAAACATCCGAAAAGTTAAGTCGGGAAACTCTGTATCTGTCACCCACTGGGCAATGTTTACCAAACCTGCATCGGAGGTGCCATCGCATACCAGGACCATGTTAATTAAGGTCAAGGTTTCAATCCTCAGACACAGTTGGAAAATCGAAAGTCGCTTGTTGAGCAGCCAATTGCCATAAGCGTCCACCTCTCAAGTCATTTTCTGGATCGACGGTGTCAGCATTTTGAAGGTAGTCAAGTAACTCCGACAAGCTTACGGGGGGCGTTAATTCTGCGTTGTAATCTTGATGGACAACTCGCCAAGAATTAGCAATTGCTCCATAGGCTGTAAATGAAGAGCGCTGCCGTCTCACCGGGACCGCGACGAGCAATTCATCCGGAACCAAATTTCTAACTACCACTGGCGAGTGGGTATTGACGATTACTTGCCTTAAAGGATTCTCGGGTCCCACCGCAGCTAGCGGGTTAACCGCCATCTCTCTCAGAAGCTCCAAAATTGCTGTTATTCGGGATGGGTGAATGCCGTTCTCAGGCTCCTCAAGGCAAATGAGTCCCTTAGATTCGGGATCGAAGGCCATTGCGGCTAGCGCAAGAAATCGAAGTGTCCCGTCCGATAGCGCTCGAGCTTTGTGAACGACACCGTTTCGCTGCTCCAGTAAAAGTGTTTTGAGTCTTCTCGTGTTATCGACATCTACGCTGATAGAACGCACCTCGGGGAGAAGAGTCGCTACACGATTGGAGATCTCTTCATTTCTTTTTAATCGCTCCAATGTAGACGGAATATGTGCCCCGTCAAAAGTGATATGAGGGTCGTCAGAAAATTCATCGGGCGATCTGAGGCTTGAAGGCTCTAACTGAAGGAGCTTCCAGCTTTGCATTTCTCTTCGAGCCGCCAACACTGTCGGTCGTTCATCTGTGTTGGCTGACCCAAGAACAGTACGAGGCGAGTTCTTTGCTGGAACCTGCGAAGGTCGTCCAGCATTTCCATCTTGACTGATGCTAATTATTGAGGTCGCCTCGTCTGTGGTTATGTACGGAGCGCGACGTTCTCCTAGAAGAGCGGTACCGAAAAAATCTTTGGAGCAGTCAAAACCGATGCGCTTTTTTGCGTTGCTTCTTGGTAAGTAAGTGAGGCGTTCGGATACCAGTTCGATGCGCTCGCTGTATTCGTCGTCGCTTACGTATTTCAGTTCAATCTGGTATGTCAAAAAAGTGGCGCTAGGTTTAGCTCTTCTTCCGAAATCATCTGTGACTTCGTCTGGAACTATCAGATCGGCTTCCAGCGCAATGTTTGACAAACTGGAGCTCGCGGTCTTTGTGAATAGTGACCGCAAGTCCCCTCGCTTGCTTCCTGAGCGATCCCTAACTCTATGCGCAGCCTCAACGATTGAGTGGTCCGCTAGATCTCGTAGGAACAATATTGCATCAAAAAGGTTAGATTTTCCCGCGCCGTTTGCGCCTGCTATGCAAGTAAATGGCCCGAATCTCACCTCGGCATCCAACAGGCTTTTGAATCCTTGAACTCTAAGTCTCGTCAACATCGTTCGGCCTTGTTGGTTTAGGCGCTAGGCGCCTTTTTCGCTCGGTTGATCGTAGCGGGCATTCAAAGGTAAGTCACCTATCCAGATTACCTTCCAAATGAATCCTTCATCCCCGTCACCCGATTGAACACGACTTTGCCGTCCTTGTGGTCAACAGTGTCCGTCACAAAGTACCCATGCCGCTCAAACTGAAAACGCGTTCCGGCAGGTACCTTGGCCAGTGAAGGCTCGACATAAGCCTTCACGGTCTTGAGGCTGTCGGCGTTCAGTTCGTCGAGAAAATCCTTGTCGCCGGTGCCGGGGTGTTCGGCGGTGAACAGGCGGTCATAGAGGCGCACTTCGGCTTCGACGGCGTCGTTGACGCCTACCCAGGTGATGACGCCCTTGACCTTGATGGCGTCGGAGCCGGGGGTGCCGCTCTTGGTGTCGGGGATCAGGGTGGCGTGGACTTCGGTCACTTTGCCGTCGGCGTCTTTGACGGCGCCTGTGCATTCGATGACGTGGCCGTATTTGAGGCGGACCTTGCTGCCGGCGATGGCCTGCTTGCTGGCGTTGACGTGGGGCGGGAACAGGCGGAAGAAACCTTTGGGCGGGGTCTCTTCGTAGTCGGTGCGTTCAATCCAGACTTCCTTGCCGATCTTGAAGTGGCGTTTGCCCATGTCTTCGTGGTGCGGGTGCACGGGGGCGCTGCAATCGTCGAGCTTGCCGGCGCCCATGACTTCGTCCCAGTTGGTGAGCACGAGCTTGACGGGGTCGAGCACGGCCATGGCGCGCGGGGCAATCGGGTCCAGCGTGTCGCGCAGCGCGCCTTCGAGGGTGCTGTAGTCGATCCAGCTGTCGCTTTTGGTGACGCCTATGCGCTCGGCGAAGAGCTGCAAAGCTTCGGGTGTGTAGCCGCGGCGGCGCAGGCCGACGATGGTGGGCATGCGGGGGTCGTCCCAGCCGCTGACGCGCTTTTCATTGACGAGCTGGGCCAGCTTGCGTTTGCTGGTGAGCACATAGCTGAGGTTGAGGCGGGCGAATTCGTACTGGCGCGGGTGCGGCGTGGCGATGAGCTTGCCTTCGGCCAGGCGGTCGAGCAGCCAGTCGTAAAAAGGGCGCTGGTCTTCAAACTCCAGGGTGCAAATGCTGTGGGTGATCTGCTCGAGCGCGTCTTCGACCGGGTGGGCGAAGGTGTACATGGGGTAGATGCACCATTTGTCGCCGGTGTTGTGGTGGTGGGCGCGGCGTATGCGGTAGATGGCCGGGTCGCGCATGTTGATGTTGGGCGAGGCCATGTCGATCTTGGCGCGCAGCACGGCGGCACCGTCGGCGAGCTTGCCGTCGCGCATTTCGCGGAAACGCGCCAGGTTCTCGTCGGGTGTGCGGCCGCGGAAGGGGCTGTTGGTGCCGGGGTGGCCGAAGTCGCCGCGGTTGTGGCGCATTTCTTCGGCGCTTTGTTCGTCGACGTAGGCGTTGCCGCTTTCGATCAGGTATTCGGCGGCGCGGTACATGAAGTCGAAGTAGTCGCTGGCCTGGTAGGCCTTGTCGTCGCCTTTGCTGTTGCCGATCTGTGCCCAGTCGTAACCCAGCCATTTGACGGCGTCGATGATGCTGTCGACGTATTCGGTGTCTTCTTTTTCGGGGTTGGTGTCGTCAAAGCGCAGGTGGCAGACGCCGCCGTAGTCGCGCGCCAGGCCGAAGTTCAGGCAAATGCTTTTGGCGTGCCCCACATGTAGGTAGCCATTGGGCTCGGGCGGAAAGCGCAGGCGCACCTTGGCGGGGTCGGGCTGGCCGGCGGCGTGATGGGCGGCGTCCCCGGGGCTGCCGCCCCAGCGGCGGCTGGCATAAGTGCCTTCGGCCAGGTCTTTTTCGATGATCTGGCGCAGGAAGTTGCTGGGCTTGTGGATTTCTTTGTCGGCGGGGGCTGAGGCAGGGGCGGGAGAGGTCATGAACTGATTTTAGGGCTTACCCGAGGAGGGTTACGTTTCGCTACTCTCTTCACGGTGCGTGCGGTATGCCATTACAGGTGGCCTGCGTTTAATAAGCACATGGGCATTTCCTGCCCTCCTAAGGAGAAATCTTATGAAGACAGCCATCAAAGCAAACCGCTCCCTCGCACTGGCAGGCGCCGCCGCCACGCTGGCCGTGGCCGCCCTGGGCTTTGCAGGTGCTGCCCAGGCCCGCGACAACGTGTCGTTTTCCGTGGGCATCGCTGCTCCGGGTGTGGCGGTAGGTGTCACCAACGCCTACCCGGTGTACCAGCAACCGGTGTATGTCCAGCCCGCCCCCGTTTACGTGCAGCCGGCGCCGGTCTACTACCCGCGCCCCGTGTATGTGCAGCCGGCACCGGTTTACTATCCGCAGCCCGTGTACTACGGCCCGCGCCACGGCCACAGGCACCATGGCGGCTACTACGTGCAGGGGCCGCGCCCCGGCTACGGTTACGGCCCTGGCTATCGTCCGGCACCGGTTTACTACCAGCGCTAAGCCTGTCTGAGGCAACCAAAAGCCCGCTTCCAGCGGGCTTTTTTTATGGCCGCCGGGAGGTCGCCCCCACGGTCGCGCACTTCGAGCCTGCGGCGGCTCCCTGCCCCTTGCACGGAGAAAGGGGCCGCCCGCCTGCGGCCCGGCAAAGCCGGTTCCGCGGCTCATGCTGGTAAAGAAAAGACTCAGGCCGCCGGCTGCCAGAAGAGGTAGTCGGCCTCGTAGGGCACGGAGACGCGCATGCCCAGGATGGCGGCTGTGCAGGGCGGGTTGGCCACTATGCCGGCCACAGTACGGCGGGCCTGGATGTAGCTGATGTTGGCGAGCATGCCCGGGGTGTCGGAGGGACCCGCCATGGCGCGCAGCAAGGGCAGGCTTCGGCCATCGCCGGGCATCTCGACAAGTTCCCGTGCGCTGACCCTGGAGCTGTCGCTGTGCACCCAGCGCGCACGCGCGCCGGGGTAGTAGGTCACGGTGTTGCCCGCGCCGTCGGCGAGCCTGATGCCCGGGGACAGCAGCAGCCAGGCGTATTCATAGGGGGCGCGTTTGACGGCCTGGCATTCATAGAGCAGGTCGCCCCGGCCCTGCGCTTCAAGCACCACGATGTGACCCGGGGGAACGCGCACGGATTCGGGCAGGTTTTGCTGGGATGGCTGAAGGTTGGGGCGCGAGCCGCAGGCGCCTAGCGCAGCCACGGCAACCAGCAGCAGCGCGCTTCGCAGCAGGCTGGGAAAGGCGCGAGAGGCTTGAGTCTGGATGTTCACAAGGGGTTCCAATGGCGGCGGATGGTGGTGTCACACCCCAGTAAATCCCTGGCGCGGAGGCACGTCTGTAGGTGGCCGGAGGGACAAGGTGCGGGGAAACGTCGGCAGGGTCGGCGCTCTGCAAAAAAGAAAAAGCCCGCAGGTGGGTGCCTGCGGGCTTTGCGTCCATGGCTGCTGAACAACCATGGACGGACGCGCTTTTGAGGGCGCGCCGGTACTACCGCCTCAGGCGGGTTTCCAGAAAATGTAATCAGCCTGGTAGGACGTGGTGAGCTTGTCGCCGATGTCGGCCTGGGTGCAGGATTTGCTGAGGTCCTGCCCGCCCTTGGTCTTGACGCGCTGGATGTAGCTGACGTTCTGCAGCAAGCCGGGTGCGGCGCCGGGTGCGCCGGTGGACAGCTGCTGGGGCAGGTTGGTGGCGCCCACGCGGGGGGCCAGGGCGACCTGGGTGCCGACAACGCTGGAGCCGTCGATGTGGGTCCAGGTGGCGGGCGGGCCGGAATATTTCGCGACGGTCTTGCCGGTGCGGTCGAGCAGGTCGGCTTCGGGCCGCACCAGCACCCAGCCTATGGTGCCGGCGGTGGTGGCATTGGCCCGGCACTCGTAGTACAGCAGGCCGCTGGCGGTGGTTTCAAGCGCGACGACATGGCCGGGCGGCACGACGACCTGCGCGTCCAGCTGGTCCTGGCTGTACTCCTTGGGCAGCGGCGCGACGCCGGAGCACGCGACCATGAGCGCGGCGGTGCCGGTGATCATGGCTGCGGTGACGGCAGCACTTTTGCTGTAAGCCCACAGGACGTTGTGCGTGCTTTTCATGAGACCCCCGGTTCTGGCCATTGCTGGCCTTGTTTTGGCTTCTGCCTGTTGTTGCATGCCAGTAAAACGCGGGGAATGAAAAAGCGCTGTAGGACGCCGCGCAGGCTTGCTGACAGCGGGTTTCCGGGGCGCTTGACGGCACGGTGGAAGTAGTTCGGGCGGACGCAAAAAAGCCCGCAGGGCAAGCCTGCGGGCCTGAAAACCGGTCCCGCCTGACGTTCGGGCCGGTGGCCCACCTTCGGAGGGGAAAGCGGCGATTCAAGGATGGAGGGCCTGGCCTCACATCGCCTTGTAGAAGATGTAGTCGGCCTGGTACTGGACGAGCTGTTTCGCGCCCGCGTTGCCGGCGGCGCAGGGCATGGCGGGGGCGATGCCGCCGCGGGTGTCCACGCGCTGGATGTAGGTGACACCGCTCATGGCGCCGCTGCCCATGGCCGGGTTGCCCTTGACGAGCTGGGTGGGGATGTTGCCGCTGCCGTTGGGGGTGACGGCGACTTGTGCGCCCGTCAGTTTGGAGCCGTCCATGGCTTCCCAGGTGGCGGGCGGGCCGTAGTACTTGCCGACCTGCTTGCCGCCGCGGTCCATGAGTTTGGCGTCGGGGCCGGCGAAGACCCATTCAAACTGGCCGGCCATGTCTTTTTTAGGGTTGCACTGGTAGGTGATCTCGCCGACGCCCACGGTTTCCATGGCGACCTTGTTGCCGGCGGGCACCTGGACGGCGGCGGGCAGGCCGGCCTGCGAATACATCGGTTGCATGGGCGACATGCTGCCGCAGGCTGTGAGCAGGGTGGCGGCAAGCAGGGACGTGAAGGCGGTGAAGCTGAGGGGACGGGTCATCATGGTGTAACTCCTCGGTGGTTGTGGACCGGCAGGCCGGCATGGCGGACGACCCCTGGCCTTTGTTGCGGGCGCTATGGCGCGGCTCGTCCTGCTGCTGATACGCGGCGGAAGCGATGCTGGATTCAAAAAAGGCGGCGTGGTGGGTGCCTGACGGCTATTGCCTACTGCCCGAAGCGCGGGCCCTTGAGCAGAAAATCCTGCTCTTCGAGCGTATCGGCCCGGCCCAGGGCCGCGTTGCGGTAAGGGAAGCGGCCGAGGCGCGCGATGATGTCCCGGTGCTGCCGCGCGAAGTCCAGGTTGCCTTGCAGGCGCTGTTTGAGTGAGTCGCGCGCGTCGGCCTGCAGGCGGGTAAAACGCGCCACGCATTCGTCCTGCAAGGCCAGGCTTTCGGCATGCATCAGCGGCATGTAGAGAAAGACCCGCCCGACGCAGGGCAAGGCCAGGTCTTCACCGGCCGCGATTGTCTGCAGCACCAGCTGCTGGGCGCGCCCATCGCCGGCAAAGGCCTGGGGCTGGCCGCGAAAGACGTTGCGGGTGAACTGGTCCAGCAGGATCACCAGGGCCAGGCGGGTGAGGGGCTTTTGCTCCCAGTCCCGCAGGCCGCCGGCCACGGCTTCCTGCACCGCATCGCCGAAGCGCGCGCGGATGTCGGCGTCGAGCTCGGCGCCGCCGCCGAACCAGCGCTTGCCGAGGTCCTGTGTGGGCCATTCCTTGTCAATGCCGTCGCCGAGCCAGAACTCAAGGACCCGGGCGGGCGTGGCGGCAGCGGACGATGGGGTGGAGGTGGGCTCGGTCATGGCGACCGCCAGCTTAGCCTACCAGCGGTCGGAGCGCAGCTGCAGGTCCCAGACACCCTTACGGATGGCGTAGACACCGACCACGCCGTAGCGCTGCTCACCCACGTTGTCCCACTTCATGGAGCCGGTGATGGGCGCGTAGCCGTCGAAGGTGCGCAGGGTCTGCGTGATTTTTTCGGGCTTGACGGAATTGGCGCGCTTCATGGCGCCGGCCAGGATGTACATGGCGTCGTAGGTGTAATGGCCGCCGTAGGCCGGCTCCATCTTGAAGGTTTCCTGGTACTTGGTCAGGAAGGCCTTGCCGTTGACGAATTCCTTGGCGTCCAGGATGGGCGAGGTGGTGTAGATGCCCTTGACCGTGTCGCTGCCCTTGAGCATGTTGGTGGTCTTGATGGTGTCGCCGCCCAGGATGCTGACCTGCTGCGTGTAGTCGATCTTCTTGAGCGCTTCTATCAGCGCCAGGATCTGGAAGTCGCCCTGCGTGGAGACGATGACCTGGACGTTGCCGGCCTTGATCTTGGCAGCCAGGTCGTCAAAGGCGGTGGTCTTGTCGTCGGATGAGTAGGTGACGACCACTTCCTTGTTGGCCTTCTTGAGTTCGGCGGCCGCACCGGTGGCCAGGCCCTTGCCATAGGTGGTGCCGTCGTCGACCACGGCGAACTTGGCAGCCTCGAGCTGGTTGGCGGCGAAGGAGCCGATGGCGCGGGCCTGCAGGTTGTCGTTGGCGACCAGGCGGAAGGTGGTGTCCAGGCCGAGTTCGGTGAACTTGGGGTTGGTCGAGATGGCGAGCTGGGCGATGTGCTTTTCGGCATAGACCGGCGCGGCCGGGATGCTGACGCCGGAATTGAGGTTGCCGATCACGGCGACCACGCCGGCATCGACCAGTTGTTTGGCGACGTCCACGCCGGCCTTGGGATCGGAGCGGTCGTCCATCGCGACGATTTCGATCTTGACGGTCTTGCCCTTGATCTGGAAGCCTTCCTTGTTGATCTCGTCCACAGCCATCTTCACGCCGTTGTGCAAATCCTGGCCCAGCGCGGCGAGGTTGCCGGACAGGGGCTGGGCGACGCCGATCTTGATGGTGTCGGGCGGGTTGTCGCAGCCAGAGAGCAGGGCGGCGCCAGCAACAACAGCGGCGGTCAGGGCGGCCAGGGTAGGGCGGCGGGTGGCGGAGTGGGTCATCGTAAAACCTCGGGTTGAGTGGTGTAACTGAATGTATGTTTCACCGTCCCGAAGCGATAGTGGGTTTGACCTACTTTTGAATGAATGTCTGAGTAGATAAGTTTTACTAATGATTCGGATTGGTTCGTTTCTCTCTGAAAACGCACCGAAATGGTTTATTTCTGGCCAGATTGGCGCGTGCTCGCGCAGGGCGCGCCGGCAGCCGCCCGATTTGTCGATTGCCGTGTTTTCAGGGAATCAGTTGTTTGCGCAGGAAAGCGCTGATCTTGCGGTCCAGCGCCGGAAGCTGGCCGCGGTCAAAGCCGGGCGGGTCCAGCAGCAGGTCTTTGGCGAGGTCGGACATCGCATCGGCGGGTGGAGGCGGCGACAGCAGCGCGCCGTGCCCGCCATCGGGCAGGTCGGCCAGGTGTTCGCAGCGCTTGCAGGCCGCGAGCACCGCGCCGCTGTGAAAGCGCGGCACCAGCCACCGGTCTTGCCCGGCGGTGACCAGCGCCAGTGGCACCGCCGGCAAGGCCAGCGAGGCCATGTCGAAGTCGGCGGCCAGCGGTACGCCGGCGACCACGGCCTGGATGCGGGCGTCGCTATGGCTTTGCCAGGTGGCGTCGCTGAACTTCTGGCGTATCACCGCCAGCACCACGGTTTTTTTCAGGCCGTCCAGCAGGCCGCCCGTGAGGCGGGTGCTCAGCCCGGCGCAGGTCTGGAAGTCCTCGGCAATGTGGGCCTCGCAATGCCGGGTGAACAGGGCCGGCGACCAGCGGCCGCCGGCCAGCGTCAGCGCCGTGTGGCCGCCGGCCGACATGCCGTACATGCCGACCTTGTCCAGCGACAGCAGCGCTGCGAAGCGCGGCTCGCGCGCGACCGCGTCGATGGCGCGTGAGACTTCGCCGGGCCGTTGCTTCCAGCTGTCGGGACCGGGGGAGGAGGGATCCATGGCGTTGTCGCCGCGGTGCTGGGGAAAGGCGACGACGAAGCCGTCTTCGACCAGGCGGCGCGCCAGGTCGGTGTAGGTCAAGGGGGAACCGCCCGAACCGTGCGAGATGACGACCAGGCGCGTGTTGCCGCGCACCGGCTGTCCGTCTTTGTCGACTTTGAGGGAATAGGAGCCGACCTGCATGGGGCGGTCTTCGCCGGCCGAAGGATAAAAAACGCTGATGGCGGCGTCGTCCTGCAGGCCCGGCAGTTTGGTAAAACCCATGCCGGCCTGCGCGCCGGCAACGGCGAGCAGCAGCAGGCTGCTGAGGATGTAACGATGCATGGGTGCTTCCTCCTTTATTGTGGGTAGCCGGTCGGCGTGACTGGCTGCGGGCTGTGCGCGACTCGGGGCATTTTCCCCGGTTTCGCGCGGCGCCTCTTTGTCGAGCCCGGCGATAATCCCCACTACTTTTTTGGAGCCAGCGTGGATATAGCACTGTTGATCAAAGCCGCCATCATGGGCATCGTCGAGGGCCTGACTGAATTCCTTCCGATCTCCTCGACAGGCCACCTCATCCTGGCCGGCGCGCTGCTCGGTTTTGACGACGACAAGGCCAAGGTTTTCGACATCGCGATCCAGACCGGCGCCATCTTCGCGGTCATCCTGGTGTACTGGCAGAAGATACGCGCGACGGTTGTCGCCCTGCCGACCGAGAAACAGGCGCAACAGTTTGTGCTCAATGTGCTGGTGGCTTTTGTGCCGGCCGTGGTGCTGGGCCTGCTGTTCGGCAAGGCCATCAAGGCCCATCTGTTCACGCCGGTTGTGGTGGCCAGCACCTTCATCATCGGCGGTTTCATCATCCTCTGGGCCGAAAAGCGCCAGCAGAACAATCCCGCCGCCGCGCGCATCCAGGAAGTGGAAGCCATGACGGTGATGGACGCGCTCAAGGTGGGCCTGGTGCAATGCCTGGCGATGATCCCGGGCACCAGCCGCAGCGGCGCGACCATCATCGGCGGCATGCTGCTGGGGCTGTCACGCAAGGCGGCCACCGATTTTTCTTTCTTCCTGGCCATGCCCACGCTGATAGGCGCGGGCGCCTACAGCCTCTACAAGGAGCGCGCGCTGCTGTCCATGGCGGACCTGCCGCTGTTCTCGGTCGGCCTGGTGTTCTCCTTCCTGAGCGCCTGGCTGTGCGTGCGCTGGCTGCTGCGCTATATCTCTACCAACAGCTTTGTGCCTTTTGCCTGGTACCGCATTGCCTTCGGCATCGTGGTGCTGGCCACGGCCTGGAGCGGGCTGGTGGTCTGGGCGGAATAAAAAAAACCGGCATCCGGTAAGGATGAGACCTAGAGGAGGAGACCGTCATGAGCTGGCTTCGGCATTTTTCTGTTCTTCTTTTTGGCCTGCTGCTGGCACCGCTGTCGCACGCGGGCGGCTTGGTATCCATCTCGTCGCAGGATGGCAAGCTGCAGATTCCCGGCTACTGGTTCGACGCCGGCGATAAGGACCCGCGGCCTGTTGTCATCGGCTTGCACGGTTGCGGCGGTGGGCTGGACAGCAAAGGCAACTTTGCCGAACGGCTTTTCCGGTATGGCGGGTACTTCAACGCCGAGCGCATGCACTTGCTGGTGCTGGACAGCTTTACGCCGCGCGGCCAGAAATCGATTTGCGAGACGCCCAACAAGCTTCGGACCATCCATGAGGCCGACCGCCGCGAGGACGTGTTCGCCGCCATTGACTGGCTGGTGAAGCAGCCGTCTGTCGACGCTTCACGCATTGTGGTCCTGGGCTGGTCGCACGGTGCGCAGACGGTGCTCAGCACCATCGACGCCACTGACAAATACGTGCAGGCGCAGAAAGTGCAGCCGCGTGCCGCCGTGGCGTTTTACCCCGGCTGCCTGGTGAACAACAAGATGTGGAACTATGAAGTCCATGTGCCGCTGCTGATCATGATCGGCGAGCTTGACGACTGGACGCTGGCCCCGGAGTGCGTCACGCTGCAGGAACGCCTGCGAAAGAACAAGGCCAACGCGGCGGTGGACCTCGTCGTCTACCCCGGCAGCTACCACGGCTTTGACGGCCCCGGCCCCGTCAAGCAAATGGAAGGCCTGGGCAACACCAAAACAGGCAAGGCCACGGTGGGTGGCAACCCCGCGGCGCGGGAAGCATCGCATGCGCGCATGTTTGAGTTTCTCTCGGCGCAGCTGGGCCAGCCTTTGCTGCTGTCGCACGCGCAACGCTTCAAGGGCCATCACTATGTGGTGCCGCCGGCTTCGGGCTTTGCTGCGGCCGACGACATGGCCGCCGTGCCGCTCAGCGATGCCGGCAAGGCGCGTTATGCCCACTTTCGCGGCTTGCCCTCGCCCAAGGCCTTCGCCGTGACGGAAAAAGGCGGCTGGTATTTGAACGCCGGCGAACCCGAGGCAATGGCCGCGACCTTCCAGGCGTGCGCGAAAGCGAAATCGAAGTGCTGGCTCTATGCCGTGGACGACCAGGTCGTGTGGCAACCCGACGTGGCGGCGCGGGCCGGCGAAGCGGGGCTCAAACGTGTGGGTGCGTCGACCCCCTGAGCGCCGCGCCGCAATGCCCGTGATTGGCGTGACGTCTGACAAGAACCGTCACATCCCGGTGTTAGGCTGGATTTTTCAACTCCACCTCTGAGGCGCACCATGAGCATTCTCGGCAAAATTTTCGGCAAGATATTTCCCTCGCTGCAAACGCCCGACCCTGTGCCACCGGTCGCCGCCGCGCCCGCCGGCACAGCACCCGCAGCACCTGCCCCGGCACCCGTAACGCCGCCCATGCAGCAAGTGGACGTCGAAGCCCTGCTCAATGGCATGGCCAGCAAGAACCCGGAGAAACTCAACTGGAAGACCTCCATCGTCGACCTGATGAAGCTCTTGCACCTGGACAGCAGCCTCGGCGAACGCAAGGAGCTGGCGAAGGAATTGGGTTACACGGGCGACATGAATGACAGCGCCACGATGAACATCTGGTTGCACAAGCAGGTCATGAACAAGCTGGCGGCCAACGGCGGCAAGGTGCCGGCCGACCTGATGGACTAGGCCCCCAGGGGAAACAGGGCTCAGGCGGACCTGAGTTTCTCGACCGGCGCCGCGTAGAGGGCCCACAGTTTGCCGTTGCTGGACGACTTGGCCAGCGTCCTGACGGCGGCTGTCGGCGGCCTCGAAGGCGCGCTCGGCCTCGCTGGAACCGGCGAGCGTCACTGGCGCGCCGAAGTGGGCATCGTGGCATTGATCTCGATAACATGGACGCTTATCCACTGTATGGACGAACCTCATGCCCGTCGATAGCCCTGACCAGACGCCTCTGATGCCTTATCAATACCCGAACCCGCCGGACGTCCGGCCGGAAATCGTGGTGCAGCACGCCATCCCCACTGATGAACGGCTCTGGGTGCCGCAGGCCGAGAACGTCTGGTTCCGCCCGCTGTGCCTCAATGCCAGCCAGGGCTACTGGATGAACCTGCTGCGTGTGCGCAAGTCCGGCGTGCTGAGCCGCCACCGCCATCCGCAAGCGGTGCACGGCTTTGTGCTCAAGGGCCGCTGGCGCTACCTGGAGCACGACTGGGAAGCCACCGAGGGCAGCTATGTGTTCGAGCCGCCCGGTGAAACCCACACGCTTTATGTGCCCGAGGACGTCGAGGAAATGATCACCTACTTCCAGGTCAACGGTGTCATGTACTACACCGACCCCTACGGCAAGGGCATGGGCTACGAGGACGTGTTCACCAAGATCGAGATGTGCAACAAGCACTTCGAGGCCGTCGGGCTGGGCGCCGACTACACCAAACAATTCATCCGCTGAGCGCGGCTGTATCTTTTCAGGAACTACGCATGACCTACCAGGCCGGACTCTTCAAAGGCAAACGCGCGCTCGTCGCTGGCGCGACGCAAGGCATAGGCGCCGTGATCGCCAACCACCTCGCGGCGCTGGGCGCCGAAGTCACGGCACTGGGGCTGGGCGGCGGCGACGGCACGCTCGATGCCGCCGTCGAAGTGCTCCAGGCCGACGTGACCTCGGCGGCCAGCCTGGACGCGGCGCTGGCCGGCATCGCCACACTGGACATCGTGTTCAACTGCGCCGGCATCATCCAGCGCGGCGCCGAGCACGACCTCGAGGTCTTCGAAAAAGTGCTGGCCGTCAACCTCACCGGCACCATGCGCGTGTGCACCGCCGTGCGCGAGCGCCTCAAGGCCAGCCGCGGCTGCATCGTCAACACCGCCTCCATGCTGAGTTTTTTCGGCGGCGGCCTGGTGCCGGGCTATGCGGCCAGCAAAGGCGGTGTCGCCCAGCTCACCAAATCGCTGGCGATTGCCTATGCACCCGACGGCATCAGAGTCAACGCCATCGCGCCCGGCTGGATCGCCACGCCGCTCACCCAGGCGCTGCAGGACGACCCGGCGCGCGCCGGCCCCATCCTGGCGCGCACGCCCATGGGCCGATGGGGCACGCCCAAGGACGTGGCCGAGGCCGCGATGTTCCTCTGCACGCCGGCGGCCGCCTTCATGACCGGCGTGATCCTGCCGGTGGACGGCGGCTACATGGTGTCGTGATGGCGCAGCCCGCCCCGTCGCAGGTCGCCGGCACGGCCGCGTTCTCGAAATTTATGCATGTGCTGCAACTCGTGGCCGATTCGGAGCAGCCGCTCAACGTCGGCGCGCTGGTCAAGGCCAGCGGCTACCCCAGGCCCACGGTGCACCGCATCGTCGCGGCCCTGGTGGCCGAGCGCCTGCTGGTCGAGAACGAGCGCGGCGCGCTGCTGGCGCTGGGCCCGCGCCTGATCCAGCTGGCCAGCCGCAGCTGGGGCCGTTCAGACCTGCGCCTGGCGGCGGTCGACGAACTCAAGCGCCTGCGCGATATCACCGGCGAGACCGTGCACCTGGCCGTGCCCAACGGCCACACCATGGTCTACATCGAAAAACTCGAAAGCCCCAGCGCGGTGCGCATGGCCTCGCGCATAGGCACCAGCGTGGCCCTGCATGCCACGGCGGTCGGCAAGGCTTATATGGCGGCGCTGGAGCCTGCCGTGCTGGAGCCGCTGCTGCGGGGTTTGCCTTTGCCGCGCTACACCGACAACACTTTGGTGAAGCTGGTCGACCTGCGCAAGCAGTTGGAGCTCACGCAGGAGCGCGGCTGGTCGATCGACGGCGAGGAACACGAAGCCGGAATTTTTTGTTATGGCGCCGTGATACGCGGCGGGCTCGGGGCGCCTGTTGCCGCAATCAGCGTGAGTACCTTGATGTTCCGCCAGAAGGCGGAGCCCGAGGAGGCTTATGTCGCGCCGCTGCTGGAGGCTTGCCGTGCGATTTCGGCGCGGATCGCCGAGACGCCGGCTTTGTCGGCGGCGGATGTTTTGTAGGCCTGCTTTCCTGATCGGCTCATCGCCCGGCCGAGCGTTCCGCCCGGACTGAGCCCTTTTCTTTCCGCCGTGCTGGGTATCTAAGCCTCTTGCTTGTTTCGACGCTCCGATCTGAACGCGCAGTCAATCGATGCGGCTCACCTCCTCATCGTCGCCATCACGCTTTCTCCCCTTTCTTTCACTTTTCTTCCAGCGCATGGGCGCCTTCCTGCTGGGGCCGGTTACGGCTTTGTCTTCTTGCGGACAAAGAAGTGACGAAAGTAAGTCGAAGGCTTGGTTTTGTATTTAAGCTCCGGCCAGGATAGTGGTTTTGTTAATGCGTTTGTGTGTATTGATGGCTCATGACCGCCATTGACGCATGGCGACAGGGTGATACAGGCTGGCGGGTGTTGCTGCGTTGTGCATCCGGACCACGATCACGATGTGCAATTTTTTTCATCTACACCCAGGAGAATGTCATGCCCACAACCCCAATTTTTAATGATGCTCAAGTTGCCACTGCCCTGACCTTCAACGGATTGGGTTTGAAATGGGCTGGAAGCGAGATCACATACAACTTTTACGTTTCCGACGGCGCTGCATATTGGCACCTCACTGCCAACCAACAGTCCATGGCCGGTTACTGGATGAATGCGTGGAACGACCTTATTGCCACCCGGATTACCCGTGTCGGCGACGGTGCACCAGCAAACATCAATTTTTCAAATGAGACCCGGGAAGATATTTCGTACGCGGATACCTCAATTGGTTTGGCAGGGGCAAATGTACTGGCTTCCGCGAGCGTGGTATTCAACGATTTGTGGGGCGACAACCTAAACACATTTCCCGACTTCCTGGCAACCAAAAACCTGATAACGCCCATTTTTGGAAAGTACGGCGCAATGGCGTATGGGCATGAAATCGGGCATGCGCTCGGCCTCTCCCACCCGGGAAGCTACAACGGCAGCGGCGCGGCGGCTGCAGCGTACATGCAGGACAGCCAGCAGTACACCATCATGTCTTATTTTTCAGCGAGCACTACCGGCGCGCAGCACGCCGGCTTTTATGCTCAAACCCCCCTGATGGACGACATCCTGGCGATCCAGTCGCTTTATGGCGCCAACCTCACCACACGCAGCGATGCGACCGTCTACGGCTTTCATTCCAGCCTGGCCGGTTCGGTCTATGATTTTTCGCGGAATACGGCGCCCATCCTGTGCATTTACGATGCCGGCGGCGATGACACCCTCGATCTGTCCGGGTACGCCACCGGGTCACGGATATCGCTGGTCGCGGGCAGCTTCTCGGATGGCGCCGGGATGACCAACAATATTTCAATCGCACGCGGTGTGACGATCGAAAATGCCATTGGCGGCAGCGGCAACGACAGCCTGACCGGCAACGGCGCGGACAATCGTCTCGACGGTGGTGCCGGTGCCGACACCCTGGTGGGTGGTTTGGGCGACGACGTCTACGTCGTGGACAACGCCGGCGACACTGTTGTCGAGCAGCTCAACCAGGGCACGGATATTGTCTATTCGGCGATCAACTACACGTTGGGCGCCAATGTAGAAAACCTCACGCTGCT
>NZ_JBFUCN010000042.1:0-30549 GCF_056405195.1 Polaromonas sp. P1_H6
CGAGTTTGCGCGAGACCCCGCCGTAGTCGAGCACCGCAGGTTGCCCGAAGCGAAGCGTAGGGACCCAGACTGCGGGTCGCCTTTTTTTGCTTAMTTTTTTTGGCGAAGCAAAAAAAGTGAGTCGCATGCCGGGCGACTCCCGGCCAGCAACCCTCAGCAAAGAGAACAGAGGAAGCGCGGACAACCGGAGCAAGACCCGGCCACCAACCCCTGTCAATTCAATAAATAAAGCCCTCTTTTGCGTCTTGTTCGGGCACAAGCGCCCGAACTTTTCTTGATACCGTGCATGAGCTTGGCCTCTCCCGCGCCTTCAGACGGAAGCGGCTTGCAGGAGACAACACCATGCAACTGGACAATTTAAAGATCAGCACGCGGCTGGGCGCGGGTTTTGGCCTGGTATTGCTGCTGACCGGCGGCTTGCTGGCCGTGGGCCTGAGCCAGCTGACAGGCGCCGGCGCCTTCAGCCGTGATCTGAGCAGCGACGCCTGGACCCGCGCGGGCGCCGTGGCGGCGCTGACCGCTTCATCGCAGGCCAATGCGCGCGCCACCCTGGAACTGTCCCTCACGGGCGATCCGGCGCAGGCGGCCGCCGCGCGGCGGCAGCTGGCGGCCGGCGACAAGAACATGGCGGACGCACTTGCGGTGCTGGAGGCCGGCGCACCGCCTGCCGAAGAGAAAGCCTTGCTGGCCGGCGTGCGCGGCGCGCAGGCTGCCCATGCCCAGGCGCTTGCCAAAACGGCCCGGCAATTCGAAGCGGGCGACCGCGACGGGGCCTCTCGCGCCTGGGTGGCCGAGGCTGGCCCCGCGCTGGAGCGGCTGCAGCAGGAACTGGTCGCGCTGGCCCAGTTGCAGGCACGGGCGGCCAAGGCCGGCGGCGAGGCTGTGGCAAGCGGCATCGCATCGGCGCAGCGCTGGATGCTGGGACTGGCGCTGGCCGCTTTGCTGGTGGGCGCGGCAGTGGCCTGGCGGCTGGGCCGCGGCATTGCGCAGCCGCTCAATGAAGCGATCTACATCGCCGAAACCGTGGCCGCCGGCGACCTCAGCCAGGAGTTCTCCACCGAACGCGGCGGCGATTTCGGCCGGCTGCTGGGCGCGCTGGGCGATATGGAAGACACGCTGACCGACCTGGTCAGCCGCATCAAGGCCTCGACCGACTCCATCACCCTGGCGTCCGGCGACATCGCCGCCGGCAATGCCGACCTGTCGCGGCGTACCGAGGAGCAGGCCGCTTCGCTGGAAGAAACCGTCTCCAGCATGGAAGAGCTGACCTCCACCGTCAGGCTCAACGCCGAGCATGCGCGCTCGGCCAGCGGGCTGGCGGCCACCGCCTCGGGTACCGCGGAGCAAGGCGGCGCGGTGGTGGCCCAGGTGGTCGACACCATGGCGGCCATCAGCGGCAGTTCCAAAAAGATCGTGGACATCATCGCCGTCATCGAAGGCATCGCCTTCCAGACCAACATCCTCGCGCTCAACGCGGCCGTGGAAGCCGCGCGCGCTGGCGAGCAGGGCCGCGGTTTTGCCGTGGTGGCCAGCGAGGTGCGCGGCCTCGCCCAGCGCAGCGCCGAAGCCGCGCGCGAAATCAAGGCGCTGATCGCCGACTCCGTGGCGCATGTCGAGAACGGCTCCGAGCTGGTCGGCCAGGCCGGTCGCACCATGCAGGACATCGTGCAGGCCGTCAAGCGCGTGAGCAGCCTGCTCGAGCAGATCTCCGCCGCCTCGGTCGAGCAAAGCAACGGCATCGAACACGTGAACCAGGCCATGGTGCTGATGGACAAGGCGACCCAGCAGAACGTCGCGCTGGTCGAGCAGGCCTCCACCGCCGCGGCCTCGCTGGCCGAGCAGACGCTGCAGCTGCAGGCCGCCGTCGATGAGTTCAAGCTGGACGCGGAACCCGAAACCGCGCCGTCCGCCGCGCTGCACTTTCAGGCGATAGGCAAGAACCTGCACCGCACGGCGCCGCTTCCGGCATAGCGCCGTGGCGCCGGTCAGATACCCGGCGGCTTTTTGAGCGTCTGCATGCGGTCCTGGCCGCGCAGCACGATGGTCTTTATCTCGGCACCCTGCAGCACCGTGAGGCGGATTTCCGCATCCGGTGCGGCGTGGTCCCAGAGCTTTTTGTAAAAGGCTTCCAGCGTCGCGACTTTCGCGTCGTCCACCGCCAGCACCACGTCGCCCGCCGACAGCCCGGCCAGGTCCGCCGGGCTTTCCTTGCTTACGCGCACGATCTGTATGCGCCCGCCCTGGTCGTTGGAGGTGATACCCAGCCACGGCCTGCGGCTCTTGGCGCTGTAACCCGCGCGCTGCAGCTCCGCGAGGATGGGGCGCAGCAGGTCCACCGGCACAAACATATTGCCCGGCAGGCGGCGGTTCTCGCCCGTCGCGTCCGACACGAACAGCGAGCCTATGCCCATCAGCTCGCCGCGCTGGTTGAAGAGCGGCGCACCGCTGTGGTTGCCGCCGCTGGCCAGCACCGGCGGGCTGGTGAACAGCGCCGATTCAATGTGGTATTCCCAGCTGCCCGAGAACGCGCGCCGGCTGACCAGCCGCGTCATGCTCACGTCCCCATCCTCGTCCGGCTGCGGGCCCGTCACTGCCATCAGCGGCTCGCCCGGCTGCAGATCCCGGCTGCTGCCCAGGGCCGCCACCGCCACATTGCGCAGCGGCAGCAGCGGGCGCAGCAGGCCGAAACCCGTGGCCAGGTCGTAGGCCACGGCGCGCGCCGGCAGCGTCCTGTTGTCCTGGGTCACGATCTCGATCTGCTCGGCCTCCAGCATCAGGTAGCCGATCGTCAGGATCAGCCCGTCCTGGCTGATCAGCACGCCCGAACCGGCACGCCGCAGGCCCAGCGTCTCGGCCGAGCGAGCGTCTTCCGTCGCCGTGACCTTGACGCCCACCACCGCCGTTGTGGCCCGGTTCAGCGCGTCCATCATGGCCTGCGCAGGCGGCGGTGGTGGCGTGGCCGCGTGGGCCGTGCCCAGCAGCAAAGTGCCTGAAAGGAGGAGGTAGAGCCAATGACGCAAATGCAGGGTGCACATGACGGACTCCTGGCGCGGCGAGGGGCGTGGGGCACAGATTGGGGAAAGGGCCGGGCCGCGCTGGAAGAATGCGCTTTATTGAATGGTGTTGCAAGCAGCAGGGTCAAAACTTCGCCGGACCATTCGCGGCGAGGTATTAGAGGGACTACTAGAGGGACGCGTATTCAATCAAGCAACGCAGTTGTGCCGGCTTGCTCAGTCATGGAACACATGGTTGTTGGTACCCAAGATGGGTGCCCTTGGCTCATCATTTGGCTCAAGCGCGTCGAAGCATTCAAGAGAGATCGGGGAACACCATTTTGTGGCAGGCCAATGGCGCAGCGTGATGTTCTCCACGACTGAAGAGCCGTGGTGCCCGGGGCCGGAATCGAACCGGCACGCCTTTCGGCGGGGGATTTTGAGTCCCCTGCGTCTACCAATTTCACCACCCGGGCTGGAATGAGCGAAGCCTCAAATTATGGCACAGTGTGGTCATGAACTATCCCACCATTGAAGACGCGATTGGCAAAACGCCTCTGGTCGCGCTGCAACGCATCTACGCCGCCGAGAACGCCGCACGGGGCAATGTGATCCTCGGCAAGCTTGAAGGCAACAACCCGGCCGGCTCGGTCAAAGATCGGCCGGCACTCTCCATGATCAAGCGCGCCGAGGAGCGCGGTGACATCAAACCGGGCGACACGCTGATCGAAGCCACTTCGGGCAATACGGGTATTGCCCTGGCCATGGCGGCGGCGATCAAGGGCTACAAGATGGTCCTGATCATGCCGGAGGACCTGAGCATCGAGCGGGCCCAGACCATGAAGGCTTTTGGCGCGGAACTGATCCTGACGCCCAAAAGCGCGGGCATCGAATACTCGCGCGACCTGGCGGACCAGATGCAGAAAGAGGGCAAGGGCCGGGTGCTGGACCAGTTCGCGAATGCGGACAATCCGCGCATCCATTACGAGACCACCGGGCCCGAAATATGGACAGATACGTCAGGCAAGGTGACACATTTTGTCAGTGCCATGGGCACGACGGGCACGATTACCGGGGTTTCGCGCTACCTCAAAGAGAAAAACCCCGCCATCAGGGTGATCGGCGCCCAGCCCAGCGAGGGTTCGCGCATCCCCGGAATCCGCAAATGGCCGCAGGAATACCTGCCCAAGATCTATGACCCGCGCCAGGTCGATGAGCTCGTGCTGGTGAGCCAGGCCGACGCCGAGGACATGTGCCGGCGCATGGCGCGCGAGGAAGGCATCTTTGCCGGGATCTCGGCCGCGGGCGCCCTCTGGGTGGCGCAGGAGATCGCCAAGACCGTCCAAAACGCGGTCATCGTATTTGTGGTCTGCGACCGGGGCGATCGTTACCTGTCTACTGGAGTGTTTCCGGCTTGAGGGCCGGCTCTCTTTTTACCCGTCTGATGCGCGTTCGAAACTGGAAACCCTGGTAAGCGGGGCGCGTTTCTTTTCTTTTGTCTTCCTTCTCACCTTGATCCCCCACCATGACCCATGAATTCCGGTTTTGCCCGAACTGCGCGACGCCGCTTGCCATGGTGTCGCAGATGGAGGACGGCGGCGAAAAGGCCAGGCTGCGTTGCCCGGCCTGCGGCTTCACCCACTGGAACAACCCGACGCCGGTGCTGGCTGCCGTGATTGAATACCACGGCCAGGTGCTGCTGGCGCGCAACGCGGCCTGGCCGGGCAAGATGTATGCGCTGATCACGGGCTTTATGGAAGCCGGCGAAACGCCGCAAGGCGGGATTGAGCGCGAAATCAAGGAAGAAACCAACCTGGAAACCAGTTCGCTGGACCTGATCGGCGTCTACGACTTCCAGCGCATGAACCAGATCATCATTGCCTACCACGCGGTCTGCACGGGGGAGGTCAGCCTCTCGCCGGAGCTGGTGGATTACCGGCTTTATGACCTGGACAAGCTCAAGTGCTGGCCCGCCGGCACGGGCTATGCGCTAGCCGACTGGCTGCGCACGCGGGGGCATGAGCCGGAATTTGTGGAATGGGCGAAGAGGACGGAATAGGACCGGGCATGCCGCGCCGCCTCGGGTAAAGCCCGTTAAAGGGCTATTGCGCTTTGCTTAAAATCGCGGCAACCCAAGGATTTTCATGAACATCGACAAAGAACTCGACACCCGCGGCCTGAACTGCCCGTTGCCCATCCTGAAAGCCAAAAAGGCGCTGACGGAAATGCTGAGCGGCCAGCTGTTGCGTGTGGTGTCCACCGATTCGGGCTCGACCCGGGATTTCCAGGCTTTTGCCAAGCAGACGGGCAATGAGTTGGTCGAGCAGCAGGTCGCCGGCAGCGACTTTATCCACGTACTCAAGCGCCGCTGAAGGCGACGCCAAGCCGCCAGACCGTCAAACCCGCAAGCCGCTCAAGCCTGCTTGCGGCGTTCCCGGCCCGACCAGCCGATCTGCAGGTTGTCGAGGTAATTGCGGAAGTGCACGCCCACCTCGGGGTGTTGCAGCGCCAGCTCGACGGTGGCCTCCAGAAAGCCTTCCTTGCTGCCGCAGTCATAGCGTTTACCCTCGTACTGAAAGGCATAAACGCTCTCTTTGTCGAGCAGGCTTGAAATGCCGTCGGTGAGCTGCAGCTCGCCGCCCACGCCCGCCTTCTGGCTGCGGATGTGCTCAAAAATGGCCGGCGTCAGGATGTAACGGCCGGCAACGCCCATGCGCGACGGGGCGGCTTCGGGCGCGGGTTTTTCGACGATTTTCTTCACTTTCATGAGGCCGGTGCTGGCGCCGTCGGTGGCGACGATGCCGTAGCGGCGCGTCTGGTCCTGCGGCACTTCCTGCACCGCCAGGATGGACTGCTGCACTTCCTTGAACTGCTCGGCCATCTGGGCCAGCACGGATTTACCGCCTTGGGGGCCGACCATCAGGTCGTCGGCCAGCAGCACGGCAAAAGCCTCCTGGCCGACCAGGTGCTCGGCGCACAGCACCGCATGGCCCAGGCCCAGGGAACGGGGCTGGCGCACATAGGAAAAGTTCATGTCGTCGGGCTGGACGGAGCGGACCAGGTCCAGGAGCTTGTGCTTTTGGGCTACCTCGAGTTCGTTCTCAAGCTCGTAAGCAGTATCAAAGTGGTCTTCTATGGCCCGTTTATTGCGTCCTGTCACAAAAATCATGTGGCGGATGCCTGCCGCGTAAGCCTCTTCGACCGCGTATTGGATCAAGGGCTTGTCGACGACGGGGAGCATTTCCTTGGGCTGGGCCTTGGTGGCCGGTAGAAACCGGGTGCCGAGACCGGCCACCGGGAACACTGCTTTGTGTAATGTAAATTTTTGCATCGACTTTGATCGGGGAAAAGACTAGAGTGTTGCGTTGTTGATACATCGCTTCAGGTCGGACAAACGCCCGACTTGACGTGGTCAATCCGCGCGAATTGCGGTCTGCGGGAAAAAAGGACTCACTGGGTGGACATCTTACTTCTTGACGCGCTGGTGCCCGAGGCCATGGCCTGGCTCGAGACCCGCCACAGCGTGGGCTACCACCCCGAACTCGCCGACGACCTGATTTCGCTGCGCAAGATCGCCTACAAGACCAAGGGTATCGTGTTTCCGCGGCAGACCGTGGTGACGCGAGAATTCCTTGACTTCCTGCCCAAAATCAAGGCCGTGGGCCGCCTGCATGTGGGCACGGACAACACCGACCTCGAGGCTTGCAAGGAACGCGACATCAAGGTCGTGCATGCCAGCAGCGCCAATGTGCGCTCCAATGCCGAATACCTGCTCAGCAGCCTGCTGCTGCTGTACCGCCGCGGCCTGGTCTCGGCCCTGATGGGGCGCCGCCATCCGACGACGCAGATGGGCCGGGAGCTGCACGGCAGCACCGTGGGCATCCTGGGCCTGGCGCCGACGGCGCACACGCTGGCCGGCATGCTGAACGGCCTGGGCGTGCGCCTTATAGGCTACGACCCGGCGGTGCACCACACGGCGCCGATCTGGGAGCGCCTGCGCATACAGCCGGTGTCCTTGCCCGAACTGGTCAGCCAGGCCGACGCGGTCTCGGTGCAGATGCTTTACGCCACGCGCTTCCGCGGCTTTGTGAATGAAAAACTGCTGGCCGCCTGCAGGCGCAACCAGCTGTGGGTAGGCATCAGCCGCAGCGAACTGTTCGACGAAGCCGCACTGGCCGCGGCGCTGTGCGACGGCCGCATCGAGGCCTGCATCCTGGACGGCGCCGAAGCCAGCTTCCTGGGCGACACCTCGCCGCTCAAGGGCCTCAAGAACCTATTCGTCACGCCGCGCCTGGGCTCGCACACACGCGAGGCGCGCCTGCGCTCGAGCTGGTATGTGGCGCACCGCATGCATGAGGCTATAGGCTCGGTGCCGCACAGCGGCATGGACCAGTTGCCCAGCGGTTCCATGGGCCTGGATTTGCCGGGTGGCGTAACACCCTCCCAATGGTCCGAGCCAGAGTTCATGATCCGCTGAACACGCGGCCGCCCACAAAAAAGCCCCGTTGAACGGCTGTTCCAGCACGGCCGGGGGTACCTTGCTGACGAAAGCTTCATTGGCGAGCTTGGTCTCGGACTTGGTGATCTCTCCCGTCAGGCGAGCCTCTTCCTTTTGCAGGCGCATCTTTTCCGCCGCCAGATCGACTTCCATGAAAAGGCACAGGCGCGCTTCGCCGACGATGGCCACCGGTGCGGACTGTGCCGCGGCGGCCCAGCCGGCCTGGTCGTCGAAGACCCTGACTTCGCTGAGCTTGGCGAGCGACTTGAGCACGGGCGCCACGCCGGTCATGAAGGCGTTGTCGCCGACCACAAACAGCGGCAGGCGCGTGGCCGGCGAGACCTTCATCTCTCCGCGCAGGTTACGGCAGGCGTCGACCAGGGTCTTGAGCTTGGCGACGTGGGCCTCGGCCTTTTCGTCGATCTTCTCGGGCTGGCTTTGCGGATAGGGTGCGACGCCGATGAACTTGCCGGTCTTGCCGGCGATGGGCGCAACGGTCTGCCACAGCTCTTCGGTGATGAAGGGAATCACCGGGTGCGCCAGGCGCAGGATGGCTTCGAGCGTGCGGATCAGGGTGCGGCGCGTGGCGCGTTTTTGCGCGTCGTTGCCGGTCTGGATCTGCACCTTGGCGATTTCAAGGTACCAGTCGCAGAACTCGTCCCAGACAAACTGGTAGATGCTGCCGGCGACGTTGTCGAGGCGATAGTCGGCGAAGCCCTTGGCGACGTCGGCTTCGACGCGCTGCATGGTCGATGAGATCCAGCGGTCGGCCTGCGAGAAGCTCAGGTAGCCGTGGAACTCGCCGCCGGGCGCGCATTGCTCTTTGCTGTGCTCTTCAAGCCCGCAGTCCTGGCCTTCGCAGTTCATCAGGGTGAAGCGCGTGGCGTTCCAGAGCTTGTTGCAGAAGTTGCGGTAGCCCTCGCAGCGCTTGCTGTCAAAGTTGATGCTGCGGCCCAGGCTGGCCAGCGAGGCGAAGGTGAAGCGCAGCGCATCGGCGCCGTAGCCCGGGATGCCGTCGGGAAATTCCTTTTCGGTGTTCTTGCGCACCTGCGGCGCGGTCTCGGGCTTGCGCAGGCCTTGCGAGCGTTTTTCAAGCAGGGGGGCGAGCTCGATGCCGTCGATCAAATCGACCGGGTCCAGCACATTGCCTTCGGACTTGCTCATCTTCTTGCCCTGGGCGTCTTTCACCAGGCCGTGGATGTACACGTGTTTGAACGGAACCTGGCCGGTGAAGTGCGTGGTCATCATGATCATCCGGGCGACCCAGAAGAAGATGATGTCGTAGCCGGTGACCAGCACGCTGGAGGGCAGGAACAGGGAAAGCTCTTTGGTCTTCTCGGGCCAGCCCAGCGACGAGAAAGGCACCAGCGCAGACGAGTACCAGGTGTCCAGCACGTCTTCGTCGCGCGTGAGCTTTTTGCCGGGCGCCTGCTTCTGCGCCTCTTCCTCGCTGGTGGCGACATAGACCTTGCCGTCTTCGTCGTACCAGGCCGGGATCTGGTGGCCCCACCAGAGCTGGCGCGAGATGCACCAGTCCTGGATGTTGTTCATCCACTGGTTGTAGGTGTTGACCCACTGCTCGGGTACAAACTTGACCTCGCCGCTGCTCACGGCGTCGCGTGCTTTTTGCGAAATGGATTTTCCGGTCGGGTCCTGTTCGCTGACCTTGCTCAGCGCGACAAACCACTGGTCGGTCAGCATGGGCTCGACCACCGCGCCGGTGCGCGCGCAAACCGGCACCATGTTTTTGTGCGGCACGGCTTTTTCGAGGAAGCCTTGTTCTTCCAGGTCTTTCAGCACGGCCTTGCGGCAGTCATAACGGTCCAGGCCCTGGTATTGCACCGGGCCGTTTTCGTTGATCTTGGCGTCCAGCGTGAAGATGGTGATCAGCGGCAGGTCGTGGCGCAGCGCGACCTGGTAGTCGTTGAAGTCGTGCGCGCCGGTGATCTTCACCACGCCGCTGCCGAAGGCCGGGTCCACATAGTCGTCGGTGATCACCGGGATTTTTCGGTCGCACAGCGGCAGGTCGACCATCTTGCCGACCAGGTGCTTGTAGCGTTCGTCGTCGGGGTGCACTGCCAGCGCGCCGTCGGCCAGCATGGTTTCGGGCCGTGTGGTGGCGATGTGCATGCCGCGCAGCGGCGATCCGTCGGCCGCTTTCTGCGGGCCGTCGCTGAAGGGATACTCGATGTGCCACATGAAGCTGTCGCGCTCTTCGTTCTCGACTTCCAGGTCGGACACGGCGGACTTGAGGATCGGGTCCCAGTTCACCAGGCGCTTGCCGCGGTAGATCAGGCCCTGTTCATAGAGCTGCACAAAGGTCGAGGTGACCACCGTGGACATCTTCGGGTCCATGGTGAAGTACTCGTGCTTCCAGGCCACCGAGTCGCCCATGCGGCGCATCTGGCGCGTGATGGTGGTGCCGGACTCTTCTTTCCACTCCCAGACCTTGGCGACGAAGTTTTTGCGGCCCAGGTCGTGGCGGCTTTTTCCTTCGCCCTGCAGCTTGCGCTCCACCACGATCTGCGTGGCGATGCCGGCGTGGTCGGTGCCGGGCACCCACAGCGTGTTGTGGCCGCGCATGCGGTGGTAGCGCGTGAGCGAATCCATGATGGTCTGGTTAAAGGCGTGGCCCATGTGCAGCGTGCCCGTCACGTTGGGCGGCGGCAGCTGGATGGAAAACGAGGGTTTGGCCGCGTCCAGCGTGGGCTCGTACTGGCCGCTTTGCTCCCATTCGGGGCCCCAGCGGCTCTCGATGGCGGCCGGCTCGAAGGATTTGGCCAGGCTGTCCAGCCCCGGTGTCGGGACTTTGACGGCCTCTGCGGCGGGGGTGGCGGTATCGGCAGGGGCGGGGGCGGCAGCGTTGGTCATGGGGGCAATGAAAAACGGCATCGAGGGGATGCCGCCTTGGGTTGGGTGAAACTACCCTGATTTTATTCGACTAGGCCGCCCTTGCCTCCCCGTTGGGGTGAAATCGGGCGATTGAGCCACCCAGGCCCTTGCATGGGCGTTAGCCCATGTCGCGTTCCCGGGCGGCCCACTCATCCCGATTGCACCCCAACGGGGAGGGCAAGGGTTCATTCCGGGAAGGGTATTGCGTGGTGTGAATAAGTTTTCAGGTCTTGCACGCTGCCGCCACGCAGGCCCGCAGCACCGCGGTGTCGCCCAGCTGGTTGGCCATCAGCAGGATCAGCCTGGCATTGAGCAGCTCGGATTCCTCGCGGCTCAGGCCCTGGTGGGCGTCCAGCAGGCATTCGTAAAACGCATCCGCGTCCTGGAAATGCAGGCGCGTGCTCAGGGGGCTGTCGGGTTTCATGCGATGTCCTTTCCGGTGGACGCGCCCAGCGCGGCGGCCACCGCGTGGACCAGCGAGGCGTCCACGCTCTCGCCGGTGGCGGCGACATGGCCGTCGGGCCGAAGCAGCGCCCAGGCGTGGCCGAAAACGTGGCAGGTCGCCTGCAGGTGGCCCTGGTCGTCAATCACGTGTTCCACGGCCGTGGCTTTTTCGCCGGGGCCGACCACCTGCACGCAGCGGATGCCGGCTTCCACCGACAGCGCCGCCAAGCGCGCCAGCGCGGCGGCGGAGACATCCCCAAAGGCCAGCAGCAGCAAACGGCCCTGGGCCCAGGCCAGCAGGTCCAGCAGTTCGCCGGGGCGGCCGCCGGGCCAGGCAAAACCCACGTTCTGCGTCGCGCGGCCGCCGGAGGGACCGCAGGCCCCCGAGCGTGTGTAGTGGTTGGGCGTGGACATGCGGCCGGTGTTGACGAGTTGCCGCGCGAACACATGCTCGCGCGCCAGGCTCAGCGCCGCAGTGCGGAACAGCCTTTCGGCGCCGTCGGCCGGCCGCAGGAAGCGCGCCGTGCGGTTGGTGACCCGCACATTGTGCGTGGCCGCCTCGTGCCGCTCGTGGTGGTAGCTGTCGAGCAGGGCGGGCGCTGCGCGGCCCTGCAGCACGGCCGCCAGCTTCCAGGCCAGATTGTCGGCGTCCTGCACGCCCGAGTTGCCGCCGCGCGCGCCAAAGGGGCTCATCACATGGGCCGCGTCGCCGGCAAAAAACACGCGGCCGTGGCGCAGGCTGTCCAGGCATTCGCTGCGGTAGGCATAGGGGCCGACCCAGACGATCTCGTAGTCGCCGTCGTCCAGCAGCTGACCGGCCTGGCTCTTGAACTGCGCTTTGAGGCGGGCGCGCACTACGTCCTCGCGGCTGACTTCTTCGGGTTTGGCGTGCGGCGGCATCTGGTAGTCGATGCGCCAGACGCCGTCCGCCATCAGGTGCTGCCAGACGGCCCGGCCTTCGTTAAAGGGCGCTTCTATCCAGGTGTGGCGCTCCACCGGCGGCGGGTTCTTGAAACGCACGTCGGCAATGCACCAGCGGTCGTCTCCTTGCTGCGCTGTCACCGTGGCGCCGCACCAGGCGCGCAACGGGCTGCGAGAGCCGCTGCAATCGATGACGTGCTCAGCCTCCAGCGCATACGAGCCGGCCGGGGTTTCCAGTCGCAGCGTCGCGAAGTCCTCGTTCTGCTCGATGCCGGTGACGCGGTGGTTCCAGCGCAGGTCAACCAGGCGGTCTTCAGGCGCGGGGCTGTACAGCTGCTCGACCAGGAAACCCTCGACATAAAACTGCTGGATGTTGATAAACGGCGGCTGGCGGCTCAGCGAGTGTGTCTGTTGCTGGCGCAGGTCGAAGGCGTAGACCTCGTCGCTGCCTGCAAAGGTGCGGCCCACGCTCCACTGCACGCCTCGGGCCGCGATGCGCTCGTAAATGCCCAGGCGCTTGAAGATCTCCAGGGTTTTCTGGGCGTAGCAGATGCCGCGCGAGGAGGCGCCTTTCACGCCCACGGTGTTGTCCTCGTCCAGCAGCACGGCTTTGATGCCGTACTGCGCCAGCGCGCAGGCCAGCGTCAGCCCGGTGATGCCGCCGCCCACGATGGCGACCGCGTGGCGTTTGACCTCACCCGTGCGCAGCTCCGGCGGCTCGACGAAGGGGTATTCGGGCAGGGTGTAGCCCGCGCCCTGGGCGAACTCATAGCCATTGGTGAAAGCGGCGGCCAGGGTGGCGGGCGGATTGTTATGGATGGGTGTTGTCTCGGGCATGGGCTGCGCCTCTTGTCTTGTTTACCTATTCGTAATCAATCTACCATAACGTAATTATGAGGAGCGCAGCCTCGGCTCTCCAGCGCGGAAGCGCTATGACGGCGCGGCTTGCAATTGATGGTTGTTATTAATGCTTACGTATTTATAGCTTTTATCAATTTCATGCATTGATTCCGGCAATTAGACGATTGCCGCCAACAGGTCTATGGTGTTTCAGGGCCTGTTAACGCTATTTATGCAAATGCGAATGGGGTGAGAAAGGCGCCAATCAAGGCGCGCGACGACGTCCAGACTGGGCGTCTGGACTAGGAGCGCAACGCCGAGTGGCGCCTTTCTCACCCCATTCCCTCCGGGTTGCGATCAAAAAGGCCTTGCGCGGCGTTGCAAAGCCTTGACGGGGTTCACCCCGCCTGCGTTTTGCGCCTTGCTCAAGGCCTTTTTGACTCGCAACGCATCTTGCATAAATAGCGTTAACAGGCCCTAGTCTTCAGTCCTCGCGCTGGACATCTGCGGCTTGGCTTGAAGCATTGGCGATTTGTTCATCCATCAACCCACGAAGGAGATTTCCATGGCTGCTCTTAAAGGCTCCAGGACGGAAGAGAACCTGAAAGCCGCATTTGCCGGCGAATCGCAGGCCAACCGCCGCTACCTCTATTTTGCGAACAAGGCCGACGTTGAAGGCCAGCCCGATGTCGCGGCGCTGTTCCGCTCCACCGCGGAAGGTGAAACCGGCCATGCCCACGGCCATCTCGAATGGCTGGAGCAATGCGGCGACCCCGCCACCGGCATGCCCTTCGGCGCCACGCGCGACAACCTCGCATCCGCCGTGGCCGGCGAAACCCACGAGTACACCGACATGTACCCCGGCATGGCCAAGACCGCGCGCGACGAAGGCCACGACGAAGTGGCCGACTGGTTTGAGACCCTGGCAAAAGCTGAGCGTTCACACGCCAATCGCTACACCAAGGCTCTAGCAGAGCTGGTCGATTAATTGACTTCTCGCTGCGCCGCAAGGCGTGGCGGGTTTTGGAAAAGATTCCGTACGAGAGTCCTTTCTCAAACTCCACCTGAGATTCAAAAGAAGAGGCAAGCATGGCCACAGAAGGCAACCTCCAGGCGCCCACGCGCCACGCGATCGACTGGAAAAACCCTGACTTCTACAACGAAGACGCGGCCCTCCACGAGATGGAGCGCATCTTCGACATCTGCCATGGCTGCCGCCGCTGCGTGAGCCTGTGCGGCGCTTTCCCCACACTCTTCGACCTGGTCGACGAAAGCAAGACCGGCGAGGTCGACGGCGTGGACAAGAAGGACTACATGAAGGTGGTCGACCAGTGCTATATGTGCGACCTCTGCTACATGACCAAGTGCCCCTATGTGCCGCCGCACGAGTTCAACCTCGACTTCCCCCACACCATGCTGCGCGCCAAAGCCATCAAGTTCAAGAAAGGCGAAGTCGGCGCGGGGGAAAGGTTTTTATCGTCCACCGACGTGCACGGCCAGTTCGCCGGCATCCCCATCGTGGTCCAGGTGGCCAATGCTGTCAACAAGACCAAACCGGCGCGCGCCGTGATGGAAAAAGTACTGGGCGTCGACAAGAATGCCTGGCTGCCGGACCTTGCCACGAAGAAGTTCCGTTCCGGCGCGCCCGAATCACCGCCGCACGCGGTGAAAGACGGCGCCAAGACACCCGGCAAGGTGGTGATTTATTCCACCTGCTACATCAACTACAACGAGCCCGGCATAGGCCACGACCTGCTCAAGGTGCTGGACCACAACGAAGTGCCCTATGTGCTGGTCGACAAGGAAAAATGCTGCGGCATGCCCAAGCTGGAGCTCGGCGACCTGGTATCGGTGAACGCCAGCAAGGAGGCCAACATCCCGATACTGGTGAAGTACGCGAAAGACGGCTACGCCATCCTGAGCGCCGTGCCCAGCTGCACCCTGATGTTCAAGCAGGAACTGCCGCTGATGTACCCCGATGATGCCGAGGTGCAGCTCGTCAAGGAGCACATGTGGGACCCGTTCGAATACCTGATGGCGCGCAAACGCGACGGCCTGCTCAAGACGGAGTTCAGCACGCCGCTGGGCAAGGTCAGCTACCAGATCCCCTGCCACGGCCGGGTGCAGAACATCGGTAAAAAAACCGAAGAGATGCTCAAGATGGTGCCCGGCACCAGTGTGCACACGCACGAGCGCTGTTCGGGCCATGCCGGCACTTTCGGCGTCAAGGTGCCCTACCACCAGCAAGCCATGAAGATCGGCAAGCCGCTGTTCAAGGCCATGGCCAGCCACAAGGACGGCGGCCTGCCCGACGTGATCAGCAGCGACTGTCCGCTGGGCGGCCACCACATCGCCCAGGGTTTTGAGGTCAACAGCCTGGGCGCGCCGCCGCAAAAGCATCCGCTCACTTTGATACGCACGGCCTACGGCCTCAAGTAAGCCATGAGGACGCCGCCATGAAGACCACCGGAAAGATCACCCGCGATTCCCTGATGACCCTGGAGGCCTACAGCAAATACCGCAAGGAGAACAAGGCCGCCATCATCGCCCACCGCAAGCTGCGCAGCGTACGCCTGGGGGAGCACATCAACCTGCAGTTTGAAAGCGAAACCAGCATCCGCTACCAGATCCAGGAGATGCTGCGCGTGGAAAAGATCTTTGAAGAGGAAGGGATAGAGCAAGAGATCGAAGCCTATGCCCCGCTGGTGCCCGACGGCGGCAACTGGAAGGGCACGCTGATGCTGGAGTACCCCGACGTCAACGAGCGAAAACGCGAACTGGCGCGGCTGATAGGCGTGGAAGACCGCATGTTTGTGGAAGTCGAAGGCCATGCGCGTGTCTACGCGATCGCCGATGAGGACATGGACCGTGAAAATGACGAGAAAACCTCGGCCGTCCATTTTGTGCGCTTCGAGCTGGACCAGGCCATGTGCGCGGCGGTCAAGGCCGGCGCCAGTGTCAAGCTGGGCTGCGACCACACGCATTACCCGGCGCATACGACGATCGCAGCGGAAACCCTGGCATCACTGGCCAGCGACCTGCATTAGGAGCAGCTCTCGAGAGGGTTTCAAGGGTTCTGCGGGCTGCGGGCCGTACCTCAGCCCGGCTGTCGTAAAGTGGGGGGTTCGCCCTTACTCCAACAATTCCAAGCATGCTGTTTCTCATCTCGCCGGCCAAGTCGCTGGACTACGACACGCCGCCGCACGTCGCCACCCACACCCAACCCCTCTTCACGCGCCAGTCAGCCCAACTGATTGACGTGCTCAAGACCCGGACCCCGCAGCAGATCGGCACGCTGATGAAACTCTCCGATGCACTGGCCGGCCTGAACGTGGCGCGCTACCAGGCCTGGTCGCCCAGGTTCACCGCGAAAAATTCCAAACAGGCCGCGCTGGCCTTTGACGGCGATGTGTATGGCGGCCTCAATGCCAAAACACTGAACGAGGCGCAGCTCGCCTGGGCGCAAGACCATCTCTGCATCCTGAGCGGCCTTTACGGGGTGCTGCGGCCGCTGGACCGCATGCAGCCCTACCGGCTCGAAATGGGCACGGCACTGGCCACGCTCCAGGGCAAAAACCTCTACCAGTTCTGGGGCTCGCAGATTTCCGCCTACCTCAATGAGCGCGCCGCGGCCGACACCTCGCCCGTCATCGTCAACCTGGCCAGCGAGGAGTACTTCAAGGCCGTGGACCGCAAGGCGCTCAAGGCGCGTGTGGTGAGTTGCGTGTTCGAGGAGTTCAAGGGCGGCAAGTACAAGGTCATCAGCTTCTTCGCCAAGCGCGCGCGCGGCCTCATGGCGCGCTACGCGATCGAGAAAAAAATTGCCACGGTCAAAAAACTTGAAGGCTTTGACGTTGAGGGTTACCGCTTCGACCCCAAGGCCTCCGGACCCGACCGGCTGGTGTTCCGGCGCGCACAGGCCGCCTGAACGGCCCCCAGCCACTCACCCGGCCAGCCCGCCATGCAAGCCCAGACCCTCACGCGCGAGATGCAGGACTGGGTGGCGGCGCAACTCGCGGCCGGCTACACGCCGCACGAGGTTTTCCAGGCGCTGCTGGATGCCGGCTGGCACGCGGCCGCCGCCAACCAGGCCCTGGGCCTGCCGGCGCCCGTCGCCGCGATACCGCAGCCCGCGCAGGCCGTGCCCTGGGTCAAGGCCGATGCCTCCGGCGCCATGGTGGACGCGGGCGACAAATGGGTGACGGTGAGTGAGCATCGCAGCGCGCCCGAACTCTGGGTCTTCGGCAACCTGCTCAGCACGGCCGAATGCGAGGCACTGATGGAAGCGGCCGAGCCGCGCCTGGCGCGCTCGCTGACCGTGGACATCCGCACCGGCGGCGAAGAATTGAACCACGACCGCACCAGCCACGGCATGTTCTACACACGCGGCGAGAACGAGGTGGTCAGCCGCATCGAGGCCCGCATCGCCAAGCTGCTGAACTGGCCGGTGCAGAACGGCGAAGGCCTGCAGGTGCTGCGCTACCGGCGCGGCGCCGAGTACAAACCGCACTACGACTACTTCGACCCCGGCGAGCCCGGCACCGCGGCCATCCTGCGCCGCGGCGGCCAGCGCGTGGCCAGCCTGATCATGTATTTGCAGGAACCTGACGAAGGCGGCGCCACGGTATTTCCCGACATAGGCCTTCGCGTGCGGCCGCAGCGCGGCAGTGCGGTATTTTTCAGCTATGCGCTGGCGCATCCGGCCAGCTTGACGCTGCACGGTGGCGAGCCCGTAAAAACGGGCGAGAAGTGGATTGCCACCAAGTGGCTCCGAGAAAGGGAATTCATTTGAACTTCATCCCTTATCTCTATAGGCTGAACGAAGACTTCAAATCATGATGTCTTAATCTGCGTAAATCTGCGAAATCTGTGGATAAAGAGTTCATCCGCAGATTTCGCAGATTTACGCAGATTGAAAACCGGATGATCAGTGTGCTTGGGGCGGGGACCATAATCCACCATGAAAATCAAAGCCAACCAGATCGATATTGAAATCGAAGTCACCCACCCCGGCGACACCACCGGCCGCCCCGTGGTGCTGCTCATCATGGGCCTGGGCATGCAGCTGATCGCCTGGCCGCCGGCCATGGTGCAGGCGATTGCCGATGCGGGTTTTCGCGTTGTGCGCCTTGACAACCGCGACATAGGCTTGTCCCAGCACTTCGACCACCTGGGCACGCCCAGCCTGCTCTGGGAGGGGCTCAAGTTCCGCCTGGGCTGGCGCATACGCGCGCCTTACAGCATCGAAGACATGGCCGCCGACACCCTGGGCGTGCTGGACGCGCTCAACATCGCCAAAGCGCATGTGGTGGGTGTCAGCATGGGCGGCATGGTCGCGCAGCGCCTGGCGGTGCTCGCGCCTTCGCGGCTGCTGAGCCTGTCCAGCATCATGAGTTCCAGCGGCGCGCGCGGCCTGCCCGAAGCCAGCCCGGCCGTGACCCGCGTGCTGCTGAGCCGTCCGGCCGGCAAGGGCGTGCAGGCCGCCGTGGACCACACCGCCAGGCTGCTGAAAGCCATCGGCAGCCCTGGTTTTCCCACGCCCGATGCCGAGCTGCGTGAGAAAGTCGCTGCGGCGGCGCAGCGCAGCTTCCACCCACAGGGCGTTGTGCGCCAGATGGTGGCGATTGCCGCCGACAGCACGCGCGCCGCGGCGCTGGCCAGGGTGACGGCGCCCACGCTGGTGCTGCACGGCAGCGCCGACCCGCTGGTGCCCATGGCCTGCGGCCAGGACACGGCCAGGCGCATTCCGGGTGCGCGTTTTGAAAGCATTGAAGGCATGGGCCATGATTTGCCGCCGGGGGTGGTGGAGTGTCTGCTTGCGCACCTGATCCCTCACTTCAAGGCCCACAGCTGAAAAATAGAGCCCCCACGCTCGTCACTTCGTGTACTTCGCTGCCCCCCGAGGGGGCCGTCGCTTGCTCGGGGCGGCCCTTCGCTGCGCGGTGCGGTTAGCTGCGAAAATGGGGACATGAACACCCCTGAACAATCCCAGCTCGGCAAACCCTCGGCCTACATCGACCAGTACGACGCCTCGCTGCTGTTTCCCATCCCGCGCGAAGGCAAACGCGCCGAAATCGGCGTCACCGGCACGCCGCCTTTTTTCGGCGCAGACCTGTGGACGGCGTTTGAACTCAGCTGGCTCAACCTGCGCGGCAAGCCCCAGGTGGCGCTGGCCCAGATCACCGTGCCCTGCGAATCGCCCAACATCGTCGAGAGCAAGTCCTTCAAGCTCTACCTCAACAGCTTCAACAACACGCGGTTCGCGGATGCGCGCGACGTGCGCGAGCGGATTCGCGCCGACCTCAACGCCGTGGTGGGCATGGGCGTCGGCATCAAGACCCTGGGCCCCGAGCTGTTCGACCGCGAGCCGGTGCACGAGCTTGATGGCCTGAACCTGGACCGGCTGGACGTGGAGTGCATCCACTACCAGCCCGCGCCCGAGCTGCTGTTCGCCGAATTCGACGAGCCACCCGTCGAGGAGACGCTGACCAGCAACCTGCTCAAAAGCAACTGCCTGGTCACCGGCCAGCCCGACTGGGGCAGCGTGCAGATCCGCTACGCCGGCCCGCAGATCAACCAGGAAGGCCTGCTGCAGTACCTGGTGAGCTTTCGCAACCACAACGAGTTCCATGAGCAGTGCGTGGAGCGCATCTTCATGGACATCTGGACGCGCTGCAAACCGCTGAAGCTCTCGGTCTACGCGCGCTACACGCGGCGCGGCGGGCTGGACATCAACCCGTTCCGCACCAGCCATCCGCAGGCGCTGCCGCCCAGCATACGCACTGCACGGCAGTAAGAACGCCCCGGTTTACTGCCCGAACTCGCTGAAGTTCTTGAGCGGCGTAAGCCCGGGGAACTGCCCCGCGCGCTTTTCCTTCATGGCCATCACGGACTCGCGCACATGCGCGTTGCTCCAGATCGCACCCTGCAGCCAGCCCATTTGCCGGAGCGCATCGTCCACCGAGTGGTCGCGCGCGTAATGGATGGCCTGTTTGCTGCCCCAGACCGCCACCGGCGGCTTGGCGGCGATTTCGTTCGCGCATTGCATCGCGGCGGCCAGCATGGCGTCCGCTGAATCAAACACCTCGTTGACCAGCCCGTAACCCAGTGCTCTGGCCGCCGGCAGTCGTCGCCCGGTGTAGGCCAGTTCCTTGACGACGGCCAACGGCAGCAGCTTGGGCAGGCGCTGCAGCGTCCCCACGTCGGCCACCATGCCGATGTTGATTTCCTGGATGCAGAAAAACGCGTCGGCCGTGGCGTAGCGCAGGCAGCAGGCCGTCACCATGTCGACCGCCCCGCCTATGCAGCCGCCCTGGATGGCCGCGATCACGGGGATGCGCAAAGTCTCGAGTTTGGTGAAGGTGGCCTGCATGTCCGTCAGCAGGTCGAAGATGGCCGCCCGGCCTTCGGGGCTCTGGTCGTCCATGGCGATGCCGCTGCCGAAGGTCTCCAGCGCCATGCCCGCGCTGAAGTGTTTGCCGGTGCTGGAGATCACCAGCACGCGTGCCTCGCCGGTTTTATGGAGATGCGTGAGCGCCGCGTCCAGCTCGCGCCAGAACAGCGGGTGCATGGTGTTCATCGCCTCGGGGCGATTCAGCACCAGGTGGGCGACGTGGCCGGTGGTGGTAAGGGTGAAGCAGGTCAGGGAGGGTGGGGTGGGAGCGTTCATGCCCCCACTCTAAGTCAGACCGGGTCAGGCGACCAAGTCCAGCCAGTCACACCTGAGACGCCGCGCCAGGTGCGCCCGCGCTCTTGCATAGACATACAGCCGCGGCGCCAGGACGCCCAGCGCGCACAGCGGGTAGGCCCAGGCCGCGTCAAAGGTATAAGCCGGCAGCCAGCCCGTCCAGCCCATGAGCCAGATTGTCAGCACCGCTTCCCAGAGCTGGCATTCGAGGGGGTGCGCCGCTCGCTGTACCTCGCGCCAGTCCTTCAGGCGCTGGAACTGGGCCAGCGTGATGTGGTGCCAGTAGGGCGACCGGGTAGGTGTGGGTGCGTTGGAAGGATCAGAGGGATCGGACATAAAGCCTCCGTGCGGAAGCTTCAATGTAAGTTTCGTGAAAGCTTCTGTCAACGGCCGCAAGCCGTCAGGGTCGACGCCAAACGCTTTTTTTTGCAAGCCCTCGTGACAGGCCGGGCCGCCCCGGCCACCGCGCCTCAGGCCGCGGCCAGGGTTTTCAGGGCCGAGACCAGCCGGTCCAGGTCGGCCTCGGTGGTGTAGAGCGCCGGGGAGACACGTATGCAGGGGCCTTTGGCCACGCCGGTGCGGCGCACCGTCAGCACGCCATAGCTGTCGCGCAGCTGCGCCACCAGCGCCTTGTAGTCGTCCGGCTTTGTCCTGCCGGCCAGGCGGAAAGAGGTGATGCCCGCGGCCATGCCGGGCTGGTCCGGCGTCAGGATGTCGACGCCCTTGAGTTCGCGGGCGCGGCCGACCCAGTAGTCGCGCAGGTAGCGAAGGCGAAGCTCCTTGGCCTTGGGGCCGATTTCCGCATGCAGGGCCAGCGCCCTCGGCAGGGTCAGCAGGGCCGCGAAATTGGAGGTGCCGCTGTGCACGCGCGAGCGGATGTCGTCGGCCGGCCAGTCCTCGTCGGCCATCGCGCGGTCTATATCGGGCAGCCGCCCTTTGGCGACGTACATAAAACCCAGGCCGACGGGTGCGCCTATCCACTTGTGCAGGTTGAAGCCGACGAAGTCCACGCCGAGATCTTGCACCTTGAAGTCGATCTGGCCCCAGGAGTGCGCGGCGTCCAGCACCACGTCCACGCCGCGGGCCCTGGCCATCGCGGCGATCTCGGCCACGGGCATTACCAGCCCCGTGCGGTGGCTGACGTGCGTGAGCAGCAGCAGTTTGGCCTTGGGGTTGTTGGCCAGGGCTTCCCGGTAGGTTTGCAGCACGGCTTCGCGCGTGGCGGGCTCGGGGATGCTGAACTTGACCACGTTCACGCCGCGCCTGTCCTTGAGCCAGTTCATCGCGTACTGCATGGAGTCGTAGTCGAGGTCGCAAAACAGCACGCTGTCGCCCGCGCTGAGTTTGTTGTAGCCGCCTATCAGCAGCTGCAGGGCTTCGGTGGCGCCGCGCGTGAAGGCGATCTCCCCCGGAGCGGCGCCCACGGCGGCGGCCAGCAGCTTGCGGGCTTCGGTCGCATCGCCGTCGAACTGCGAACGCGCATAGTAGGAATTCTCGCGGTTCACCATGTCGGTCTTGGCCTGGTACTCGCTGCGCACCGGGTCGGCCATGATGCCCCAGTAGCCGTTTTCCAGGTTCACCGTTTTGGGCGTCACGGTGTAGAGCGACCTGACGGCAGCCCAGTAGCCGCGATCGGTGGCCATGGCTTGCGCACTGCCCGCCGGCAGGGGCGGAAGACTCCGGGCGGTGGTCTGGGTTTGGGCCTGGGTATTGGCCGCGGTGAGAGAGGCGGTGGCCACGAGGCCCATGACAAAACCGCGGCGATTGGCATGCAGCATGAAAACGTATCCTGATGATGGGTGTCTGCGGTTTTTAACCGCCGGACATGTCAGGCATGTGTCGTCATGGCTGCGGCGGCGTGTCGCCTTTCTTCCCTTAGATCCGCCGGCGGCGCGGCACGACGCTCAATTGCAGCGTAAGTTTCCCCGGCGAAGCGGTCACGGTGTAAGCCTGCGGCGCGATGTCTATCAACTGGTCGGCATGCCAGACCTTGATCTGCGCGACGCCTTCGGGAAGCTGCGTGATCTGCGCCACGCCTTCGGCATTCGTCAGAATGGCCCAGGGTGATTCGCTCACATACACGTGGCCGCGCATGGAGCCGTGGATGTGGCAGCCCAGCAGCACGGCGCCGGCCTTGGTGAACGTGGCATCGGCCGTTCTGGCCGGTTTGCCTTCG
The DNA here is from genome assembly GCF_056405195.1 of Polaromonas sp. P1_H6. NCBI lineage: Bacteria > Pseudomonadati > Pseudomonadota > Betaproteobacteria > Burkholderiales > Comamonadaceae > Polaromonas > Polaromonas sp. P1_H6. The sequence goes on from NZ_JBFUCN010000042.1 coordinate 22,452, forward strand.
GGCTTGCCGTCCAGGCGCAGCTCAAAGCCTTCGCCCGCCGCGGCATTGAACTGTGCCGCGCCGGCGGCCGAGCCGCGCACGTGGTGTTCCCACGGGTCGTTGTTGACGAACTGGGCCTTCGCGCCCACGGCCACCACGCTGACGGCCGGTACAAAGCGCATCTTTTCCTGGTAAATCGTGACCTGGCTGGGCAGCGGGGTTGGGGCTGCACCGGTACTGGCCGAGGGCACGACCACCACGACCGCATCGGGCGCCGGCTTGCCTTCCTTGTCGAGCACCAGCACCGAGAGGTTGGCGGCGCCGGCCCAGGCGGAAAAGGCCAGGCCGGCGAGCAAGAGCAGGGCGGATGCCAGCGTTCGCGAAGTGGGGTGTGTCATGGGGTTCTTCCGGTTCAGGTTTCGCGAGGCATCAACAAGCCCAGCACGGCTGCCACCACAAACAGCGCCGGCACGTCACCCCAAAGATGGCCCATGGTGTGGTGGCCGCTGAAGGACTGCACCGCCATGATCCCGCCGTGCACGACGCTGGACCAGACGGTGAACCAGATGAGGCTGCGGTGCAGCAGCGGGTTGCGGGCCGCCAGCAAAAGGAAGACACCCAGCGTTGCGTACAGGCCTATCATCATCTCAAGGTAGTGCGAACGGCCCTCCGTATGCCAGGCCCAGCCCGAAGGCCAGACGATGGTGAGCGGCCAAAAGGCAAAAGTAAAGATGAGGCCTGTCAGCGTCAGGGCGACGCGCAGGTATTTGAGGCGATCAGCATTTGTCATTGTTTTGTCTCTTTCGGATCATCGAAAGCCGCGCATCTCCAGCAACTCACAACCCTCCCGGCAGCACGACGATGCCAGGAGGGTGTTTGAGCGCTTGTTACTTGGCAGCCGGCTTGTATTCCGCAACAGCCTTGGCCAGATCACGGGTTTCTTCGCAGCCGGCGCAGATGGCCTGCAGCTTGGCGAGCTGGGCGTCGGCCTGGGCTTTCTGGTTGGTTTTCAGGTAGGCGATGCCCGAATATTCCAGCGCGCCCTTGTGATTGGGGTCCAGCGCCAGGGCCTTGCCGTAAGCGGCAAAGGCCTCGTCGTACTTGCCCAACCAGCGGTTCGAATAACCGAGGTAGTTGTAGGCGTCGGCATTCTTCGGGTTCTTGGCCACGACCTTGTTGAAACTGCTCACGGCCTCGGACCAGTTCTTCGCGTCAATGGCTTTCTTGCCGGCGGCGAAGTCGTCGATCTGCGCGTTCTGCACCGGCGTGGTCTGTATGTCGGCCGCGATGGCCGCGCCGGCCAAAGCCAGGGCGATGACGGGCAGGGCGATGAAGTTACGGATGGAAAAAGCGTTCATGTCGGGCTCCTTGAATGTTGCTTGCTTACTGACTAAGTTGGATGCGCTGCGAATCAGCACCTTATACAAACGGCATGACTGGAGAATTGGATGCAGCCGAACTCGTATTTATTTGTAAGGGCTCAGGCCGCTTGCGGCCATTGAAGGCCGAAAGGCAGTGTGCGCGGCCCGAACAGGAAGTGCAACACCCTTCGCCGGCTGTTTCCCGTGGATTTGGAGGAGGCGTGCAGCAGCAGCGGTCGCATGGCCATCACGCTTCCCTGCTCCGCCGTGCAGACGGCTTCGGCCTGGACCTGGCGGGCCGCCGCGGCGGCTTGCGCTTCCATCCTGCCCTGCAGGTGGGAACCAGGGATGACCCGCAGGGGGCCGTCCTCGGCGCCGCAGGCATCGATGTGCAAACGCACGGCCACCAGTTGCTCTAGCAGCTCGATCGGCGGCTGGACGTACAGGACGCCTTCCTTCTCCGACCAACCGCCCAGGCCGGCGTGTTCCACGCGGGCTGCCACCGGGATGCTCATGTCCTGGTGCACCGGCACCAGCCAGTTGCGTGATGCCGACTTCTCGAAGAAGGTGCACTGCACGGCCACGAAGTCAGCCGGAACCAGCGGCGCCAGCAAGGGGTGCCGATGCAGCGATGCCGCAAGCGCCTGGCACCAGGCTTGCGACAGCAGGCCGCGTGTTCCGGCTGAGTCCGGCGAAACACCCGCAAGCCGGGAAGCGACCGACTCGCATTCGGCACCGCCCAGCACCTGGGGAACAAGCGCAAAGCCCTGGGTCGTGAATGCGGTGTGATCCATGCCTGCCAGGGGATGCCGAGGGTCACAGCATCGATTGAAACAGCACGAGGTACTGCGGATGCTGCGAGATCGTGTTGTGCGAGGTTCCCGGCAACATCTTGAGCGCGGCCGTGCCTTTGTTGAAGCGCGCATGCAACTGCCCGGTGCTGGCCGCCGGGATGACCTCGTCGTGTTCAGCGGAAATCAGCAGCGTGGGCGCCGTGACCTTGGGCGCGTACTTCCAGGATTCAAACTTGTCGACCAGCAGCCAGGAGATGGGAAACCAGGGAAAGCGCTGCGCGGCCAGTTCCTGGATGCTGTTGTAGGGCGTCACCAGGATCAGGCGCGACACCGGCCGCTGGCTGGCGACCCAGACAGCTACACCAGAGCCCAGGCTTCTGCCGACTACGGTGACGTCCGCATGCGTCTTGCTGACGTGGTCGAACAAGGCCAGGGCATCGCTTTGCAGCGCCGCCTCGGTGGGGCTACCGCTGCTGCCGCCATAACCCCGGTAGTGAAGCAGGTAGATGGCGTGATCCGGGAAGGCTTGCGCGAAAGACGGCAGGTTGGCCGAAACGTCTTCGGCATTGCCGCCGAAGTAAACAAGGGCCTTGGGCCCTGTCGCCTGCCGGGCGGTGAGCACGAGATCCGCGTCGCTAACCTTGAGGTGCAGCGTGGACGCCGGGCTGCCTTCCAGGCGGGGCTGCGGGAAGTAGAGCAGCGAACGCTGGTACACAAACAGCGCCGCGCAAATGGCCAGGTAGGCCAGCAGCAGGACCGTGAAGAAAACCGCCACTGCGCGCGCCGGCCTGTTCACCACAGCTTGGCGCAATTGCCGCTGAAGACCACGGTCTCGCCGGGTTTGGCCGGGTTGGCCTCGGTTTCCAGCGTGACGACCAGCTTGCCTACCTTGGACAGCAGTTTTTCCGAGGTGTCGGGCAGCATGGAGACCGCCGAGCCGCTGGTCGGCACGGTGCCCAGCGAAAACGCCGGGCCGTTGGCCGGCACGGCCCACAGCACCAGCTTTCCGCTGGCGGGCGGCGTGATCGGGCCTATGACCTTGACCGTCATGGTCTTGCCGTGGCGCAGCGAACTGACCAGCAGCTTGCCGTTGCCCTGGGCGTCGGTGAGCAGGCCCACATAGCTTTGCGGCAGCTTTTCGCCCGAGCGCATCGCGAGCTGGTCGCTGGACATGAACAGGGTGGGCATGGCGACAAAGAACGCGCTGGCCGCGATCACGCCCGCGGCCAGGCCGCCAAAACCAAAGCCCGCCGGCTTGAGCCAGCCCAGCCAACCGGCTTTGCCCTGCGCATGCCGCGTGCCGGCGGGCTGCGTGCGCGCCGCGATCGCGGCCCACACCCGGGGTGAAGGCTGCTGCGCCGGCACAGACATCGCCAGCTGGCCCAGGCGCGCCTCCCATTGGGTGACACGCACACGCACATCGGCGCGGTCGCGCTGCAGTCGTTCAAAGCGCCGCCGTGCGCCGCCGGCCAATGTGCCCAGCACATAGGCGGAGGCCAGGTGCTCGAGCAATTCAGGGTGGGTGTATCTCATGACAGCCCACACGCTTGCGGCAAAGCCGCTGCGCTGCCCCCCGAGGGGGCCTTCGCGCCTTGGAGCGGTCCGGCGGCGCTCATGCCACCACTCCTTGCGCGGCCAGGCAGCCCTTGAGTTTCTCCAGGCCGCGCCGTATCCAGGCTTTCACCGACCCCAGCGGCGCGCCCATCTGGGCGGCCACCTCGCTGTGCGACAGGCCCTGGTAATAGGCCAGCGCCAGGCTTTGCCGGTGGCTGCCTTCCAGCGCGTTCATGCAGCCTGCTATATGCAGGGCCTCGGTGGCCTGCTCCAACAGCTGCATGGCGCTGGGGGCGGGTGCCATCGTGCTTTCGCTGTCTTCTTCGTCCACGTCGCCCGATTCGGGCAACTCGCTTTCCTTGCGGCGCGCGCGTGCCCGAAAGGCGTCCAGCGCCTTGTTGCGGACGATGGCGATCAGCCACGTCATGGGTTGAATGGTTTGGCCGTCCACCTCGCTGCGGTAGCCGGCTGCGCTTTTCCAGATGCTCACATACGCCTCTTGCAGCACATCTTCGGCCGCCTGTCCTTGTCCCAATATACGAACGGCGACGCCAAACAGATGCGTATGGGTGCGTTCATAAACTTGGGCGAAGCAGCCATGGTCGCCTTGCGCCGCGCCGGCGATCAGGGCTTGCAGGCTGCGGGTGTCCATGTCGGAGGCCAGTTTCATGCGGCTGAGTATAGGGAGTTAGGCCCAGGCGGCAAAACATCTCCGGCAATGGCATTTTTTCAAAAAAAACTGCATCCAATTGGTGCTTGCCGTCGTTTGTCCCTGGTGGGCGGGCCGCCGCGCCGGCCCACAGCCCTCCAGCACTGGGAGTTGGGGCTTTTTTACTTTCTTTTTTACTTTCATTTAACCCGGGGACCTGTCAATATTTGCAGGGCTCCCTCTCAGGAGATCGCCATGACACCGATTGCAACCGCCACCCCACCCAGGTTTCACACCGGCCTTGCCGCCGCCGCCTTGTGTGCCGGCCTGCTGTTGAGCGCCTGCGCCGGCGGCCCAGCCGCGCAAATGGACACAGGCAAGCCGGTGCCCGCCGCGCTCAAGCCGGCCGATGGTGAACGCGCGGCCTTCACCTGGCACGCGGTGGGTTCGCAGATTTACGAATGCCGCGCCTCCGACAAGGGTGGCTGGGCCTGGGTGTTTGTTGCGCCCGAGGCGGACCTCTTCAACCAGAAAGACGAAAAAGTCGGCACGCATGGCGCCGGCCCCAACTGGACCGCGCTAGACGGCAGCAAGACCGTGGGCACGGTCAAAGCGCGCGCCGACGGCGAGCGTCCCGGCGACATCCCCTTGCTGCTGCTGACGGCAAAATCCGCCGGCACACCAGGCAAGATGGCGCCGGTCACCAGTGTGCAGCGCCTGAACACCGAAGGTGGCAATGCGCCGGCCCGAGGCTGCGCCACGCAAGCCGACGCCGGCAAACGCGTCAAGGAAGGCTATACCGCCGACTACGTGTTTTTCACCGCCAAAAACACTTGAAAAAGTGAGGCCCGAGATGTCCGTGCTCAAGAACCTTTTCAGCGCCAGCAAGAGCCCCAAGCACGACGCCACGGGTCCTGAAACGGGGCCGGTCAAGATGAACCTGGACGAGCGCATGGCGTTCCGACGCGAGATGCTGTTCGAGGCCATCAAGGTCACCATGCAGGCCCACGGCATCCTGTCGGCCAGCTACAAGTTCCGCGTGGTGCGCAACGACAAGCGAGGCCACCAATACTTCGTGCTGGTGGACCTTTCCACCGACTTCCTGGACAACCGGGAGGGCGGGCCCGCCCGGCTGGCCGAGGTGGGGGCGGCCATCGCCAAAAATGCCGCCACGCGTTACGACCTGCTGGTCAGCGGCGTGTACTGGCAGGTCAATGAACAGATCCAAGGCTTCTCGGCCAGCCGGCCGGTCCCCCTGCCCGCGGGCCAGGACGCGGGCGATTCGCGGCCGCCTGTGCGGCGCCATGAGCGCGCCACGCTGGAAGAACTCGCGGCCTTTGAGGCCGCCTGGGAGAAGGGTCGGGCGCTGCAGATCGGCGACCGGGTTTATTCATCCGACCTGGCGCCGCTGGAGGTGGATTCCCGGAAAGACGACAGCCGAAGCTAGCGATCCTTGTCAGGGCCTGCGCCGCCGCGGCACCACCGTGAGCTGCATGACGTTTTTGGCCAGCACCGTGCCCACCGTTACCTGTTGCGGCGCGATGTCTATCAGCTGCTCGGCCTGCCAGACCTTCACCTGGGCCGTGCCCTCGGGCAGGTCTTCAAAGGTCGCGATGCCTTCGAAGCTGGTTTTCGCGGCCCAGGGTGATTCGCTGGCATAGAGGTAGCCGCGCATGGAGCCGTGGATAAAGCAGCCCAGCAGGGTCGCGCCCAGCACCCCGGCTTTGTCCAGCGTTACCTCGCTGGACTTCGCGGGCTTGCCCTCGGCCTTGCCTTCGAGCCGCATTTCAAAGCCCGCGTTCGTCGCGCTGAATTGGCCCATGCCCGCGGGCGAGCTGCGCACATGGTGGTCCCAGGCGTCGTTGTTGATGAACTGAACCCTGGCCCCCACGGGCACCACCGTCACCGCCGGGACGAACTGCATCTTTTCCTGGTAAATGGTGGCTTGCGCGGGCAGCGGGTTTTTAGGGAGAGCACCCTTGCCGGCCGGTGTGACCACCACCACCGCGTCTTGCACCGGCTTGCCGTCCTTGTCGAGCACCGAGACCACGAGCTTGCCGGCCTGCGCCGCCGCGCTGAAGGCCAGCAGTGCGGAAAGGGCCATGCCCCGCGTGGCGGCCTTCATGGCTTGGCCCCGCTTTCCGATGGCGTGATGATGTCGCGGTTCATGGGTGCCAGCAGCGCCAGCATTTCGTTCTGCTTGCGAAACGGGATGCCCTTGGCGTCCATGCTTTGCTGCAGCACTTCGACCAGCGCATGGAAGTCGGATTTTTTGATCTCCAGGTTGGCATGCGCGCTTTTCATGTCGGCGCCCTTGTAGACGCAGGGGCCGCCGCTCAGGGCGCAGAGCTGCTCCACCAACTGCTCCTTCACGCGTTGCTGGTTGGACGGCCCGAAGTGCGGCCCGGTGCGCGGATCGGCCAACAGGCGGACCATGAAGTCGTCCATCAGCGCGACCAGGCCGGGCTTTTCGCCGAAGGCTTTGTAGAGCTGGTCGTTTTGCGGGGGCGCGGTTTGGGCGAACGCGTTGCCCGCGGCAAACGCCAGGCAGATCAGTGTTTTTTTCATGATGATGCTCCTTGAATGATTGGCGAGGCTCAGAAAGCGACCTGGGCCGAGAGGTAGTAACCGGACTGCTTGCGGCTGGCCGTGGTCGCGGGCACGATCACGCCCAGGTCCACATAAGCCAGCGTCAGCGAGAGGTTTTTCGTCGGCGCCCAGGCGATGAAGATGTCCTTCCAGTCTTCCGAGCGCAGGCCGTTGCCCAGGCCCGCGGCACGGCCGGCGCCTTCCAGCTTGTTGCGCATGAAGCGGTACTCGGCGCCCACGGCAATGTTCTTGCTGACCAGGTAGGCGACCGAAAACTCCGGCTGCAGGCTGTAGCGGTTTTCATCACCGCCCAGCGTCGCGCCATAGCCCAGCAGGCCGTTCTGGTTGGCTTTGGTGGCGCGCAGCGTGGCGTTGACCAGCAGGCCCTGGCCCAGGAAAAGTTTGGTGGCGCTCACGTACACGTCAACACCCGAACGTTTGGCGCCCAGCGCGGCCAGCGTGCCGTCCAGCCCGGTCGAGCCCAGCTTCTTGTACTGCACGCCGACAGCCACTTGCGGCACCAGCGTGTCGCTGTCGAGCACCGCATCACCCAGCACGCGAAGCTTGGCGCCCACGATGGTCTGCTTCAGGTGCAGCCCCGGCAGGCCCAGCGCCACCCCGGTGTCCCGCGTGTTGAAGTCCTGACGCGCGATGGACAGCTCGTAGCGGTCATGGATGCCGGCCGCCGCGCCGTAGATGTTCAGGCCATAGTCGCGGGTGCCGACATGGGTCAGGTAGGCCGAGCCACCGATCTCGTCCGCCGTGGCGTTGCTGCCGATCACGGCCCAGGGCGTCAGGCCGCCGCCGGCCGGGCCTTCTATGGTGCTGACGCCGCCGGTCAGGAGGAGTTTTCCTGTGTCGGCTTGGGCAGCCATGCTCAGGAGGAGGCCTGCGAGTAGGGGGATGGTTTTCATGGGGTGGGGTGTGGTTGAGGGGGCTGGTGGTATGGAGTACGGGTGGGTGGGGGTTAGTGGATTCAACTTTTTTCTGGGTTGTGCTTAGGGGGGGCTTTTTGCTGAGTTGTGCTGGCCGGGGGTAGCCCGGCGGCTACTCACTTTTCTTTTGCTTCGCCAAAAGAAAAGTAAGCAAAAGAAAAGGCGACCCTGGTTGCTGCGTCCCTTCGCTGCGCTACGGGCAACCTGCGGTGCTCGGTCCAGACGGGGTCTCGCTAA